>OMYM01000047.1 GCA_900315225.1 uncultured Erysipelotrichaceae bacterium | reverse complement strand
CAAATGTAAAATTCACAGGATACCTTTTCTCCCTGTAGTCTTTTCTATAGATGTCCCATAGATCTTCTACATACAGTGGCTTCTCTATATAGCCAAGAAGATATGCGCCAAAGCCAAACAGAGACGCATGAATGGGAATATGCTTTTCTGGAAGAATCATGTTTCACCTCCTAACAACTCAAAAATATCACAAGATTCAAAATATACACAGACGCACAAATAGGTAGCATTCTGCGTCTGTGTATAGTGGTTTCTCAACATAACACATGACTCTACTGAGCCATATGATAGAGTATTTTGAGGGAATTGAATTTTGCAGACGTGTCTGCAAAATTTCTAACTCTAAGGACATCAAAATCTTTGATTTTAAAAGCTTATTGACTATTCTTCTCGTCAATTGTTGTTTCAATAATAATGTGTTCTGCCCAATCTGCCGCTTTTGGAAAAGCATCTTGAATTTCTTTAGGAAGCTCCTGAGTAAAGCGATATTCCGAAACACCCATAGGCTTAGCTATGTCTTTCAATGCAAATTCAGCAACAGTCTTGTTTTTGTCCCTGCACAGAATTAATCCAATTGATGGATTGTATCTTTCTGTCTTCAATTGATCATCAACAAGCGACAAGTAGAAGTTCATCTTTCCAGCATATTCTGGAATGAACTTTTTTGTCTTAAGATCAACAACTACATAGCAATGCAAGAGAGTGTTATAGAACAAAATGTCAAGATTGAATTCATCATCCCCAAGTGTCAATGGATACTGATGACCCATGTAGGCAAATCCCTTTCCCATTTCCAGAAGGAAGTTGGTTATATCATTCACTAGTTGATCCTCAATTTGACGTTCTTTCATTTTCTCGTCAAATTCAACAAAATCGAAAATATAGGGATCTTTCATGATCTGAATTGCCAATTCACTTTTTGGCTGTGGGAGGAGTTTATCGAAATTCTGAATCTTTTTCCTTTCCGAACGAGTAATTAACCCAGTTGCTATCTGGTGTTCAAGCACTGTGACCGACCATCCATTTTCAATCGCCTTTGCTCCGTACCAGTAACGAGATTCCATGTCATCCAGTTTCTCGATCAGCACAAGATTATGTGACCACGACAATTTTACAGATACTGTTTGCAAAAAGTCGGGATCTGTTATTTCCTTGGCAAAACGCTTCATGTAACGTAGATTTCTAGCTGAATATCCCTTAACACCAGGAAATGCAACCTTTATCTCTTGGGTGAGTGTATCAATGAACTTATTCCCGTATGAAGTATTCTTATTCAGAGAAGTTCCTATCTCCCAGTACAGTCTGATCAGTTGCTTGTTAACATTCAACAAAGCTCTGTATTGAGCAGTCTGAATCTTGTCTTTAATTTCAGTGATCAGCTGTAGCTGATTCATCTCTTGCATTTCCATGATAACCTCCAAAATTGCAGACGGTGTCTGCAATTTCTTTTCGTTGTCAAGTTATATCACCCAGAAGCAGTGTTTCTGGGAGTGCCAATACTATTCTGTCATTTGTTCAATTCCAATTTGAAGTTCCGTGATTCAATGGCAAATCAGATTCAAGGGGGATTTTGGTGTCTAGCTTTTGAGATATCTTCCTATATCTTGATTGATGATCCAAAAGTCTCCAGTCAGATCAGAAGCATAAGACTGACAAACATTACCGCTCCGCACCAGTTCCCCATTCCGCCGATATGAAAAGGGAATGTTACGATAAACAAAGGCACAATATTGAAGATACAGGCCCATCTCGGAATGTCTGTTACTCCTGTTATTACAGCAATAAAAAGCGCAATTCCAAACACTGCCCAGCCAAGATAACACCCGATCATCGTTACGGATGTATCCCTAAACAGCTTTATTACAGCCCTGAACGCTTCCTCTGTCCTTTCCATACGGACATAGAACCACTCAGAAACGCCGCAAAAAATATGATGTGCGGTCCCAACGATCAAAAACAAAGCAGCAGATATCAATATTATCACCGCATATACTTCGGAGAATTCCTTCATCCACAAATAGATTCCGTAGTATCCAAACGAACACATAAACAATGCAAAACACCCAAGAAGCATGGATAACAGTGGATTTTTGAGTGGCATTTTCTCGAAAGTCTCCGCCATCAGATGACTGTCGGATAACTGTTTTGCTCCGAATTTTCTTCCGCCAGGGACATATGTCAGCAGACAATCGCAACATCCGCAAAGCAAATGTCCTAAAGCCGCAATTAATAACATAATCCTTATAAAGTTCATTCATGTCTCCTTACCATGATCTTAGAATTGTCCATAAGCTCTTTATGAAGTATGTTTTTTTATCATCCATACGGTCAAGCTCTTCTTCATACCACTGCATGATATCATCTCCTTTGAATTAATCACACACATCGGCAATTTTATATGTTTTTGCCGATGTGCGTGCATAAATAACCGCACCTCCAAAAAAAAGAATCACGAATATTCCTGCAATCTGCTTATGCATTGACTTCCACCGTCATCCCCGACTTAAACTCGAACACCAGCTTCTCATCGTAAACTGTAATACCCTCAATAAGCTGTACTCAGTCACTGCCTCTTTCTGCTCGTCAAGGAATGAAATCAAGTCTTCCATCCGCTCCTGAAGATCATGTTTCAGTGCTGCCTTGGTGAATATATTCTGACGTTCCTCCCAGAAGTTAATAAATGCATCGTCTATCTCATCAATCAGGTTCTAGTCATTCCCAGCCATGAAGAACTCCGTCTGTTTATCATGAATGGCTTTATCCACCTCCGAGACTCTGCTTTCGTTTATGGTCAATAATGAGTTTACCCCTGCAAATCCCGATTTGTATGATTCCCTCATTTCTCTTCTTCAATCAAAAATACTCCATTTTTCATCCGCCTTTATCAGCAGGTCTTTTATGGCTTCTCTGTGGCGTGAAACCACATCTTTGTCTTCTTCCGATAATGCATTGCCATCGGCATCAATATAAACTGCATATTCTGTTCCGTCTCCATCATACAAAAGCACTCCCAGCTCATATTTACCGATGATCTTTGGCCATATGATCAAGGCATCTGTAAAAGGATTTTCATTCATGGCAGGAAGTCCCACAGACATATTGCCGTTAAAAGACAGATAATCCGGATACTTTACCAGGTAGTCGTATCGATCATCGTCCGTATAAATATAACGCGGCGTAATAGGATCGCCGAATTCCGCTTCCTCCATACCGTCAGTCAATTTCCCATATTTCACATGTGCCCACGAAAACCAGACGGTGTTATATGCCACAAACACGATGACAACAATCAAAACAATCTTGAGGATTTTCCTTTTCATATGGTGCGATACCTCCAAAAACTCCCATTTGGTCCAGCAAACACACATACTTCGGGTTTCTTATTCGTTTTGGTTTCCTTTTCCGACATATTCACGTTTCCCATCCGGGTATTCGAGGTATGCCTTCTTGTTTACTTTGTCATATCTGGCTACAGGCAGACCTTTTATCCTTCTGATTTCATCATCTATCCTAATAGACTCTTTAAAGCGACGTGTCAATTCTTCGTCGGATAGTCCATATGTGGAATCCAAATCGTTAGATGTATTAATTTCCTTGTTAATTTCCATTATTTTGTCGTTCCTATCCTTATTTGTTATATTAGCCTTAGATAAACGAGAATTTCTCTGTCTAGAGATCCAGGTTGGAGACATCAAGGTCGCCAGACATGAGTCGAGGAAGCAAGGAATCTCTAAGAGAAGATAGTTTAATGTTCGCTTTTGTGTTATTGTGTATATTTTCCATCATTGGGGCAATAATAGATGATACGAGTTGAACATAATCTTTATTGAGCACATTAATCGATTCACTGTCAAAATCACGGGTATTGATAGCGTCAAATACAGCTCCAGATGCTTTGTGTTTTAATGATGAAACAACTTTATGCGCATAGAAATACACGAGAATTGGATCTAACGACTCACTCATCAGAGCAAAACATGATTGATTCATGGCCATGGATATTCCTGCCAAACCTATTTTCCCAACAGTGCCACGAGCAGTCACAAAAGTTGTGTTTTTGGGATAAAGTCTACTGTTACAGTGATTCAAGCCAGATTCTGTAATGTACTTCTCTGTTTGGATAGTATATGGCATGCCTATATCTTTAGGGGTGAAAAAGGGTATGGAGCCACTCCAATATTCTGGAACTGAAGTTTTTGGAGTCCCACCCCCTAAAACACGAATAAGCGAAGTGAATGGTTGTTGACTATCAGAACTATTATAGAATTCATCAAATATGGCCTTTGCTTGCTCCAATAAATTCTCGTTTATCTTAGAATTCACTTCGATATAATCATCTATACTGCTAAGAATATCGGAAATTCTACTCTGAATTTGCATACTTGGAACATCAATAGTAATTCCAGAAAAAGTATCTCTTGAAATGGTATCAAATACCGATCCATGTGAGTTCTGTTTTAGTACATTAACATTATACTTCACTAAATAATAAAGAAAGGTTGGATCAACAATTTCTTTTTTTGCGCGGAGTCCAAAGCAAGATTGATTAAATGCCATCGGAAATGGAATCATGGCAACTTCACCAACAGTACCTCTTGCGGAAATGATAGTATCATTTCGTTCGAGCAGTCTTGTAGTACTGTGTTTTAGTCCATCCTCAGTGATCAACTTTTCGGTCTTATAGACATAACGATAATCGTTATTGAAATCTTTAACGGATAGCCATGGTATATTGCCATTCCAATATGTTGGAACACTTGTTTTGGGTGTTCCACCTCCAATTATTTCCATTATATCCGAAAGCTTATACTTCATACCACTCACCTCTATCATCTCTCAAATCCTTTTCTAATCACACGAGTCTACTTTGAACCATTATCAACGCAACAGTTCTTATCTCTTTGACATTCTATTCAGCAGCACGCTTAATTACAGAAACCTTTTCTTTCCTATATCTGTAGCCAAATCTCACTCAAAGCCACAATCTCTATACACTTGTTTTCTTCTCTCCTGCTTTCTTACCTGTCTTGATAAACTCAATTACTTCTTCCACTTCATCAAATACATCATAGTCTCCCATGATTCCTTCACGATGATACACAATTCCATTCTGTTCATTACGTTCTAGGCAATCAAGAAGATCCTCAACACCATATCTTCTAGCATATTCCGCAAAGGCTATAGCTTTGATTTTCTCTGCATATAGTCCTTTGTGGCATTCTGTTGGGTTGCATTCATAGCAACCTTTTAGTTTCTTTTCTATAACACATTTCCTGTTTTCACACCATTCAGCATCCTTGCACCAAGAGAGTTCTAGAAAACCATCTTGTTTACATCCTTTGCATGTGATGTTCTCGGAACATAAACAGCATGCGAGTCCGCATCTTGCAATGCCTAGTTCACGTTTCATTGTCAATATCTCTCTCAATGTCAATATAGTCGTTGGCTTCTTTCTTATGCATCAAATGAATGCCTATATGTCCTATTCCCAATATGATGTCTGCGATCATTAGAACAACGTTCTTTCCGTATATCGCTAATGAAAAGAAGGCAAGAACAGGAAGGGTTGCTCCTGCAACGGGGATGTAGAGAATGCTACGGTAGAAGTCTTTCATTGTCTTCTCACTTCTGAAGTACCTGATCCAGAATATCTCATAGAGTATCATCATTGCTACGGATAGGATTAGCCACCATGACCAATGAGACCAAGGTTTTATGTTGAAGTCTGAGAAGATGAGAGCAATGGTTGAGACCAATACTTCTCCGATTCTCTCAAATGCAAGTAAGACTTTGTTTTCGTTAACGACATATTTCTCGTAGTCTTTGGGTTGGTTCTTTGTCCATATCATGTTTGGTAACATTAACATGATTAGAAAAGATAGACCAACATATGAGAAGCCAAAATGCATTGGTTACCTCTTCTTTTTTGGAGCAGGAAGCTCATCATACATTGTTTCTAGTAGTTCTTGTAGGAAGTCTTTGTTTTCTACTTCATCCACCATTAACATTGGTTTTGCTCCTTCATATGGTTGTTCCATGGCAGCCTTTGGCATCATTGCAATCGCTGATGGTGTAGGTTTCACCAGAAAACGGTCGTCATATATACCTCCGATAATCTTGCCACGGTAGTAGATAATGTATTCTCCCATCATTGTTCGATATGTTATTTCGTCTAGTCTGGATAGTTGATCCAATATGAACTGTAGATACCCTTTGCTTGATGCCATGACATCACCTCCTGCTTAACATTTATCAATGACATAATTCTAGCACACAAGCAAGAAGATTTCTACCCCAAAATACAAAGAAATATCCAATCGAAGGATGGAGATCATACATCTTGGCTAGGGGTAAGAATCACTTTGCTATAGCGTTCAATGTCTGTAGGAAGTTTATCTTTTGGCACAGATACAACAAGCTGAATATGGTTCTTTCGAACGTATTTGGCTATTGTCGTTAGCTGGCTTCCAAGCATTAGTTTCCTTTTGTCATTCAACTGGAAATCAAGTCCTTCAATCTGGTATTCTCTCTTGAACAGTTGATATGCAAGGTCAAAGCAAAGTATTTCCCCTTGTTTATCAAATGTGTTTGCATTAGCATTGAATACATTGAATTCATAGCTACGTTTGCCATTCTTATCCTCGGATATCTGGAAACTCAACGAATATGCTTCACCATATAGTTCATCTGAAACACGTTGGAAGAATGTATTGAAGCTATCGATTCTCTCTTGAAGTCTTGCATGGAATTCTTCGGAATACAAGTGAGCATGGATATCCTTTAGTCTGTCTTCATGTTCCTTGATGGAATTTTGTGACTTGATGATTTGGTTAATCAAGGCTTCGAGTTCATCTCTTTTCGATGAATGCACCTGTAACAACGATACTACTCTTTCGAGTTCTTCCAAGGAATTTTTCTTCGTAATACGGCGAAAAAAGGCATCTTCCAGCAATCGTAGTTCATCCAGTCTATCCTTCAATTCTTGGATCTTATTGTTGACTTGGGGAAGTTCTCCCTGGATATATTCTTTTTTGTGGTGTGTTATGTGGTTGTGATACTGAAGAAGTTCATCAAATGAAGTAGTAATATCGCTTACGTGTTCTTTGGCTTCTTGATAGAGGTGTCTTACATTATTTGTATCTATAGATTCCATGTTTGCGTCTAAGCTGGCAAGGGATTCGTTGATGATTTGCAATTTCAAGTTCTGTCGTGTTAGTTCACTTGATACTCTTCCTATCTCTGCCTTGATTTCATTCAAGGACTGAAGGTCTTTCTCAAGATCTTCATTGAAGCCAAGCAATTCTTTCAGCTTTTGAAGTTCTTGGATTTCAGACTGTGTATACGATAGCGTAGTCTTGTATTCGCTCAAGGTATGACCTTGTTCGAGTTTCTTGCAAAAGTTTACTTCATCGTTCAACTCCTGTTCAATCGTTTGTTTGTCGTATGCTTCATTGCATTCCAATCCTAACAGGTATAGGAACAATGCCTCGTATTCTGGCCTTGTGACATTGTCTCCAAGGAGCCTCAAGTTGTTTGACTCTCTTGTATCGTCATGGCGTATATTGTGTGCTATAACCCGTCTAAAAGGGGGTTTATGGCTAAGATGATTCGGGAGAATCATCTTAGCCAAGATAGTCTCGTATTCACCCAGCTTTACTTTCTTGCCATCCACACGTATGTCGGATTCTTTGTTGAAACGGAAATTCCGTTCCAACACATGTTCTGTGTCACTCGATACAAGAGTCAATACGACATACACATTCATTTGTACAAGGAAATCTTTGTTTACTTCGTCTTTCCATATGATTTGTTTCTTAGCACCTAAACAGTAATCGATCAGTTTTGATATCGTTATCTTTCGAATGTCATCGTCAATTGTTTCGTCTACTACTATGTTTAAGCCTGTTCCAAAGACAATCTCACGAATGATTGTGCCATCTCCATGCTTTATCACAAGTGTTTTCAATCGCATAAACGAACAATTCCTTTCTCATCAATCTTTGCGGCTTCGATCAAAAATAACCAATCTAGGGTAAGAATATACTGGTCCATCGTTATGTTCATTTTTGATCGAGCTTCAAAGTATAGATCCATGAATGTACGATCAGGACGATATTCTAAATGTTTTATACTTGGACGCACAAATATGTAGAATTCTGCATCCTCTGCCTGCTGTTATATGCGGAACGATTGTAAATATCTGTTCCAGAT
>OMYM01000466.1 GCA_900315225.1 uncultured Erysipelotrichaceae bacterium | reverse complement strand
TTTTCCTCCTGCCTTTGACGACATGCTCTAAGCGGAAGTTTCGGATTGGATTTGCGGAAAAGCCGAATTCGACAATATAGCCCCGAATCGAAAATTTTTCTACTAGACTAGCGCAAAACATTAAAAATAACGCTCTACAAAAGCCTCCGAAGCTAGTAGAAAAATGTATTAATTCGACTAGCACAGTAGGACACGAATGTATTTCAAAACACCGGGACAGTCCTGGTTCCAGGCGACGCAGGCATGGGAATAATCATTGTTGCCGGAGCCGGCTGCGCCTCCCTTCAGGCAGGCTATTCCCGGAACCCTGCATGGCATGCGCTCGTTTTCTTGTATGGCATTCCCTTCCATCGCTACCATGGTCCCTAAAATTGATTCACCCAATATATTTAGGGACTGTTTCTGTGCAAGTCATTCCTGTGGAATTTCCTCAGTCCAAGAGTTCCAGATCGTTGTTTTTGTTCATTTTGTTCGGATCCTCGGCACACAATCATCAAGTTGGTCCTGCTAGTAGAAAAGTTTTCGATTTGGGGATATAAAGAGGAGGACCACAATGCCACGCCCTTGTGCAGGAAAGCAATCCGTCGGCCGCCGTGAAGCAGAAAACCAAACGGAAGCATTTATGTTTACGAACGTGCAACATGGCATGATGGAATAGTCAAAAAGGTATGCAAGGCTGTCTGCATCTATTCCATCACAGGTCCGGCGGGATAAAAGAGCACGACCTGGAGAAGAGCCTCGAAGCAGAAACAAAGGTGTAAAACAGGATAAGAAAAAATCCATTGCATACATGATCGAATACTTTGAACGCAAAGAAGCCACAATTTTAAGTGGCGGAAAGAAATCATGCAAAATTTATGGCTACAAAACCTCGAGGACAAGCTTTTTTGAAATTCCTTGGCGTAACTCAAGCTAATAGTGAGAATTCAGAAGGCGCTGAAAATCAAAAATAACGTGTTACCTTATTCCGGGATTAAGGTTATAAACTCTGGCAATCAGGGCGAAAATTCAAATGACCCGATTGTAGCAGACAGGCAAAAGCACAACGGAATGTCGTGGACAAATAAGGGCTGTGCAAGTATGGGGAAAATCAGACAGTTGATTATAAGGAAAAATAATGGATACAAAGTTTTCATCAGCAATACAAACGCTGATTATGATCGCCGGAGCTGAGATGCCTATGACCTCAGATCAGATAGCGGAAAGTGTCGGCACAAACGCAAGCTATATACGCAAGATAACAGGGCTGCTCAAGAAGAGGGGCATCATTGAAAGCCGTCAGGGGATCAACAGGTTTACACTGCTTGCAGAGCTGGAAGAACTTTCGCTATTGAAGGTGTATCAGGCAATTGCTAGGACGGAGTAGGTGCATGTGTTTGACCTTCATCGGAATCCAAATGATGAATGCATCGTTGGGAGGCATATCCGTCTGGTACTTGCAGATGTATTTCGTGGAATTGAAGAGAAAGCCTATCAGGAGTTAAAAAATACGACACTTGCAGACTGCATGCAGAAAATGAAAGTTGAAATTGACAAGGAGTGACATACATGAAAGCAGCATTTTTGAATGGATATAACAAAAATGGGTGTGATCTTGTAATCAATGATATTCCCGCACCGGAGTTCAGCAGCCAGGAAGTACTGGTGAAAATCCTCTTGATAACATGATTATCCACGGCGAAGTGAAGATGATTGTTCCGTATAAGTTTCCTCTGGTTATGGGCAATGAGTTTGTCGGAACAATCGAGAAAGTCGGCGCAGGAGTCAGTAGGTTTTCTGTCGGCGACCGTGTTTACGGCAGAATGCCTCTTGATAAAATCGGTGCCTTTGCGGAGTATGCCGCTATTCATCAAAACGCAATCGCAAAGGTTCCGGCGTATCTCTCTGATGAGGAGGCCGCCTGCGTTCCGCTGACCGCATTGACCGCACTTCAGGCACTCGAACTGATGAAGCCAAAGGTCGGTGAGACAATATTCATTTCAGGAGGAACGGGAAGCCTCGGAGCAATGGCAATACCAGTGGCAAAGAGCTACGGACTCACCGTTATCACGAACGGCAGTGCGACAAATAGAGACCGTGTTCTTGCTCTGGGTGCTGATCGTTTTATTGATTATAAGACAGAAGACTATGCCGAAAGCCTTGCCGATGTGGATTATGTTCTGGATACGCTTGGGGATCGTGAACTGCCGAAGGAGTTCGGCATTCTTAAAAACGGAGGCAAGCTGGTATCCCTGCGTGGAATGCCAAACGGCGAATTTGCCGTCCGAGCAGGTATGCCCGCATTCAAACAGATTCTGTTAAAGGTCGCAGGACGCAAATACGATCAGATGGCCGCGAAGAAGAATCAGAAGTACTATTTCATTTTTGTCCATGAAGATGGCAAAGGCCTTGAGCATATTTCCGAGATTTTTGCAGAAAGGCGTATTGAGGCATCTGTCGATGAAGTATTCACACTCAACGATGTCAATAAGGCGCTTCAAAAAGTTGCCGGCGGCAAATCGAAGGGCAAAACAATCATTAAAGTGTAAAATCATATATTCCTCCAGGTCTTGTGGTCTGGAGGTATTTTCATATAAAAGACTGATATTTTCCCTCAAACCGTCAGTTTTCACCTCCTGCCAAGGCTACCTGGCAGGAGGTGTTTTTCTATGCAGGTAATACAGACGATAGACGGTAGGGTGAATCCAGCAGATGTCCCGAAGCCGACAAATGAAGATATGCAGAAAGAGTACAACTATTATCTTGCGGAACAGCTGACGAAAAAGCTGCTTGATGAGGGACTGATTTCCTCTGACGAATTCGACAAAATCAAGGCGAGAAACCGAAAAACGCTCTCCGTTTGTATCAACAAAAATGAATTTGGCAAAAAATAAATCTCTAAAGACGATGGGTTTCTTCTGCGCTTTTGACGTTTTTTTTCAGCGAAACATCATGAAACAATGGATATCTATATCATTCGACCCAAGATCATGGATTTTCCCTGCTCTGCTGATCGTTGGTAGGGAATAATAGGCGCACTCATGCAAAACTCCTGAATGCAATTAATCCCCCGTTGCATAGTGTTGGTATGAGAGCTATAATATAAGCACCATAAGAAGATACACGATAAAGAAGCCCACGAACCGAAATAAGCCACGAAGAGCCATACCTTGGAGAACTTGAAGAACCCCTTTGGATCTGGTGAACCACATACACTGCATAGTCAAGCGAACCCTATACGCCCATGGTGGTTTTGAAAGGAGTCAAGTATAGTTGTGCCTGAACCTCTATTCGTTCATCCTAAATTTCCCAGCGACATGCTGGAGAAATTGGACATACCGCTGAATTTGGCTTTTGAAAAGCCGAAACAGTCACAATATCGTGATCCGTATGCGGTAAACATGGGCTTTCTCCGCTGTAGACCAATACCATGCAACAGGGGATTGCTTTGTAAAAAGAATGACATCGATATGAGTTCCCTTGATGCAACTTCTCTTATGATTCTGTGGAAACAGCGTATAGATACTGAATTATGATTGGAGGACATGAAAATGAGTCTTAGTGCAAATGTGAATGAGAAAGCCTCTTTCATCTGGGCTATTGTTGATAAACTAACAGGAGTGCACAAACCACATGAGTACGGCAAGGTTATCAGTGAAATGTGTGCATTCAGAAGTTCTTTTACCTATAAAAGACGAATGATTGTCATCGTGCTATCCCTTGTCATGGCAATGATCTTAATGGTTCCACTTTCTGCACATGCGCAGGAGTCGAGAAAGACTGTGCGTGTCGGCTGGTATGAGAGCCCATTCAATACCATGGATCAGTTTGGACGTCGATCTGGCTATGCCTATGATTATCAGCAAAAAATCGCTGCTTACACTGGCTGGAACTATGAGTACGTTGAGGGAAGCTGGCCAGAGTTGTTGCAGATGCTTATCACAGGCGAGATCGATTTGATGAGCGATGTTTCATTCACGGACGAGAGAGCAGAGACCATGCTTTTTTCTTCGCTTCCGATGGGCGCGGAGGAATACTATATCTTCATATCTCCC
>OMYM01000531.1 GCA_900315225.1 uncultured Erysipelotrichaceae bacterium | reverse complement strand
CATCTTCCAATGTATCATCAATCAAAGAGAGCATTTCATTCATTTGGCTCAACTCAACTCCATCTCGCCTGAATCCGTTTGTATATTGTTGTAACATTCCTCGGGAAAATTCCAACAACTGTATTCTAACAATTTCCGCTTCGTCTCTGTCAACTGCGATCGTGTTAAGAAGCTCGTTAATGGTTTCGAAGAATGGTTGATATTTCCCTTTGTCTTCTCCCTCTTTGATTAATGTTCCTATGGTTTGCAGGAATTCACCTATATTAACATAAAGATTCGCAACACGGTAATTCTCGCTTGTGCTGTCTGAGTTATCTATTACTCTTTTAAACCATGGATAGGCATTAATCATATTTGTAGTTTCATTAGTTCCATTGCCGTACTGTAGATGAAATAGATTAGCTTTTCCCATTTCATAACAAACATTCGCATAATTGCCACTTTCAATTAATTCGTTTTTATGCTGTTCTATACATGATTCCAATTCGGATTCTTCCTCTTGTGTCAAAATAGGGTCTTGTGATGGATCTATGCTTGTTTCGTTTTGTTTGTAGGCTTTGATTAGTTCAATATATGCTTCTTCCCTTCCTCCTTGCCCAAGTGTTTCGATGGCCTCATTCAAGAGTATGATTTTTTCATCATAATCATTCGTCCAGTCTGCTTCTTGAATTTTCTCTGCGTATGTATCAAATCCCATTTTGCTCGCAGCAATGCCAGTTCCCATTCCTACTCCAAGAAATACCAAGCTTGCTACAGCAGGAACAAGAAACATAGTCATTGCTTTTTTGGCATTCTCTCTTGCTTCTTTGGTTAAACTGTATGGGTCTTTCAAGTCATCCAACAGTTCACCAACATCTTTATAACGTTCTTCTGGTTTATATTCCGTACATTTCCGTATGATCTTATCAAGCGGTTCCGACAATTCTGGCTTTATATCTAAGACAGAGCCAACACGAAGTGGTTCTGGCTCTTGACCAGTCGCTAAATGGAATAATGTCGCCCCTAGATTGTAAATATCCGTCCTTTCATCCGAACGTCCTGGACGATTATGGCTTTTATATTGTTCCGGAGCAGCATATCCAGCAGTTCCTAATGCCCTGGAATCCTGGCCGTCTAAAAGTATTTCTTTTGCGGTGCCAAAATCAATAACATATATTTTCTCTTTGTCCAGCATAATATTTGATGGCTTGATATCACGGTGGATTATAGGCGGACTTTGATTATGAAGGTATTTCAGGACCTCCGCCAACTGAATGGCATATTTAAAGATTTCTTCTTCAGAAAAGCCATTCTTTTTGTCCTTGTCTTCTTCCATGATTCTTTGAAGACTACGCCCCTGGATATAATCCATCACAAGTAATATCGAATCTTCCGTGGGAATAATATCCAAGACTCTTGGCAAGTGATCATTCTTGAGCTTTTTCAAAAGATCGGATTCTTTTTCCAAACGCTCTCTTAGAAGTTCAAACGCTAAGCGATCTTGTTCTTTTTCACCGATGTCATAATCATCTTTTTTGGCATCGGTGCTTAGGACTTCCTTGATCGCCACCAATTGGCTTAGCCTCAAGTGATCAGCAAGCCAAACTTCTCCCATTTGACCTCTGCCGACTGAATATCTAACTCGATATTTTCCATCTACTAGGTCATTTTCTTTAAGCATTATCAACTCCCTCGAATGTCCTAATCGCAACACATGTGATGTTGTCTTCTTCTTTTCTTTGTTTAACTATATCAATCAGATGATCAATCTGTCTATTCATCGTCTCTTCACTTAACATAATTTCGGGGCGAAGATTCTGATAGATTTCTTCACTATTGATTTCATGTCTAAATCCATCTGAGCATACCATGTATACCGCGTTAGGTTTTGTATTCTCAATTCGAAACTCTGGATAAAGGCGTTCTGTCACTCCAATTCCCCAGAGAAGAACATTTCGACGATCATCTAATTCAGCCTCTTCTTCTGTGATCTTTCCTTCTCTTACTTCGGCAGCGACCAATGTTTGATCTTCCGTTAGCCTTTTCAATTCATTGGCAATCTCATAAACCCTGCTGTCGCCAATATTAATCACATAGTATTTTGTCTGGGTTATCAAAATGGCTGCAAGTGTTGTTCCCGGCTTCATATTATTTTCTGAGCCATATGACCTTAACTTTTCACTGCATTTGATCGCGATGTCATTCCATTCCCTTTTAATCTGCGATTCAACTATTATGCCTTCATTGCACATATCATGCAAGCGAGAGAGAACCCAATTTCGGTATGCATTTACCACGGATGCGCTAGCAATCTCACCACCTGTATATCCACCCATTCCATCACAGACAACCGCAAACACCATCCGCCCAAGCTTTGTCTTGATAGTCATAACATCAAAGCTATCTTGATTTACATTTTTTATGTTGCCAATATCTGTTCTTCCTGATATGATAAAATCCATATTTCAATCTCCAAATGCTTAATGAAGTTTGAAAATCAGTACTTCATTCGCTAGCTTTATCTCCTGACCATCCATGATAAGTTCTGGGGTAAATGGTGCTATCCTTCTTCCATCAATGTAAGTTCCATTCGAGGAGTTCAAATCTTTAATATAATACTGCCCATTCTTCTCAAAAATCAGACAATGACTTCCTGATACATATATATTGGAAGTAAATGCATGATCCACATCATTTATATCGGAACCAAGACGAAACACATTCTTGTTGATAGAAATAATCTGATTGTTTTTATTAATTAGTTTTGGCTGCGGCTTTGAATAATCATTGTCATCCATCATAAGCACTGTTGTTTTTGGTCTTCTCCTAGGTTCTTCAAGAATCATTGTACCCGCTTTACTTGGCTGTCTTTGTGGCCTTGCGTTTCGTGTTGAGCATACTGTCTCCTTGGATGTCACTGCCGGCTTTTGCTGTGAAGCCTGCTGACGAGGGTATTTCGTCTGTCTTTCAGAGCCAGATATATTGCTTGAACTGTGTGCGACTTTTACATCATGAATATTATTGGTATTTATTTCGCTGTTTTGATCATTATTACTATTGCTTTTGGAAGTGGCAGCCGGTCTACTCCATGGAGGCATCTCCTTACTATCATCTATGGACTTTGTTTCCTTTTCGATTTTGTCCTTTTTGGTAAATAAACTACTGAAAAATCCGCGCCTTTCAGCTACTGGCTCATCTTCCATTGGATCGCCAGGTTTGTTCACTACTCCTCTAACAGAGATTGGTTCATCAGGTTCATCCTCAAACATTTCTTGACTAGCTCTTCTCAATCCGTCAGTTTGATACATACCAGTAGAGGCATTTTTTTGTACGTTGTTATTTGTTGTGGTCGTCACATTATTAGGGGTAACAATGGCAGGCTGTTTTCCTCCTTGAGGACCAATATTTGGTTGTTTTCCTTGTTTTTCTTGTATAATCACATTCTTTAGCCTTGAAACATCCAAACTGTCACTGTACAAACAAGTCTTGATTTCATTTGTGACAGGAAGGTCGAATTTCGGGTTCAAAAATATGTGTAATAAAAAAGATGAAAAATCCGCTTTCGTTTCGTTAATCAATGGCAAGTACACCAAACGACAGGTGCATGTGTTTTTATCAACGAATACTTGCTCTTCATTTAGAATAATCATCTCTGGACTTAAGAGATAATACTCCGATTCTAACAATGTGTTACAAATTGATTCCAAAAAGACCAGCATTTCACTTCTGGTAGCTTTTCTCGTAAACTCTGAAAGATTTATGCATGATGAAATGTCATATCGAACCTCTGATTCACCGTCCATATAGGTTTCATTAATAGAAATGATGCCTTCAACATTATTGTATTTCAACATTCCCATCCCAACTTTATCAATTTCACCGCCAGCAAGCTTATACATCAAATATCTTCTGTTACCATCATTTTCATATCCATAGCTCAACATTTCAATCACCCCCTTCAATGATTCTTGCTTATGAGTTTCAATATTTTCCACATTGTATTGATTTTGACAAAACCAACGCCATATCCCGTAATCATATTTGCATCAACAAACTGACAGTCTATGACTACATTTCCATTCATGTCAATGTATCCCCAATTGCCATCAATCTGCACGGGTGCCAAGCCATTTGAAAACGATTTTGCGTTTTCAAAATTTCCCAAGTCTTTTTCATGACCTTGTGCATCCACAAAGATCCACCTGTCATTTTTCTTTACTGCCGCATAGGTATTATCATTAAACGCCCTTGCTTCGTCATATGGACCCGCAATCTCCTTACCCGTCAAATCATACAAGTAATACATCAAACTGTTCTGAGCAAAGTAACATTCATTTCTTGCAAGAATTCCTCGTTCATCAACAACTACCGATTCATAAATGTAATCAGTGATCAGGTTTCCTTTTGAATCGGCTATTGCCCAGGAAGTCATTCCCCTCGCAACTCCACATATGCCTAAAGTCGCTAGAGTTGCGTCAAAATACCCACCATGCTGTTTTTCATAAGTGGTTGCATCATAGTAGTTCCAGACATCATCTACTTTTGCCAAGATCAGATTACTCTGTATATCACGGAATTCAGAAATCGTATCAATATCTGAATTTTTTTCCATGATATAGCCATCGGTTATGACAGGGTCTCCGTTAATGTCAATGTACATCGCTTGTCCATCTTTCACTACCGCCGCTTTCTCTTGAACACAATTGTCCGTTTTATCGAATTTCCCACTAAAAGCATTCATTCCAGATGTATCAATGAAAATCCATTTATCATCGTAATCTAACACTGCGGCTATATGATCATTTCCGAAACTCTTAACTTCCTTGTACGATCCCACCAATTCATTTACATATTGAATTTGATTGATCAACTGCTCCCCTTGATTTGACAATGCATTTCTTTTAACAGCTGTGTCATAAGCTTGAAATGCGTTTTCATAATCACCATGTTCGATATACATATGTATCCCAAAATCATATGTTGAAGATTCTTTCGGATACTTTGTCACCATCCGTCTTTCATACCACCTTTTTGCGGAATAATAGTCATCATTTTTTAAATAACCTTCAGCGACTTTTTTCAGCAATTCTGGCGAAGGAGACAAAGCAATCGCTTTTTCGTACGATTCAAGAGCTTTCACCATTACTCCAGATTCAACCTGGCGATCACCTTCTGCAACTGCCGCATCATATTTTGCAGCTGTTTGGAACTTTGAATCAAACATGTAGTATACCGATAAAACTGTCATGAATACCAGCGCAATTGGAATTAATTGACGTTTATTCATCTTCACCCCTTATAACAAAACCATCATTAACACGCCGCCTAAGGCAAACGGAGCCAAAGGCAACTCCGATTCCCTGCTCACTTTTTTCATAAGCAACAGAACCACACATGCCACAAACATCAAGACCATCATTGCAAATCCAGCCTGGAACATGTTCTCAGCCCCAAGAAAGAGTCCAAGTACACTTAGCAGTTTCACATCGCCAAACCCTATGTTCTTTGGATTCAACAATCTGCACATCATCGTTATTACGACCATAGCTAATGCGCCAATACCTGAAGATACTAAACACATCCTTGCATTTTCCACTATACATTTCAACACAAGCAAACCAAGGCATATCCCAAGCCCTAGAACCATAATCTTGTTTGGGATGATCTTATACTTTAAGTCCGTCCATGCCACAACAATCAACAACGAAAGACATGCCAAGATATTCGCAATATCCAAAAGACCCACTTGATCTCGATAATACATGACGTTTCCAACAACCGCAAGACCCACGAAAGCGATAAGATACGACCTCCATTTAACAGAAAGAAAATCTTTCAGCTTTCCTATGTAATATGGCAGCTCTTCTTCAGGTAAAGAAGCAGTGACCATTGTGGCTATTCTTACCAAGACCATGACCATGAGCAACGCTAATACTATCACAATCCAAAGAACAACTGTTTCCAACACCATATTGTCCATGGTCATCCACCCCAAGCTTGTGTATAAGAACAGTGTCTCATATGAAAAGTCTTTTTAATGTTAAAGAATTCAAGGATAGGCACTTCTATGTCATACTCACATACCATGAATAGGTCGGTTGTATACTTTCCCTTACTTTCCGCACTACCGTTGTTGAAAACCGTGGATCTACCCAGATCAAAATCTCCAACTATATGATACTTCTTTTTGAATGCCTCTACATCAGTGCCACTTCCTGCATTCAAGTTTTTTCTCATCAGCAGTTCTACGGTTTTCTCACCGACATGATTGGTTATTATTCCACCAATGCTATCACCATCGAACGATTGCAAAGCTTCTTGAAATGTTTTGCTATATTCACCAACTGTTGACCCCTCGTAAGTTTCGGCAATTTCCTTCAAAAAATCAACAATCTGATTATTAGCAACTTTACTGGCCAGTTCAGAAGACTTTCCTGGACCAGACATCGCTTCATCTATTTCCATCAAGAAATATACGTGAGCAAATTCAGAGACTTCTTTTGTTGCAACATCCATTGCTATAGCAACACGTTCTTGACAATATGCTATCTGTATAACCGAATAGATCGAAAACATGAGGAACATGAAAATAGCCAATGACATTGTTCCCTCTACAATAACAGCACCTTTTTCACTTTTCCTATTCATCATGTCCCTCACTTTCTCTTATCACTCGTAATCGTTCTTTACTTCAAATCCCGCTTCAATTGCCATTTGTTCAGCCACGGAACCAGAAGGAGTGTGTACAACCATATTTGGCAAACCCTCTTTGAAACCAAGACTCGTAATATTATCTGCGCCTGCTGGGATATAAATATCAGTTATGTTTTTTCCATTTGCAGGAGTGCATAGTTCAATGTTTTTCATTGTTTTAGGAAAGTATATCTCAGATAGAGAAGTACATCCTGTAAAAGCCTGTGCACCGATTGTTTCCAGAGATTGCCCCAAATATATATATTTCATTTTTTCATCAGATACAAATGCACCACTATCAATAGTTTTAATACTATCTGGAAGGACAATTGCTTCACAATCCAAAAGACCCATTGATTGCTCCAATAATCCAACAACAATCGTACCTTTTACTTTTTCTGGAACCACAATAACTTTATCTTTTGAATTGCAGGATTCAATCCAGTATTCTCCATCTTTCAAGATAAAAGCAAAATTTTCTTCGTTGCTTACTGGAAAATCGCGATAGTTTTCTTTTGTTACAATAATATCATCGTTTGTTTCTTCCAAACTCTGTACAAGAACAGAATTTGTACTTGT
>OMYM01000287.1 GCA_900315225.1 uncultured Erysipelotrichaceae bacterium | reverse complement strand
TTTCACATGGTCGCCAAGGGACTTGCTGATGTCGCCAAGCTTGTTGTAGCTTACAGACAGGTCTCGCAGCGACTCCACCGTCCCCGTATCCTCCGACAGCCTTTTTTGTATTTCATGTGTCTTTTTGTAATAAAGCTCCGCTTGCTTCGGATTCCCCATCGACAAGCATATGTCTGCAATATTACTGTATATAACAGAATCAAGACGCTTACCAGATCCTCTCATTCGTAACAATGTCTCAATGATCTTTTGGTTGAGAGCATTGTTTCCTGTTTTAACAAAGTTCTTCAAGAAGAATACATAACCGTTCTTGTCAATGTATGTCATTGAATCTGGATCCACATCAAGCAATCTGTCCCAGAAGTATTCAAGATCTTTGAGTTCCCCCATGTAGTCCATGAACATGTTGGTGATGAATTCTGTCTTGCTTGTGTTTCGATACCACTCTTCCGTGAATATTCCCTCTACCATACGAGGTTTCTTCTTCATCTGTGAAAGAACGATATATTCACCCACAAGATCTGGCTTAAAGGCTGCCATGAAGGAGGTTTTGTCTCTTCTGAAAAGCATCCCAATGTTGTCAAGGTAGTCCTCTAAGTCCATCCCCTTCCTGAGTGATTCACTTATGCGTTCTACGCTTTTTGGGCATGTCTCTGATAACTGTTGAAGGGATAAGCCGCCATTGACGGTTGCGTAGGACACAAGTTCAGATACTGCATTGATGAAGACATCGATATCAAATGCATCGTATTCTTTCTTGTCCTTGATTGGCGCATCCTTGAACCATATTTCTTTTTCCTTCTTGTAGACATAGGCTAATGCATGTTCCTTGTCCCATGAGAGTGGGTTGTTTCCATTGACCCAGGCATCCGCCATGAAGATGGCGTACAGTGGTCTTTCCACGTTTTTATCGATCTTTGTCAATCTATCCGATAATGCTATGGATGTATCCTCGTCCATGTCTTTTCCACATGCCTGTTTAGCGTATTGGATGATGATTGTTTTCAGGTGTTCCTTGTTCAATGGCTTTAAGTCAATGTAAGGATAGGCTTTGTACTTTATAGCATCGATATTGAATTCATCGGCCTGAATGAATCTTGTGGCTGCTTCAATGTTTTCACGGCTTGTACCGAATTCATTGCTGTTGAAGGCCATGTCGCGGTCAACGAGAAGAACCTTAACCTTAAAATGATTATCCGTCCTGCCACAAAGACTCTTCAGGTAGGCGGATACTGCGTTGTTATGTGACAATGCGTAGTCGATGACTACAAGTCGATCATTGGGCAAACGACTTTCCATCGCTTCCAATTGACTTTCGATGTTCACCGTGAGGTAGTACACGTCCCATCCTTCTTCGTGCATGTCGCAAGCGAATTGGTAGGATAGGCGGCTCTTGCCAGAGCCGCCTGGTCCTAGCACCATCCACCATTTCTTCAATCTATCCGCATTAACGAAGTCATGAAGCTGCTTCAGTTCCCTTTCTCTTCCTATCATGTCCAACAGATTGGTGCCATCTGGTCTATAGTTGTACGTGTACATGTTGACCATTTCATCCGTGTAGACAAACTCTGGTTTGAAGTTAGGAAATTGGATTGGTACTGGATTATGGTTTTCACATTGCTCGACAATATCAGAGTTGATCAGATTACTGATGATTTCTTCTATGTCAGAACTGACACAGAAGAGGATGTTATCTCTGATGTACTCCACATACTGTCGCATCTCATCACTGCTACATGCTTTAACAATGTCATCATAGGCATCTAATGCCACAGGAAGAATAGACTTCTTTGCCTGCATTGCCTTTCTGATTTCCTTCAGGCAATATGATGATTTGACATAGTAGATTGACAGGAAGACAAGAAAGACATCGCATCTGTCGATGCTGGTATCGATTGTGTAGTTGAATAGTTCTCCCGTTTGCAACAGGTGGTCGATCCAGACATTATGATCCTTCGCGATAACGCTAATAATTGGATCAACCAGCTTCATTTCCCCATGGCAATAGCTGACAAACATCTCGCTCATGATAATACCCCTTGTATATGATACACGAAAATGTATTTTCAATCAACCATCTTGATTTTTCCTTCGTGGATCAGTTTTAACATGATATCCGCAAAGCGGGGATCGAATTGTTTTCCTTTGTTTACTTCTAGTTCATTGAGGATATACTCTTTTGTGAGTTTCTTTCTGTATACTCGATTGGAGTTCATAGCATCGAATGAATCTGCGACACAGATCATGCGGGCAATGAGGGGGATTTCTTCTCCTGCCAAGCCTTCTGGATAGCCATGGCCATCATAGCGTTCGTGGTGATAGAGCGCTCCTTTCTCTACGTCTTTTAGGCTTTTGAAGCTTTTTAGGATCTCTCCTCCACGGATGGTGTGAGATTTGATGATCTCAAACTCTTCTTTGGTTAGTTTTCCTGGCTTGCTGAGGATGTTGTCGGGAACACCGATTTTACCGCAATCATGAAGTAGAGCGGTATAGTAGATGCGATCTAGTTCTTCTCCTTCATATCCTAGTTCTTCGGCGATCATCTTGGTGTATATCGCTACACGTTTTGAATGTCCATTGGTGTATTGATCTTTCGCATCTATGAAGCCGGTGAATGTCTCGATGGATTCATTGATGATTTCGTTGTCTCTTTCAAAGCGTTCATTGAATTTCTTTTCCTGTATCGATAATACTGCATAAAATACTGCAGCGATTAGCCAGAAGAAAGAGCCGACCATTGAGATCCAGAACAAGGGTTCATGTACCAATGTCTTGTGAAAAGAATAGTCAATCTCGAGGGAGGATTCTTCGATGTTTTCACCGATTGCGACATATAGGATAATGCCTGGCGTTGAGGTTTCGTATGGCTCAATGGGCATTTCCTTGGCGTTCATGGTGG
>OMYM01000031.1 GCA_900315225.1 uncultured Erysipelotrichaceae bacterium | reverse complement strand
TCTATTGAAAGCATGGTGTAATCTCCTATTTTGTTGATTCTATTAGAATCAACAAAATATATTATAGAAGAAAGCATGAATAAAATCAATGAATGTCTGGGTGATATGTGAACTCTAAATTACCTTTATTCTTGTGTCTGGGGATATCAGCTTGAATATTTCTCCTACATTGATCTTTGCAGGGCTATTGATAAAGCTAGAGTCACGGAACACAGCTCTAATGGGTTTTCTTTTAGCGATCTCTTTGATGACTTCATCAGGGATATTGTCTTCAAAGCATGTTATGAGGTCTCCATCATTGTATGTGTGAACAGCATATCCACTGATGTCTTCGCTCTTGTATGGCAGTGACAGGGGTAATCCCCATTCCAGCAGGCATCCAAACAGGAGGTCTAGGTCAGTCCTATCTTCCTTGATGTTGGATTCCATGTCGAACAGTCTTTCTTGTTCCATCTCGTTTGCCGCATAATAGACATCTTTCATGTTGGAGGTATCAACACGGAATACACGGAAGCCAACATCTAGGTCTTGGGCAAGTAATCCTGCTTTGTCGTGTATCTTTTTGCCAGCACGGCGGATGCGTTCTTTTCCAATCTCACAGATGTTCTTATAGCCAGCCTTGTATGCTTCACTCTTTTCGTTACATGGTTCAGGTAACTGAACCATGATGAACTTTCTATGACCTCCATCCTCAGCGTTGAGTTCCATTACCGCGTGTGCAGTGGAAGCTGAGCCAGAGAAGAAGTCAAGTACCAAAGCGTTTGGATCTAACAGGGTGCTCATTGAAACAAGATGTTTGATCAAAGCGCTGCTTTTTGGAAAATTGAATATCTTGCTGGAGAATAGATCGGTGATTTCTTTTGTCCCATCGAGGGACATACCGACAGATTTGGGTAGATTTGTGCTGGCAGCGATTGTACCAAAGAGTGAACCAGCTTTCTTCATGTCATCGCTTTTCCAGTAGCGGAAAGCAGGTTTGGATATCTTCAGGAAATCATAGTCGCCAGGGAACACAATTCTTCCTTCTTCGTAATATCGATCAAACGTTTCTTGGGTGATTGCCCAGGTTCTGTTTGGGTTGGCGGGATATGCGTTTCCTGTTTTAGGATCTACAATAGTGAAATAGCTGTTAGGACGTTCTGAAGCACTGGTTTGCTTGGTCAAGTCATGGATGCGCCATGGTTTTCCTGGATAATCCGGGGTTTCGTAGTAATTCCGTTCTTCTCCTTTTACGCATGCCGTAAATGCATCGGATTTGCTGTAGCAGATAATCCACTCATAATCTTGTGAAACGCCAAAGGGTACATCTGATTTTGCGGTTCTTTTACGCCATGGGAAAGTAGCCACATAATTCTGATAGCCAAATACTTCATTGCATATTTCAAGAATATTCGCAAGCTCGTGGTCATCAATGGAAATGAAGATAACGCCATCGTTTTGAAGGAGGTTTTTTGCTAGAAGGAGTCTTGGATATATCATGGAACACCAGTCTGAGTGATATCTAGCTGCACCTATGCTGTTTTCTTTAGCATAGTTGATATTGCCGTCCTTGTCGAAGTATCCGGTTGCTTCTACGTATTCTTCTTCGCTCATTTGGAATGAATCGGGGTATATGAAGTCATGTCCAGTGTTGTAAGGGGGATCAATGTAGATCATCTTTACCTTGCCAAGGTAGGATTCCTGTAGAAGCTTTAGGACTTCAAGATTGTCGCCTTCGATGTACAGGTTTTCTGTTGTATCCCAATTGACACTGTCTTCTTTGACAGGACGCAATGTCTTGCGGATAGGTTTGTTAGCTTCCACAATGGATGCCCTCTTACCAACCCATGTGAATTCATACGCTTCATTTCCTTCAACAATGTCATCGGATAGAAGTTGTTTTAATAATTCAAAGTTAATTATTTTACGGGGGGGGGTATTGCCTATTGTCTCTGTGATGCAGCTAGGGAATAGCTGTTCAATCTTCTTTATATTCTCAGAGACAAGATTTCTTGTCTCCATGTGCATTTTTTCCATGACTTATAGTTGCTCCAATTCTTTCATGAGTTTCTTTAATTGTGAGTTTAGTTCGACTTGTCTATTGAATTGCGTCTCTTTCCTGACTTTGGACTGTAGGGATTTGATTTGTTTCTGAAGTTTCTTCTTTTTCTCGGATATTTCCACGGATTCCTGTAGCGTGGTTTTTTTGTCCAAGGTAGAGGAAGCGATTTGCCGAACGTAGTTTTCATAGATAGCATCAGTGGTTATGCCCGTCAGTTCCAGAGAAAGATGATCCATCCATTCCGTGTGATAGTAGTGTTTGTTCTGGTATCCAATCCATGCCTGTTGCTTGTTATTGCATGTTAGGATATACAAGATGTGATAAGGAATGGCTTTGTCAATTTGACGCAGGACTTCTTCGTTGAACAATGGTTTGCTTAACTGTATCTCGAATATCTCGATTTCTGTGACAAGATCTCCTTGGGTGATGTTCATAGTGGATGCGGCTATTTTGTTTCGCCAGTATATGTTTTTAATTTCATCAATGAAGATTCGTTTAAGAGAAGGTGTTATCTCCATGTGTTCATAAAAACTCTGTTTTGGCAATCGTTTGTCGAACTGGGTTGATTCAGGAAGGTTTAACATACATCACCTCACAACGAGAAAGCAGATTAATTCAAAGTCATCCAGTCCTTTGATTTCTGATAACAAGGCGGTTGTTCCACCAGGGTGGAACAGAGACTCAATGTCACTGGTTTCCTTGATGGATATAATGGAGCTGATGGCTTGCGATAATAGCTCAGAGATTTCATGCATGTCTTTGCCGTCTTTTGTCTGTTTGTTAAAGGATTTGCATAGGTCGGTAATAGGTTTGCTCTGTCCCTTGCAAAGAAGACGGAATGTATCCAAGAGTTTTTTTGGATTTAGGTAATCACATAGGATTTCCCCGTTATTGGAAATATACACCATATAGAACGGATGGATTCTGTTCTTGTGGTCAATGTTTACGGCATCGTTAATGTTTCTTAGGACAAAGATAACGCCAGGTTTTAGATCATTGCTTGCTTTCACCACAGCATGAAGTCCCATGGGAGAGTTGGAAATGTCTTTATGGGTCTTCATGTATTCTAAAAGGTCTAGACGGAATTCATTCAAGCCAAGATCCATGATGGAGATGCCATCTGACATTTCCTCAATGTCCACAACCTCTTCTTGTAGCTTTTTCAACTGTCTTTTACGATATTCCAGGTCACCGTTTTCTTCTGTGTTAATGAGGTCGTCATCACCTGTGGAAGTCAAAACAGTGATCTTCATTCTTGTCTTTACCCTGTTTGTAAGATTGATATAGGTGTCTAGGTCTATGTCTGGCCAGAAGTTTACAAGCTGTATGTATTTGTTTTTTGAACCGATTCTATCGATTCTTCCAAATCGCTGGATGATTCTGACAGGGTTCCAATGGATGTCATAGTTGATCACATAGTCGCAATCCTGAAGATTCTGTCCTTCAGAAATACAGTCTGTCGCTATCAGGATATCTATTTCCTCGTGCATGTCTGGGTAGAGCAGATCTTTATCCTTTGACATGGGCGAGAAGGCGGATAAGACACGGTTTAAGTCACACTTCATGCCTTTGACAGTGGATCTTCCCTCGACGCTTCCTGTGATGACAGCTGTATGCAATCCATAGGTATGCCAGGCATAATAACTGACTAAATCATAGAGATAATCGGCAGTCTCGGCGAAAGCGGTAAAGATCAAGATCTTCTTGTTCCCTTTGTTGATGGGGTGTTCGAGTTTCTCTTTGATTACCTGAAACAACGTCAACATCTTCCCATCATGATCAGGCGTAATCTGGTTGATCATGTCAAGAAGTTGCGTAAGAATGGTCGCATCGCTTTCCAACATTCTTAGCCATGACACATAGTCCATGTCGTCTAGGTTGATTTGCACTTTCCTACCAACGGTGAAGACATCGTCTTCATCATCAACATCAACGTCATAATCAACGAGCTGTATTTTTCCTCCTTCGTATTTCTTGATTGTTTCGATTGTCTGGTCAATCGCATCCTTTATCCGTTGCACCGTCAATTGGAAAGAACGTACAGAGCTTTCAAGTCGCTTAAGCAGGTTGATACCCATCAACTGGCGTATGCCTTGTTCTCTTCCTTCTTGCGTCAAACCTCTTTCTTCGTTTGTATATTTGGCGATGCGGGAAGGATAGATATATTTCGTTGGGGTATAGAATTCTAGGTTTAACTGATCCATGAGATCGTAGATCTTATCATAAGAGACTTCATCGTTGATGTCGCATAGGGGAGGTTCCTTAGAGAGAGGTTTTAGCCTTTCAGGAAACGAGCCGATATCCTTCATGCTGTAGTATTTCTCAATGTGCTTTCTGCTTCTGGCGATAGTGACACTGTCAAGGAGTTCGAAGAAATCAAAGTCCAACATTTTAAGCAATCTTTCAGTGGTTCGCTCATCAACATCCATTTTTGACCAATCGTTGAATATCCTTTGGGCATTGCGGAAGATTTCATCAATGGATTTCTCGGTAGAGAGTTTGTCGTTGATTAGAGAGGAATCTCCCTCGTATGCCAGGGCAAGTTGATTGCGAAGATCAATGAAGCGATTGTTTACAGGGGTAGCGGAAAGCATCAATACCTTGGTCTTGACACCATCACGTATGACACGGTCCATAAGACGTATGTAGCGGTTTTCATTTGTATTGCGATGGCTTCCTGCGCCATTGCGAAAGTAATGTGACTCGTCTATGACAACAAGGTCATAGTTTCCCCATACGACTTGATTCAGGTCTGTTCCATTGGAAAAACCAGAATTCCTGGAAAGATCCGTATGGTATAATACATCATAGCGGAAACGATCATCCCTCAAGATGTTTGTCTTGTAGTTGTTCTTGTACGTATTCCAGTTCTCGGAAAGCTTCTTTGGGCAAAGGACAAGAACACGCATGTTGCGTTCCTCGTAGTACTTGATTACCGCAAGCGCAGTGAATGTTTTTCCAAGACCTACGCTATCCGCGAGAATGCAACCATTGTATTTCTCAAGCTTGTTAATGATGGCCAAGACAGCATCTTTTTGAAAGTCATACAACATATTCCACACCTTGCTATTCTTGAAGTTAACACCCTCCTTGGGAAGATGATCTTCCGAAACATCATCCAGGAATTCATGGAATATGTTGTATAGCATCATAAAGTATATAAAGTCGGCAGGGTTCTCCTGATATGCGGCAGACATCGTCTCGATGACTGTATCCGTGACATCCTTGACCATGCTTGGGTTATTCCATATTTCTTCAAAGATATTGAAGAAACTGCTGTTCTCGCTTGTATCAAAGCGCATGATTGGATAATAGGCAAAATCACCCTTTTCACAGCCTAGATCAACCGTTGTGAATGATTGTATGTAGTTGTAGGAAATATCATCGACAGTCATGAATCCTGGCATCTTCTGACCACTGAGATTAGATTTGAATGTTGCTTTTTTCTTGATCCATGTTGTGCAATCCTTGGTGATTGCCTTTTGTGTGAGTTCATTTCTCAATTTTACTTCAAAGACAGTTCCATACAGGCTTCTTTCATTCTGGGGAATATAGAATTCTTTCTTTTCCCTGGGGGCTTTCTCTTTTACAAAGGCTGGAGAGGTGAAAAGGAATCTGAATTCCTTGACATTCTCTAGCTCTTTCCTAAGTTCTTTAAAAGCGTAAATTGAAAAGCATTCAGCAGCGATGGACACTTTGCTGGAAGGTTTGATCGTTTCCTTCAAGTCATCCCTTAGCTTTTCTGTTTTGTTGTCAAGCATCTTCATCGGTATCACCTCCATCTTTAAGCGACATTACAAGTATACAACAAAATGGGATTGTTACAATCCCATTTTGATCGGATCTGTGACATCTACTTGAAACTTTGGGATAATATATTCGCTGTAGTTGTGATCGGCTTTCGCTCATCGTCAAACCCCCAGGTTCACCTCCTTCATTGCGTCATGCTCTTCGTATGCCTTCTCAATGAT
>OMYM01000300.1 GCA_900315225.1 uncultured Erysipelotrichaceae bacterium | reverse complement strand
GGTGTCTTGGCAAAGTATGCCAAGAAGCACAAGTCTTTGATCGTAAAGGGCGGCGTTGTCGACGGAAAGGTTGTCGATGCGGACACCGTTGCCGAACTTTCTGCATTGCCGAACAGGGAAGGCATGCTGAGCATGCTGCTGTCGGTTCTGAATGCGCCGATTTCCTCGTTTGCACGTGTCGTCCAGGCTGTCGTCGACAGCAGGACGGGTACGCCTGCACAGGAATCCACTACTGAGACTGCCGCATAAGGCGGTTGCCAAAACTAAAAATAATCTGGAGGAAAATTCAAATGGCAACAATTACAAAGGAAGATATTCTTGCATATCTCGACACTGCTACTATTCTTGACCTGAACGATCTCGTCAAGTCCATCGAAGAGAAGTATGGCGTTACCGCCGCTGCTCCTGTCGCTGTTGCGGCTGCTCCGGTTGAGGAAGAAGTCGACACGACACCAAAGAACGTCACCGTTGTCCTTGCAGCGATCGGCGAGACAAAGGTTGCTGTCATCAAGGCAGTCCGCGCCATTACAGGCATGGGTCTTGTTGATGCCAAGAAGCTCGTTGACAGCGCTCCAGTCGACATCAAGGCGGACGTTCCGGTTGATGAGGCAGAGAACATCAAGAAGCAGTTGGTCGATGCTGGTGCTACTGTTGAATTCAAGTAATTTGACTAGTCTTGCAATGATTTTAAAAGCCGAATTTAACTTCGGCTTTTACGCCCTATGAAAGGATGTGGTTGAGTGACGCATTATTTCACTGACAACCGCAACCTTGCGGAAAACCGGAAGACGCATTCTTTCCGGTTTTCCGGGCATGTTTTTTCTTTCACTACGGATAATGGCGTTTTCGCAAAGGCAGGTGTCGACCATGGCACCGAGGTTTTGCTGGAATGCGCCGCAAAAGAAAATCTCCATGGCGCCTTGCTTGATCTTGGGTGCGGGTATGGGGTCGTCGGCATTGTCTTGAAGAAGCTCAACGACAGTCTCGAAGTCACCTGCTGCGACATCAATCCTCGCGCTGTGGAATTGGCAGAGATCAACAGCGTTACCAACGGCGTTTCCTGTGCAGCGGTTGAATCTGACGGTTTCCAATCAGTCGTCGGCTGTTTTTCCTTCATCATCACCAATCCGCCAATCCGGGCGGGCAAGCAGGTGGTGTATGGAATGTTTGCGGATGCGCACGACAGGCTTGTTCCTGGCGGCGTGTTCCTGGCGGTTGTGCGAAGAAAGCAAGGGGCTGAAAGCGCCTTGCGCAAGCTCCGGGAGTTGTTTGGCAACTGTGAAACGGTGGCACGGGACAAAGGTTATTGGGTATTAAGAAGCGTGAGGAATGACTGAATTGAACAAGAATGCTAAGAAGGTCTTCTCAAAATTCATAGGGGATTTTATGCCCTTTTTGTGGTTTCTTCCCAATAAAGGCGAAAGGATGGTGTAAATGGAAAACAAGCAGACATACCGTGTTGTCCAATACGGCAACAAGGCAACCCGCAGAGACTATTCCAAGGTTTCCAGTGGTCTGAAGCTTCCGGATCTAGTCGAGATTCAGACTGCCGCCTACGAATGGTTCTTGAAGGAAGGCATCAGGGAAGTATTCGAAGATATTTATCCAATCACAAGCTTTAACGGCAATATCCGTCTGAAGTTCCTTGATTATCATTTCGATGAGCCGAAGTTCTCGATCACGGAATGCAAGAACAGGGAGATGACGTTTTCCCAGCCGTTGAAGGCAAAGATGGAGCTGGAAATCAACGACAGCGAAACCGGCGAGGTCACCACCAAGTCGGAAGAAGTCTTTTTGGGCGATTTCCCAATGATGACCCCAACGGGGACCTTCGTCATCAATGGCGCCGAGCGTGTCATTGTATCCCAGATCGTCCGTTCCCCTGGCGCGTATTTCGACATTGTATCGGAAGAGCGAACCGGTAAGGACACGTATACTTGCGAGTTGATACCTAGCAGGGGCACTTGGCTTGAATTCATGAGCGATGAAAAGAAAGCCTCCCTTGGGCGTGTCATGAACGTTTCGATCGATAGAAGAAGAAAGATATACAGCACAATCCTTTTCAAGGCGATCGGCATGTCGCTGAATCCTCTGAAGAGTGAAAATGTCTTTGACATCGAGGGGATGCGCAAGTTCCTGCAGGCGCTTGGCTACGAAGTGTTTGAGGATGCGCTGGTTCCGGACGACGATCATGAGCTGTTGAACGAATACATGCTTTTGTATACGTCGGTTTTTGGAAACTACGATGAGATACGCAACACCCTGAGCGCCGACAGCAAGGCTGTTTCGATGAACCAGGCGCTTTTGGCGATATACGAAAACCAGAGGGCGGATGAAATCGCCACGGTGGATGGCGCCATGACGTTGATGGACAACAAGTTCTTCGACTACCGCCGCTATGACTTGACAAAGGCCGGACGCTTCAAGGTGCGCAAGAAACTCAGCGTGCTTGACCGCATGGAAGGGCATTGCCTTGTGGATGACTTGATTGGCGCGGATGGTTCCTTGTTGTTCAAGAAGAATGTTCGCATTGGCAAGGAAGAAAGAAATGCGTTGCGCGATGAGATCAACAAAGGCATCGCTGCCAAGGCGCTGCCGTTTGTCCACCGTTTCTCCCATCCGACGAAAGAGTTGATGGACACTTCTTGGAAAAATGCCTTGAAGGGAAGAATCCTGGCTGTTGACGTGGATGGCGCAACGGACGAGACGCAATTTTCCAGGGGCACGGTATTGACCGAAAAAGACATCGATGCACTCGCGCGCGAGTTCAAGCAGGTGACGGTCTACTCCGGCATCATCGCCAACGAGGTCAAGGTCAACGCCGACAATGTCGCTTCGGTCATGAACTTTGGCAACCGCATGTTTAGCATAGGCAGAATCACCCTTGATGGTGAAGATCTCTACGATGAGGATGGCGAGCTGTATTGCCCTAGATATGTCGCGGACGAAAACAGGAACCCGTTGGATTCCGGGGCGCGCGATGCGGTGACAAATATCGTCAAGCTGGGTGGACACGTCACTTTGTGGCTTGTTGGCGCTTGCGTTCAAGAGGTCAAGATCAAGCTGGCGGATGGGCATGTTGTCAAGCTCATTGGCATTGATCCACTCAACGACAAGCATACGATTACCATGAGCGACATGTATGCCCTCTACAACTACGAGCTGACGATGCTTGATGGCGTTGGTTCGCAAGACGACATCGACATGCTGGGCAACCGAAGGATCAGAACGGTTGGCGAATTGATCCAGAACCAATTCAGGATCGGTCTTTCCCGCATGGAAAGGGTTGTCAAGGAAAGAATGTCGATCACCGACACAAACACCCTGGCTCCCAAGGGATTGACCAATATCCGTCCATTGACAGCGGCGATCAAGGAGTTTTTCTCATCCTCGCAATTGTCGCAGTTCATGGATCAGCAGAACCCATTGGCGGAGCTTTCGAACAAGCGCCGTATCTCCGCGCTAGGTCCTGGCGGCTTGACGCGTGAGAGAGCGGGTTTCGAGGTTCGTGACATCCATAACTCGCATTATGGCAGGATTTGCCCGATCGAGACCCCTGAAGGTCCAAACATTGGTCTGATCAACTATCTCACCACATATGCAAAGGTAAACGAATACGGCTTCATCGAGACACCATACCGCAAGGTCGTGGATGGGAGCGTCACGGATGAAGTGGTTTATATGCCTGCCGACATTGAAAACGATCATGTCATTGCGCAGGCAAATGAAATCAAGGAAGGCAAGCTGGTTGGCGACAGCATTGTTGCTAGAATCGCGGGTGAAACCGTCATGGCTCCGCGCGAGGACATTGATTTTGCGGACGTATCGCCGCGCCAAATCGTTTCTGTTGCGACTGCGTGCGTTCCGTTCCTGGAAAACGACGACTGCACCCGTGCCCTGATGGGCGCAAACATGCAGAGGCAGGCGGTACCGTTGCTGAACCCGCACAGCCCTTATGTCGGCACCGGCATGGAACATGTCATTGCGCGCGACTCGGGAGCTGCTTGCGTTGCGACAGCTGGTGGCATCGTGACTTACGTCGATGCGACCAAGATCATCGTGCAGGAAGATTCCGGTGTCAGCCGTACCTATGAATTGACGAAATTCAGAAGATCCAATGCATCTACCTGCCTGAACCAAAGACCGATCGTCTGGGATGGCGAAAGAGTTGAAAGAGGCGATATCCTTGCGGATGGACCGGCGATGCAGGATGGCGAGCTTGCGCTTGGCCAGAATGTTACCATCGCGTTCATGACCTGGCATGGATACAACTACGAGGATGCGATCATCATGTCGGAGAGAATGCAGTCCGAGGATTTCTATACTTCGGTGCATATCGAGGAATACGAGATCGAATGCCGTGAGACAAAGCTTGGCGCGGAGGAAATCACGCGCGATATTCCAAACGTTGCCGAGACGGCATGCCGCAACCTGGATGGCAGAGGAATTGTCATGGTTGGCGCGGAGGTCAAGGAAGGCGATATTCTTGTAGGAAAAGTCACGCCAAAGGGACAAAGCGAGATTTCTCCCGAAGAAAAGTTGTTGATGGCGATCTTTGGCGAAAAGTCGAGGGAGGTCCGCGACAATTCCCTGAAAGTCCCGCATGGTGGCGCAGGCATTGTCCATAGTGTCCGTATTTTCAAGCGCAAGGACAACCACGAGCTGCCGCCTGGCGTAAATGAAGTCGTCAAGGTCTATATTGTCCAGAAGAGAAAGATCTCCGAGGGTGACAAGATGGCTGGCAGACACGGCAACAAGGGCGTTATTTCCCGCATCAATCCGGTTGAAGACATGCCGTTCATGGCGGATGGAACCCCAATCGACATCATGTTGAATCCATTTGGCGTGCCTAGCCGCATGAACATCGGGCAGGTGCTTGAGGTTCATCTGGGAATGGCTGCCAAGAAGCTTGGCGTCAAGTTTGCTACACCTGTATTCGATGGTGTTTCCAACGAAGACCTCAAGGAAATCATGGCCGAGGCTGGCACTAGCGCGGATGGCAAGTATGTCTTGTATGACGGCATGACGGGTGACGCATACGATGAGAGAATTGCTGTTGGCGTCATGTATATGATCAAGCTTGCGCACATGGTCGACGACAAGTTGCACGCCCGTGCAACGGGTCCTTATTCGCTTGTCACGCAGCAGCCATTGGGAGGCAAGGCGCAGAATGGTGGCCAGAGATTTGGTGAAATGGAAGTCTGGGCGCTTGAGGCGTATGGCGCTTCCCACACGTTGCAAGAGATCTTGACGGTCAAGTCCGATGACATCATGGGTCGTACCAAGACATATGAATCCATCGTCAAGGGAAAAGATTTGCCAGAGCCTGGCATTCCCGAGTCGTTCCGCGTGCTTGTGCATGAGTTGCAGGCATTGGCGATCGATGTCCGCATGATGGACGATGAAGGAACGGAGATGGATCTCAAGCAGATGGAGCGTGAAGAACTCAAGGAAGAAGCAAACGTGGATGTTGCTCGCCAGGCAATTGTCAACGACATTGAGAACAGCGATGATGTGACGATCCGCGAAGGGCTTGAGGAAGAGATTCCCGAGGCGGCGGAGGTCGGCATCGACTTTGGCACAGACATGGACATGTAAGGAGGGCAACGCATGAATATCAATAATTTCACAGCGATTAAAGTCGGTCTTGCATCGCCGGAGAAAATCCGTGAATGGTCCTATGGCGAGGTCAAAAAACCTGAGACCATCAACTATCGTTCCCAAAAGCCGGAAAAGGATGGCTTGTTCTGCGAGAAAATCTTTGGTCCTACCAAGGACTGGGAATGTTCTTGCGGCAAATATAAGAAGATCCGCTACCAAGGCGTTGTATGTGATCGCTGCGGCGTGGAGATCACCAAGTCTTCCGTCCGCCGCGAGCGCATGGGTCATATCGATCTTGCGGCTCCAGTGGCGCATATTTGGTATCTGCGCGGGATCCCTTCCCGCATGAGCCTCCTGTTGAACGTTCCGCCAAAGTCGCTTGAGGAAGTTGTCTACTTTGTTTCCTGGATCGTAACTGATCCAGGCGATACAAAGCTATCATACAAGCAGATTCTTTCCGAAAAAGACCTGCGTGAGAACAATGCCATCTATGGTCCTGGCAGCTTTGAAGCCAGGACTGGCGCGGAGGCAGTCCAAAAGCTGCTCGAGGATATCGATGTCGAGGCAGAGTATTCCGCGATTATCGATGAGCTTGAAAAAGCGTCTGGAGACAAGAGAAAGAAACTGATCAAGCGTCTGGAGACGGTGGATGCATTCCGTCATTCCGACAACAAGCCGGAATGGATGGTATTGACGGCATTGCCTGTCATTCCACCGGATCTTCGCCCGATGCTACAGCTTGATGGCGGTCGCTTTGCGACAAGCGACTTGAACGATTTGTATCGTCGCGTCATTACCCGCAATAACCGTTTGAAAAAACTGTTGGAGCTTGGAACGCCTGCGATCATTGTTCAAAACGAAAAGAGAATGCTACAGGAGGCAGTGGATGCGTTGATCGATAATGGTCGTCGCTCCAAGCCGATCACTGGCGCAGGTGGCAGGGCATTGAAATCACTGTCGCATTCCTTAAAGGGAAAACAGGGACGTTTCCGTCAGAATTTGCTGGGTAAGCGTGTTGACTTCTCAGGTCGTTCGGTTATTGCGATTGGTCCAACGTTGAAGATGTGGCAATGTGGCTTGCCTAGGGAAATGGCAATCCAGCTCTACAAGCCTTTCGTCATCAACGAGCTTGTCAATAGGCAATTCGCCACCAATCCAAAGACTGCCGAGAAATGCATTGCCAGAGGCGAGCCGCAGGTTTGGGATGTCGTGGAAAGCGTCATAGCGAAGCACCCGGTGTTCTTGAACCGTGCGCCAACATTGCATAGGCTGGGCATCCAGGCATTCTTCCCCAAGCTTGTCGAGGGACGTGCAATCCGTGTTCATCCATTGGTTTGCCCTGCCTTCAACGCTGACTTCGATGGCGACCAGATGGCTGTCCATTTGCCATTGAGCGAAATGGCGAGAGCTGAGACAGAAGTCTTGATGCTTGGTTCCAACAACATCCTTGGTCCTAAGGATGGCAAGCCGATTGTCACGCCAGGACAAGACCTTGTCCTAGGCAACTTCTACCTAAACATGGAATCGACTGCCGAGGAGTTCTACCGCAAGGCAGACGCGCTTGAAACGCTTGGCGAGACGGTTGAGGCTGCCAAGTGGAGAAGATATGGCGACAACGAAGGACATGTCTTTAAGGATGTTAACGAAGTCTTGATGGCATACCAGATGAATGTTGTCCATCTCCATAACCGCATTGCCTTGCCGGCACGCACGGTTGGCAAGACTTGCTTTACCAATGAACAGAATGAAATGTATCTGTTGACATCTGTTGGCAAGATCATATTCAACGCTGTGTTCCCTGCTGATTTCCCTTACCTCAATGAAACAACGGAGGAAAACCTGAGAAGAACTCCGGATTCCGAATTTGTTCCAATGGGAACGGACATCAAGAAGGAAATCGCCTCTAGGAAGGTTACCGCTGAATTCAAGAAGAAAGACCTTGGAAACTTGATCGCGGCTGTGTTCGACAAGTACAAGACAAGTGGAACAAGCGATATTCTTGATTCCTTGAAGGACATGGGATACCTGTATTCGACGGTTGCGGGAATGACTGTTGCATTGAGCGATATCTCTGTTGCGCCGCATAAGAAGGAAATCGTTGAGCAAGGTCAGGCAGAGGCTGAAAAACTGAATCGCCTAAGAGATAGAGGCTTGTTAACGCCACAGGAGTGGGAACGCAAGTTCTCCCAGTTGTGGAGCGATGTCAAGGAAAACGTTGGTGACACGCTGATGACTTCCTTGCCAAGAATGAACCCCATTAACATGATGGCGGTGTCTGGCGCGCGTGGCAACAAGAACCACTTTACCCAGTTGGCAGGAATGCGTGGATTGATGGCGCGCCCTACGCAGTCTAAATCACGCAAGGAATATCAGCCATCGATTATCGAAGTTCCGATCTACTCGTGTTTCCGTGAAGGAATGAGCGTATCCGAGTTCTTTATCTCGACGCATGGCGTTAGAAAAGGATTGACCGATACCGCGCTGAAGACCGCTGAGTCAGGTTACCTGACAAGACGTCTTGTCGATGTGGCGCAAGAAGTCATCATCAACGGAGAGGATTGTGGAACGGACAAGGCATACCTTGTCACGGATATCATCGACAAGAGAAACAATTCCATGATCGAAAAGCTCTACGATAGAATCGTTGGGCGCTATACGCAAGAAGACATCATGGATCCTGCAACGGGCGAGTTGTTGGTTGAAGGAGACACTTATCTGACCGATGATCTTGCGAAAAAGATTGTTGACGCAGGTGTCAAGGAAGTATATATCCGCAACGTGTTTACTTGTGAATCGCCTAGC
>OMYM01000223.1 GCA_900315225.1 uncultured Erysipelotrichaceae bacterium | reverse complement strand
GACAAGGAACACTACAGCTACAATTTCATCATAGCCTTTGGCTTGGATGAAAGAGAGCGGGCAATGGTATATGACTTGACGGATGAAAGCCGCAACCGTCGGTATCCGGCACGGCATTTGTACGAGGATACGTACCGTTCCATGCAGCCAGCGTTCCGGGGCGCGCTGGGACGAGTAAGCGCATGGGGATTTGCTGAATAGGAAGAAAAAAGCTTGCTTGGTATCTTCCTTTGGAAAGGCGTGAACAGCAACTATACTTTTTCTTACCATACTTGGACGCACAAATAAGTAGAATTCTACATCGTCTGCCTGCTGTTATATGCAGAACGATTGTAAATATCTGTTCCAGTATAATGTAATATCAGGTGTAATCATGTTCATCTCGACTAATAAGGAGGTTATTATGAACGAGAATAAGTATAAGCCTATGCCAATATGGTATAAACTAGCAGTTTCCGTAAGCATTGCCATAGTGGCTATTAGTGGAATAAGCAACCCATTGTTCACACCATGGGAACGTATAATCTTTGAGCTGGCTTTAGTCCTTACTTTGGTGTTAGTATGGATATTTGAAAAACATAGGACATTCGCTACGATTACGGGAACTTGTACTATTATCGTGTTTTATGGATTTAATGTCAAGCAATGGATGAAAGGGAATCATAGTCCTTCTTTGGTAGTATATTTTGTTGGGATACCTTTACTGTTGCTCATGTTTTGGGGTGTTCAACCCTACCGTGCCATGCATGCAAAACGTAACAAGAATAATGTTTCCAAATGACATCTTGTAGGTACAATGCTTAAGCATGTCGGGCATGGCAGAGACTTTGCTGGTGAATGTCCAGATGCAATGCATGCTATTATACTTGGACGCACAATGAATATCTAGCAACAAGAAGGTTCTGTCATAGAAAAATACTTCATGATCGAATAGATTTGATCATTTTCACTCATATTCAGTGAATCTGATGTTTCCGATTGGGAGGAAGGTATAGTACCAATCAGTTCTTCTGGAGATATCCGATACTTGACGCATATTTCCTTGATCCTTGAGGCAGATGGATTGGAAATGCCCTCATCCCATCTTTTCACTGTATTCTTCATCACATCTAGGCTCATCTCATTTTGCATTCTGATCTTGTCTCCAACCATAATTTTCATTTCCTCCATTCCGTCAACAAAATAATATAACAATTTCCAATCAGAATCAACAGGCTAGATCTATGGGTTTGCGACAGTGCCAGCAAACAGGATTGAGCCATCTAATCCAGTAATGGCGAACACAAATGGACGGTCTATCATGAACTCCAGTTCCTCGGTTGTATCACCTCCTTCTGATTCCTCTGCATTGACCAGGGAATAGGAAGCGGCTTCTATACCTCCTTCATCTATTATCAACCTGACAGCATGGGTGATTTCCGAGACGGTGGCTGGTTCATCATATACTGTAGAAAAGTCTGCTTCATTGAATGCCTGTGAGATGCCTAGTTCTTCAAGGATAGGAATCATGTCAGTGGAAGTGGATAGGTCAAGCTTTGGCAATATTGCATGGACGGGAATGTACTGGTAATCTGCTTCTTGATAGATGACAGGGAATATATCGTCAACGATATCTGTTGGATTTAACCCTTCATCAGGGAGGAAAAACAGTATTTCACCTGAGTAGTTCAGGGGCATCGTAATTGCCTGAAAACCATTTCTCCTGTAGTATTTTCGGGAGGCATGGGAATGCATCATGTCCACCTGTCTTACGCCTTCAGGCATGTGAAATTCCCCTTCAGCGGTTTCCTGGGGATCAAACCCTGCGCCAAAGAATGCCTTGTAGTACATTGATGTAACAATGGCCAAGACATTTGTTTCCTTGAATGTCTGGATCTCTGTGTCTTCTTCCAAAAGATTGCCTGTATGTTCGTTGAGCCATTGTTGCAAAAGGGAATCATAGGCAGGATCTCCCATGGTTCCTGCAAATGAATCGGAATGGTAAGCTTCTGCCATGAAATCCAGGGTATCCGTCTTGTATTTCCTCTTGTTGTCAAGCCAGATGGAAGAGCCAGGAAGAGACACAATATCAGGGGTATCCAATGCATTTGCATTCCAAAGAATCCGATTGATAGAACGCAATGATTCCAGATCCTCAATGCCAATGACCTGTAGTATTTCCTGGCGGGTGTCAGATGCCGTGCATTCACTTAGCATGCTTAACGCCATGAACAAGTTCAATGGCGAAAAGACATTGTTCTTGTTTTCATCCAGCAAATGAACCATGATTGCTTCCTCATATGGATGTAAAAATGGCTGTATTTCCTTAGAGAGACGCATGTTTTCGATATACGCATTATACCATGCCTCAAACTGTGTTTCGTTGACTTGCCATTCATCGTGTTTCTCATAGGTCATGTCAGGTGACTTTGCCTGGGCAATGACAATGGGACTGGAATTAACGATTAGAGTCTCATCGCTTTTAGCGATTGGTGAAGGTTCTTCATTATGTGGCAAGAACATAGCAATGACAACAACCGTTGTGATTGCTAACAAGGGTAGAAACAATCCGTTTTTCCTTCTACTCGGTTGAAGGTAACTGTCGTCAATGTGGTTAATGGCTTCGTATAAGTCTTCTTTTTTCATAGGTATCCCCTTTCCTTCAAATGTGTTTTTAAATTGTTTCGTATGCGTGAAAGCCTTGTTGTGACATTGGTTTTTGTCATATGGAAATGAACTGCGATCTCTGGTATGGATGCGTTATATACTGGAACGATCAAATATCTGGAACAGATATTTACAATCGTTCCGCATATGACAGCAGGCAGACGAGGCAGAATTCCACTTAATTGTGCTTCTGAGTATAGAAGTATCTTTGTACAAATAGATCCTGATCCTTTCTGCTTTGTTTGGACAGGAACAAATTAATCTCCTCGCCAAGCAGGATGACGTTGACCTCCTGCTCCACGCTTGCGTGGGAGGGAATGCAGGAATCCAACTCCTCCAGGATGATTTCCATGTGTTTGTTTCTTCGCTCTGCCGTGTAATGTCGATAACGGTCAAATGAAATGTTGCGGATAATCTTTGCTAAAAACAAACGCAGGTTTTCAGGTATCATGGGAGGAATCGAGTTCCATGCTTTTAGCCATGTGTCATTGAGACATTCCTGAACATCCAGGGGATTGTGCAGGATGCTGAACGACACCGTATAGCAATATGCCCCATACTTCTTTTCGGTATTGGATATTGCGTCTTCATTCCGAGATAGATATTCTTGTATGATTTCCTTGTCATGCATTGCAATTCGTCCTTTCCTAATATAATAAACGAATCATTTGAGGTTTTGTCACAGAAAATACGTTTCTTTCGATTTTCTTTTCGGCAAGGGTTACATGTTTTCTATAGGTCTTGAATAGGTTTTAACTACCCATTTGCAATCGGTATATCTATTGTTTTGAAGCAACTCGTTATTTGGAGAAATCCCTTAAACCCGTCTGAGACTTCAACGATCCTTCAGTTACATAAATTTCAGGCGAGGATACTTTTCCATGCTGGCGATCATGTCTTCAAATGCTTTGTTTCTGTACAGTTTCCATCAGTGATCAGGAGGCTTTCTGTTGTCATGATGACTTTGCTGTACACACAAATTCGGATTTTTAGGTCGGTGAAATAACAGTTTTATAGAATATATACTGTGCTTATTTTTTTTCTTCCGACAATATGCTGTATTTACCGCTTGCCAGTGATTGGGTCTGCTAAAAGATTATGAAAATCCCATGGCAGACCCAAGAAAACCACTGGTATTTAATCATTCACACCATCTTTTGTATCGCTGCGGTTCCGGGATCCCAAGATGTTTCACATGAATTAGCGCATGATGCAGAAATGGATTTCGCTTCACCATAGGACTTTTCCCAGCGGAAACTCCAGTTCTTCAGCCAGTGACCTTTTTGTTTTTGTAATATTGCGAACTAACCATCTTCCATTTTCCTTGACGGCCTTTATGCCCTTGAACTCATTCATGACGTTTTTGACGGATTCATTGTGGTCTGCAATATGTTCTTTTACCTCGCTGAAAATACTCCCCGCTATCTGGACAATGAATCCAACTCCTTGCGTCTTGCAATAATCCTGTTGGTATAAAGCGTTGAAATCAATTACGTTGTCCACGTAATTAAAATATGTTTCTATGCCCCGTCTTTTTTTGTATCCGCAAAACACTTCCTTTGCGGAAAGCGATTCAGTGGTTTCAAGCAGAAACAGCCCAAAATCCTTTTCATAGGCCTCCAGGCCGGCCTGCGTGTATCCTTTCACACCCTTTTTCAGCTTGTCCGCATATGTTTTTCTTTCGGCGCACTCTCTTGTGACATCTTTATAGGCGATGTAGCGAACCTTTCCTTTTCCTGGAAACTCTTGGTAGTAGACCATGCCCGAGTAGCCGTCCTTGCCATAGACAAACCAATGCCTTCTATCAAACTTGAGGGCGTTGTATACCTTGGCGTAGTCGGTTCTGCCTGAAATCATGGGCACGGTATATGTGTTTCCATTATGCGACATGAGTTCCTTGTCGCGTTGTGTGTTGAATCCCCTGTCGACATAAAAATGCGTGTTTGCAAACTCAAAGCGGGAAAACATTTGTTCCAAGGCGCATTTGTCCGGGATTGCCCCATTGATGAACTGGCTTGTCAACGGCCTGTCGCATGCCAGGTCGTGGGCGCACACCCAGTTCAACTGGGCGGTCCCTATCTTGGAATGCTTGTAGCCAAATTCAGAAAGCTCGTCCTTTTCGGATGTGCAGGCAATGACGTGGCCGTCAATTCCAACAACATGGGATGATTGAATGATTGCCCGTTGCTCGTACTCGTCAATGGCCTTGCCATGGCGGCCCAGGTATTCATACATGCTGGACACGGTGTCGTAGCCAAGGGAGAGGCCCGGGAAAAACTTGCAAACCGCTGTCTCATGGTATCTGCCGGCCATATCCGTCATATATGAAAAGCCCTCGTTGAATGTGATCAACCCGGCGGAATACACCTTGATGGCCAGGTTTCCGGAAAAGATGGCATTAAGTTCCTGGAAAGTCTTGGATGAATTCAATTTTGAAAACGCATAATTGCCATAGTCCAAAACCGTGATTTCCTCTTCCGACTCGCGCCTGGCATTTGGGATAAAACCATTTTCAAGGGTGATTCTTCCCAGGCACGAACCCATTTTATCCTTTGTCTTCCACTTAAGGCTTCCATCTTCCTGCAGCACTTTTTCCTTGGTGGATGAGCGTTGGTACACATAGTATCCATTGCCCTCCTTTTTCACCAGCGTTCCCTGGGGACGCAAATCGCGAATTTCTTTTGGCACCGAATATTTGCCCATGACAATCTCCTCCTAATCACGCCGACCTAAACCGACCTATTTTTGACCGACCTTGCCGACCTACAGATACCGACCTAAACCGACCTAGCAATAATATCGGAAGAAAGGGAACAAGTCAAGCGGATAGGATTATTTTTTAGGAGTTGCCGACCTAAAAATCCTAATAGGTGTGCTGTATTCGAAGAATGTATCGTCAGGCTTTGCATAGTCCATTTCGTGTTCACTTGCGGGGATTCTCAAGTATTTTGCATAGATTGTGATTTCTTGATGATTTGTGAGGTTGGAAAGCTTCTGGCACATCGAGACTATACCCTGAAGGCATCTGTTGACTTCAGTCATAACAAATGGGTTCATGTTCAAATTCTCGCTCTTTGGATGAGGGATCTGTGTTATAATGAGACAAAGAAAAATTGGACTGTATGTAGTCTGAGCGGGAAAACATCGCTCTATAGGGATTGGTTTCCTGGTTATGTGAACCTTGATGCCTTGAAGATTAGGAGGAACGTTTGTCGGCGTATTGCGCAAGATTGGCTGATGAGGGATGTTTTGTTGGAATTTGGTGTTTTTTTCTTCATTTAAATATATGATGTCTTGATTGTTGTTAACGGTTAGGCTAGAATATAGATGAAGTATTTGATGGATTGACGAAAGGGGGAAGATGTCATGAAAATCTTAGATTTATCAAAAAACAACATATGCTTGCTATTGGCGATTACCGTGGCGCTCTTTTCTCTTTTTGCCTGTGCGTCTGTAGACTCAGAAGGCACTGGCGCAATAGAGAGTGGCGGCGGGATAGATACCGAGGGTTTCCTGGTGGTTATTGACAATGAGCCTGACACGGTGGATTTCCAATGTACTTCCATTTACTATGAGATTGCCCAAACGGTTTTCAATCGTCTGGTGGAGATTGACACGATCAATGGCGAGATGACTGTCTTGCCATCCTTGGCAGCTTCTTGGGAGATTTCGGAGGATCGTTGTCGCTATGTCTTTCATTTGCGACCGGGTGTCAAGTTCTCCAATGGCTCTGCCTTGACTTCTTCGGATGTTCTTTATTCCTTGTATCGCTTGTTGACGCATCCTAATTCTTGCAACAGAGATATCGCCGAGATGATTCTTGGTGCGTTTGATTTGGAAAAAGGTGTTTCAGAGAGTTTGGAAGGGTTTGAAATCTTAAGTGATCTGGATTTTGCGATTACCTTGGAGCAGCCCTTTGAGGCGTTTCTTGCTTGTTTGTCGATGCCAGGGGCATCGATCATGGATGAGGAGACAACGGTTGAGGCGGGCGAGAGATTTGGCATTGAGCCAGAGTGGACGATTGGGACAGGTTCTTATGTCTGGCGTTCCTGGGAAGTTGGCAAGGGGTTGATCTTGACAGCCAACAAAGATTGTTTTGAGGGGATCCCTGCCAATGAAGGCATTGAAATGTTGTTTTTAACAGACCCAGGGATGATTCGGAAGTCGTTTGAGGATGGCAGGCTGGACATCATGGATCTGGATGAGGTTGGCAATAGCGCGGATTATTATCTACATGGCGATGTATATCAGGATCGCCTGTATCAGATCCAGCAGATTGGCACAACATATATCGCCTTGAATCAATCAGTGGTTCCCTTGGATGATGTCAGGGTCAGGAAAGCCTTGCAGATGGCATTGAACCGACAGGCTTTGTTGGATGTGGTCTATAGCGGCAGGGGATTGCTTGAAAACGGGATTTTTCCCCATGGCTTGTATGGTTATGGCGAAGACTTGGAGGAAATCCCCTATGATGTCGATGGAGCAAGGGAATTGCTGAGGGAAGCAGGCTTTGAGGATGGCTTTGACTTACTTGTCAATGTCAAGGCTTCTTCCACTCAGTTTGAAATGAACTTGATGACCTTTGCGGTCATGTATTGGGAGAAAATAGGCGTCAGGGCGAGGATCGAGGTGCTGGACGAAGGGGAATTCATGCGTTTGCGCAAGAGTGGGAAGCTGGCTTGCTATACCGCCACCTGGATTGCCGACTACAACGATCCAGACAATTTCATCTATACCTTCTTTGGCAACAAGGAAAACACGGCCTTCCGTAGTCTTTGCTATCCCGATGAAGAGATCATGAACCGAGTGGTGCAGGCGAGAAAAATCGCGGATCCGGAAGAGAGGATCGCTGAATATAGGGAGTTGGAAAAGATCATCGTGCAGGATAATGCGGCATGGATTCCTTTGTTCTCAAGGAAAAAAACATATGTGATTTCCTCAAGGCTGAAGGGCTTCCGGGCTTCTTGGAACGGGGCTTTCAAGAGCAAGTATTATGCCATGTCTGTCACTGGCACTTGAGGCAGGAAAAGAGGTGATGAGGATGTATTCAATCCGCGTCAGGATCACGGTGGTGACCATCATTGCGATCCTAGCAACAATTTTATCGATCTATGTGGCTTGCTACACAACGATCAAGGCGGAAAATGACCAGCGGTCGGTAGAGATGATGAACTTGATCGGGCAAGAGACGCAAAATTCACTGGATAAGTATTTCACCAGTATCGAGCAGTCGATTGAGATGGCCGCCAGCATTTCTGGCGATGCCATGGATAGCATCGTCTTGGTCGAGACAGGAACAGCTGGTTCGAACGCCGGCCAAAGGACGCCGGAACAAGCGGCAGAGATGGATGCCTATTTGTCGGAATATATCAAGCGGGTGCAGAAGACCTATGAAAGCGTTGCTAATCATACATACGGTGTAATCACGTATTATTACTGCATATCTCCGGAAATCAGCGAGAATGAACATGGCTTTTTCTACTCCAAGGTGGGCAAGACCGGCTTTGTCGAGCAACCGCCATTGGACGCAAGAGAACTAGATCCAGATGATATTGAACATACTGCCTGGTATTATACATCGATAGAAAAAGGCCGTCCTTCCTGGATCGGTCCTCATAAAGCGCATTTCCTGGATGAAATGTGGATTTGCTCATATATCGTGCCGATCTATAAGGCGGGAACTTTGATCGGTGTGTTTGGCATGGATATCCCAGTGGATACCTTGGTGGCGCATGTCAGCTCGATCAAGGTGTATCAGACTGGCTATGCTTGCCTGTTTGATGCGGAAGGCAGGGTGATTTATCATCCGGAAGCATCGGTAGGTGAAAAAATGGATCTGTCATCGTTCCTGGGCAACTTGAATTTGCTGGAGGATAACAATGGCGATCAATTGTTGCGCTATTCCGTGAATGGCCAAGAAAGGCAGTTGTCTTTCTCGACTTTTTCCAATGGATACAAGTTGTTTGTCTTGGCACCGGTAAAGGAGATCAACTCATCATGGAATCGCCTGGTGCAGATTGCCTTGGCGATTACGCTATTCATGATCGCTGTTTGCACTGTCGCATTGCTTTTCAGCATGCGCTTGATCACCCTGCCTTTGCAAAGATTGACAGCGGCTTCACAACGATTGGCTGCGGCGGATTATGATGTTGCCCTGGATTATGAAGGCAAGGATGAAATCGGTGTATTGACCGGTGCTTTTAAGCAAATGCGTGACCAGATCAAGCTCTATATCGAAGATTTAAGCGAGCGTGTCTATACGGATAACTTGACTGGCCTGCCAAACATGCGTGGTTTCTTCCGCATGGCAGTCCATGAAAAACAAGTGATTCTTGATCGTGGCGGTCGTCCTGTGATTGTATATTTCAATCTTGTGGGCATGAGTCTTTTCAATCGTCAGTATGGCTTTGCTGAAGGGGATCGCCTGCTTGTGGAGATTGGCAAGACCTTAAGCGATTATTATGGCAAGGACAAGGTCAGCCGGTTCAGCGAAGATCATTTCCTGGTCATTGCTGATGCGAATAACCTGGAAGTCGGCTTGCGGGAAGTGTTTGCGGCTTGCCACAAGGTAAACCATGGCAATCAATTGCCAGTCAGGGCAGGCATCTATCCCTTGGATCTAGAAGAAGTCACGATCAGCGAGGCTTGTGATCGGGCAAAGATTGCTTGCGAGCAATACAAGGGAACCTTTGTCTCGGGGTATTATTACTTCGATCAGAAGATGTTGCGGCAGGTGGAAAACATCCGCTATGTCATCGGGCATCTTGACCAAGCTCTTTCCGAGCGATGGATACATGTATATTACCAGCCGATCATCCAGGCCGAAACGGGAAAGATCTGCGATGAAGAGGCTTTGTCTCGCTGGATTGATCCAGAGCGAGGAATGTTGTCTCCAGCAGATTTCATACCTGTCTTGGAGAACGCAAGGCTGATCTACAAGCTGGATCTCTATGTCTTGGATCGCATGTTGGAAAAAATGAAGTTCATGGAAGAATCTGGCTTGGCAGTGGTTCCGCAATCCGTCAATCTATCAAGATCGGATTTTGAAGCTTGCGATATCGTCAAAGAGATTCGCGAGCGCGTGGATCGGGCAGGCATTCGTCGGGACATGATCACGATTGAAATCACCGAAAGCATGATCGGAAGCGATTTTAATTTCATGAAAGAACAAGTTGCTCGTTTTAGAAAGCTTGGCTTTCCTGTATGGATGGATGATTTTGGCAGCGGCTATTCTTCCTTGGATGTCTTGCAAAGCATCAAGTTCGATCTCATCAAGTTTGACATGAGCTTCATGCGGAAGCTGGATGAAAACGATGACGGAAAGATTATCTTGATAGAGTTGATGAAAATGGCTTCTGCCCTTGGCGTCAGCACGGTTTGCGAAGGCGTTGAGACGGAAGAGCAAGTGAAATTCCTGCGGAAGATCGGCTGTGCCAAGTTACAAGGATATTACTACAGCAAGCCCGTTCCCCTGTCCTTCATTCTTGAGAAATACCGTGATGGAACCTGGATTGACTATCAAATGACGCGGAATTGACTCTCTGCCGAAAAGACAAACCTCAAAATATACTGGAACGATCAAATATCTGT
>OMYM01000147.1 GCA_900315225.1 uncultured Erysipelotrichaceae bacterium | reverse complement strand
GCACATAGCACATACGATATGTTGCCAAGGTTTGCCATGACCGGCATCATGATGTTAGCATATTTGTTCGCATTGTTGGCGGAATCACGCAGCGTATGGCTGAGCTTTTCAAAGCCTTGAATGGCTACATCCTCGTGGTTAAATACCTTGACGACTTTCTGCCCCGAAAGCATTTCTTCAATGTATCCGTTCATTGCGCCAAGGTCTTTCTGTTGCGCCACGAAATATTTGCGTGATAGTCCCCCTAGCCTTCCCGAAGCAATAATCATAACGACAACCATGGCAACGGAAAGGAATGTCAACGGAACGCTCAGGATAATCATGGACAAAAAAGTCATGACAATCGTTACCGAGGAATTGACGATCTGAGGGATGCTTTGACCAATCAATTGACGCAATGTATCGACATCATTCGTATATACAGACATGATGTCACCATGGGCATGGGTGTCAAAGAAACGGATTGGAAGTGACTCCATGTGAGTGAATAACTCGACACGGATGCGTTCCATTGTCCCCTGTCCTACCGTTACCATGATTCTGTTGTAGGAGAACGCGGTGCATACACCTACAAACAATACCGCTGCCAATTGCACCAAACGCCGTGCCAATGGTGCGTAATCAGGATTTGCTTGCGATAGGAGTGGCGTGATGTACTCGTCGATCAAGGTTCTTGTGAACAGGGTTGACTGTAGGGTGCAGAATGCTGTGATCAGTATGCATGCAATGACAGCCAAGAAATGCCACTTGTAGTATTTGAACACATAACCCATGATCCTGAAGAAGGATTTCCCGGCATTTGGCTTCTTTTTCTTGTTTTCGCTCATGATTTGCCTCCAGTATTATCAAAGTCACCGCCACCCTTGACTTGGGTATTATAGATATCCTGGTACAGGGCGTTGGTTTCAAGCAACCTGGCTGGTGTGTCAAACCCGTTGATCTTGCCTCGATAGAGGACAAGAATCCTATCGGCATGTTCAATCGAGGAAATGCGCTGAGAAATGATGATTTTGGTTGTGCCAGGGATCTTCTTCGCAAATGCTTCCTTGATCTTTGCGTCTGTCGCTGTATCTACAGCGCTGGTAGAGTCATCAAGGACAAGAATCTTCGGACTCTTGAGAAGGGCGCGGGCTATGCATAGCCTCTGCCTTTGTCCACCTGAGACATTGGTTCCTCCCTGGGTAATGACTGTATTATACTTGTCTGGCATCTTCTCAATGAATTCATCGGCGCATGCCATGCGACAAGCTTCCATGCACTCTTCTTCCGTAGCGTCAAGCTTTCCCCACCGCAAATTGTCGAGAATTGTTCCCGAGAACAGAACGTTGTTTTGCAATACGACCGATACCTTCTCACGCAACGCTGCCATGTCATAGTCACGAACATCCACGCCTCCTACCAACACTCTTCCTTCCGTAGCATCGTAAAGACGAGATATCAGGGATACAAATGTACTCTTGCCAGATCCTGTAGGACCAAGGATACCAATGGTTTCGCCTGATTTGATCGTGAGGTCAATATCCTTCAAGACAGATTCGCCTGTTCCAACCCGATAGGCAAACCGCACGTTGTCAAAGACAATTTCTCCGTTTTCCACAGTCTCTATTGGATTCTCAGGGTTCTTGAGGTCTGGTTCTTCGTTCAACACTTCCACGATTCTCTCCGCCGAGGCAATCGACATGGAAATCATGACAAACACCATCGACAACATCATCAAAGACATAAGAATGCTCATGACGTAGGAGAACATTGAGGTCAGGTTGCCAGTTGTGATCGATCCGGCAACGACATGCTGGGCACCAAACCAGGAAAGAGAAATTATGCAGCCGTATACCACGAGCATCATCGCGGGATTATTGAATGCCAACAAGCCCTCAGCCCTGACAAACATATTCTTCAGGTTTCCTGCCGCATCGGTGAATTTCTTGTTTTCGAAGTCCTCCCTTACAAACGCCTTGACGACACGGATTGCCGAAACGTTTTCTTGCACGGAAGCATTCAATGCATCATACTTCTTGAACACTTGGTTAAAAATTGCCATCGCATTGACCATGATAGAGATTAAGATAAAACCCAACACAAAAATCGCAATCATGAATATCGTTGAAAGATCAGGCGATATGACAAAGCACATGATCACCGAAGTCACTAGCATCAGCGGCGGTCTCACCGCGATGCGGATGATCATCTGGAACGCATTTTGCAGGTTGGTGACATCCGTGGTCATGCGTGTCACAAGCCCTGCCGTGGAATACTTGTCGATATTCGAAAACGAATACGACTGTATCTTCCGATACATGTGGTCACGAACATTGGCTGAGAAACCTGTCGCCGCCTTGGCTGCGTTTTTACCAGCCTGAAAGCCAAAGAAAAGGCTCAGGAAAGCCATGACAATCATCAGTCCGCCATACAACGCTACAGCCTGTAGATTGCCTGCCGTGATGCCCTTGTCAATGATCATGGCGGTTACATACGGTATCAGCACTTCCATGAACACTTCAAGAGCCGTGAAGATCGGTGTCCGGACAGCTGCATCCTTGTTGTTACCGACTTCATTCATCAGTGTTTTCAGCATACATCCTCCTTATCTTGAGTGCGGGAATCCACACGCATATGCGAATCCCCGCTTTCTATACCGTATTATACATGTACAATGCCGCAAAAATCAATAAGCAAGACAAATCGAGTTATTTCTGATATAATCTTTTCACAGGAGGCGATCATGGAACTACCTAGTATTTTCATTAGAATCAAACGTTTTATACGCTTCCTCATCTGGATAAACGAACAAGGGATACGCGAAGAATCCCGCATCGCTTTCCCCTTCACCTATGACGATGTGAACATTATCACTCCCAATGATTTCATAGGTAGCCATAATCACCTTATCCTCGATACAAGAGATTTTGAATCATACGAGATTTCCCATTACCCAGGTGCCGTATGCATCCCTTTGGACACCCTGCTCGATGAAGCAAAAATCTGCTTTCCCGCTACATCCAGAACAATCTGCATATATGGAGACACCAGTCACCATTCCCACGTTGCTTGCCATCTCCTAAAAGCATTAGGCTACACCCATGTCATTGACATGGGGGCATACAAGTGACAAAAAAACGCATTCATGTTGGATTGCTGTGAAAATGTGGTATAATAGGCGCAACGAAAGAGGTAATAATATGGGATTTAGAAAAGATTTCTTATGGGGCGGTGCGATTGCAGCGCACCAAGCAGAAGGCGCATGGGATGTTGATGGCAAGGGTATCTCGGTGGCAGATGTCATGACCGCCGGGGATAATGTCACCAAGAAACCGCGTCGTATCACCAAAGGTGTCTTGGAAGGCGAAGACTACCCGAATCACCTGGGGATTGACTTCTATCACCATTACAAGGAAGATATTGCCCTAATGGCTGAAATGGGCTTCAAGGCATTCCGCACATCCAT
>OMYM01000011.1 GCA_900315225.1 uncultured Erysipelotrichaceae bacterium | reverse complement strand
TCCCAAAAATGTCGGTAAGTACTGCATGCCCCAAGGCGGCATGCCTGGCAGAACGCAAAACGGGGAGGCTGTGCAGCCTCCCCTTTAAGCACTCGGTCCTTGGCATTCGTTGCATTCATCCCGTATCTTCCGGAATCTTTGCCATCAAGCGTTTCACTCAGCAAGCGGAATCCCATGCTTGCTTGCGAGGTCACGGATTTTCTCTTCTCCAAGCTTGCTGAACTCAACGATCTCCGACAGCGGCTTTTTTCTCTTCAGCATTTTCAGCGCTGTTTCCCTCATCACCGCCGCCCGTTGATGGGATGGGGATTGGAAGATGCTCGGATTCATGTACCAACAGTTACAGTGTCAGAGTAGTTACCCCGATCTTCTTTGCGAAGCTCATCACCTTTTCAGCCGGCCACTCGCATGCGCGTACAATCTTGTCCACTGGCTCATTCATTTTTAGCAGATTCGCAACGATCCGCTCTTCCTTTTTTTCTGCGGCTTCCTGGATCTGCTTTTCAAATATCTGATCAAATTTTTCACCCATTCTACCCTCCTCCTTCATTTTCTCGAAAAGGCTTTCATTGCTTTCGTAAGCTGTCCTAAGAACATCTGCTAAATGCTGCTTGAGCAGCTCATTTTCCGCTTGTTCATATTCCGCCTGGATTTTCTCAACTTGTTCTTCGGTAGCCCCAGGCACAAGGACTTTCAGTACATCCCATTCCCAGCCAAGAATGACCGCGTCGATAATCTGGAACGGAAAGATTATCGGGCCTCCTGAAATCTCGAAAATGCCTTCGCTTCTTTCTTTTACTACGCATCCCTTGGCTTCGAGTTCTTTCAAAGCCCCCCTGGGAAATCGGTATTGAAGCACCGATATGGTCACTGTCTCTAGAGGCACCTCATTGACTTTCTTGTCGATGGTCATGTAGAAGAGAGCATAACCCTCGATCTTGAAAACGTCGTTAATGCTGATGCCATCGCCATACCCCTTAAACTCAAACACATTATGCTCAAGAAAGAAACATCCAATATCATCAGCGAGATGCCTGCCAGGCTCTTTTTTCAGCGCAGCCACAAGACCCGCATGCCACGCCCATCCTGCTTATTAGTGTAATCCCAGTCGCACGTTTTGTCAACCACAAAACCGTGTCCAAACCGTGAATTTTCAATGGTCCGGTTCCTTCCAGCTCCTACTGTGCCTCCGATTTCTGTACATAGGAAGGTCAAAAACAAAGAGCACTTTCGTCGATTCCCGAGGATTCGCTTCTCCCGTTCAAGGAATGGAGGAAGAGCAAAGACCCAACAGCAGGGCTTGGCGATCTGTTTGACGCCCTGTCCGACATGTGCCTGCAGTCCAAGAAAAAGATTGCCCTTGTCATAGACGAAGTTGACAGCGCGTCAAACAACCAGGTCTTCCTGGATTTCCTGTCGCAGTTGCGAGCCATGTACCTCGAACGCAGCAGTGGCAACCCTGCGTTCCATTCCGTCATTCTTGTCGGGGTGACCGAAATAAAGAAGCACACTTGGAACATCACCGCCAACTTTGACATTGACATGAGCGTTTCGGAAACGGGGATAAAGGGAATTCTCGACGAGTATGAAGCTGATCATCGCACGGGCATGAACACCACATCCATCGCAAGGAAAATACGGAGCGATACAAACGGCTATCCGTTTCTTGTCAGCCAGATCTGCGAGTGCCTTGACGAGGAAATGGTTCCGGATGAATACCCATCCCTGCCAGAGGCATGGACGATTGACGGCGTCGAGATGGCGATCAAGCCCATCGTGCCTGAGGATAACCAACTATTTGGTTCGCTGACCGGAAAGCTTTCTGATTACCCAGAGCTTTACATTGCGCTGAAGAAGGTTCTGTTCCAGGGCGGGGCAATGGAGTACAAGTCGCAGTTCACCAAGGACGGCATCCTGAACGTCCCCCTCATCATGGAGCAATTCATAAGGCAGGATGGACGTGGTGGTCCACTACAATGGCCAAAGGTACATCATAGAGCTGAAGATATGGCACGGGGAAAGGTACAACGAGGAAGGCGAGAAGCAGATCAACCGCTACCTTGACGCATACGACATCAAGGTTGGATACATGCTTAGCTTTAGTTACAACAAGACCAAAGAGCCTATAGTCAAGCAAGTCTACTTTGGCGATAAGCTTCTGTACGAAGGGATTATCTAGCATTTTTATTCGTATCCCTATGGCAGCAAGGGCAATGCCTTCAGAAGCCAAAATAAGCCCGTCTAGCGATGATTTTCACCTGGGATGATATCATATCATCCTGGATGTTTTCGCTGCCAGACGGGCTTTATTTGCCGATGACGCTAATCCTCGACCAACCCATGCGCATGGATTTATTCCACGGTTCAATTGACAAGGGGTGCGCCCATTGTAAATCGACTTTCGCGGCATAAAGCCCATGGCGATTGGTTGGTCTGAAGCCGTGTTTGTCTTGTTGCCTGCCGCTGTTGCGGCCAAGGATGGTATTCTGAGCATCCAAGAAGCCATCATGCCTCAAACAAAAGCACAACGTTACAACCAACGCCACACCCCAAAATGCCGGAAGTACTGCATGCCTGGCAGAACGCAAAACGGGGAGGCTGTGCAGCCTCCCCTTT
>OMYM01000024.1 GCA_900315225.1 uncultured Erysipelotrichaceae bacterium | reverse complement strand
GGCTGCTCGCTTTCCATGGCGGGCGGCCTTCCTTCCGGGATGCTTTTGCGTTTCGGAATGGAGCAGGTCTGTTATGGGCCTCCGATCCGCAAAACGCTGGAAAGGGGGTATGCTTATGGAAATCGTATTTTATATGATCTTCATTGCGGAGCTTATCGTTCTGCACCCTGAGCTTGTTCAGGCGGCTGCCCTGTTCTTCGCCTACGCGAAGCAGGTGCTTGCCCATAGGTAAAGCATAATACGCGTCAATAGCTCTGCTTGCAACGTTGTGTGCATACAGAAAAAACCGCCTATATTTTTCCAGAAGTGAGGCGGTTTATTCTGTCTTGCGTCTTGGAAGGATCAGCCGTCACTGGTGACCTTTCATTTATTATAGTACTCGTGGTTGCAGGAGAATGCAACCATTTATTTTGAAATCTTGCTGGGCAGGGACTCTTGGGATATCATGCGCCTGCCATAGCGCACGTTGTAACAGATGGATCATCGTCCCTGATACGCGCGAAGCCTCCCCTTCCGCGCGCATCTGAATCGCCGCACCCTCTTGAGACTTCATATCGCCATTTGAAGCGCTACATGATTGTTGACATACTGGAGCAATCAACTATTTGGAACTAATATTTACAATCGCTCAGCATCTAACTACAGGCAAACATGGCAGAATTCTGCATGATTGTGCTTCATAGTATAGCAGTTTACGCGCATTTTTATATCAAGTAAATCTACTATCTTATTGTATTTTTTATATTCTGCTGATTTTCTCCATCATTTAGTCGATCACAATTTCCGTGTTTGCCTTATAACTCAAACACTCCTGCAAGAAGAATCTCGAAACCCTTTAGCAATGCATCAAAACTTTGTATGTTTGTTCGCGTGTCTTTCTACAATTCGTTATACTATTCCAGCATGTTGGATTTGACAACCGCAATGATATACTCCCCATATTTCTTTGCCTTATGCTTGCCAATGCCACTGATTGACTTCAGTGCCTTGAGTGTCTGTGGTTTTTTTCGTGCTATATCTCGCAGTGTGGCATCGCTAAAGACAACGTATGCTGGTACACTTTCCTTTTCCGCAAGATATTTACGCATGTCCTTCAATGCATGGAAGAGACTAGCATCAACATCAAACAAGTCGTATCCTTTGACAACAGGCATTGTGACGTTTTCCATTTTCAATAAGACAGGCTTTGCTTTTTGGGTGACCACCAAAACATCCTCATTTAAACTGATGTATCCTTTTTGCGTTAGTCCTTCGATGATCATCATCACTTTTCTTTTTTCAAAGTCATCCATGATTCCAAAAGTACTAAGAGTATCCAAGGAGTCGTTGCGAATGATTTCATTATTGTTTTTGCCCAAGAGAATGTCAACGATTGTCTCGGCATTGTATTTCTGTCCTGCCCTGACAATGCAGGAAAGCACTTTTTGTGCTGGCACCGTTATGTCTTTTTCTACGTAATTCGATGCGCAGCACGAGCAGTTTCCACAATAGGAAGGGGATTCCTCGCCAAAATACTTCAGTATCGTATGCCTAAGACATGTTTGTTGCAGGCAATAACCTCGCATCTTGTCAAGTTTGTCAAAATCATTTTTCTTGGCTTCCTTTGATACATTACCTTTTTTAGCACTGTGTGAACGATTGATCAAAAATTCACCCAATTCATAATCTTCTTCATCGTAAAGAAGTATGCATTCCGCCCTTTCTCCATCTCTACCAGCCCTGCCTGCTTCCTGGTAGTATTCTTCCAAGGACAGAGGCATTTGATAATGTATGACAAACGCTACATCAGGCTTGTCAATGCCCATGCCAAAGGCGCTTGTTGCGGTTATGACATCCATCCTGTCATAAACAAAATCATCTTGTGCCTTGTGTCTATCCGCTTCTGTCATCCCCGCATGATAGCGTACTGCTTTGATTCCATGTGCGTTTAACATCCCGCATACTTCATCCGTGGCGTTTCTTGTGCCACAATAAACAATTCCTTTTTTCTCTCGTCTTTCTCTTACAAGCTTCAAGAGTTCCCTGTCTTTGTTTTTTGGACGCAAGACAGAGAAATGAAGATTCTCTCGATCAAAGCCAGTTGTCAAGCAGAAAGGATCTATCAGTTCTAAGCGTGAGACAATATCTTGCTTCACAGCTTCGGTAGCAGTTGCTGTAAAAGCTCCAATCAAAGGTCGTTCAGGAAGCTGTTCGACAAAGTCATGGATTTTCAAGTAGTCTGGTCGGAAGTTCTGTCCCCAATGCGATATGCAATGCGCTTCATCAACTGCCACAAAAGAGATATTCACCTGCTTTACGGCATGGAGAAATCGATTGGTAACGATTCTTTCTGGAGCAACATACACGATCTTGTATCGTCCAAGGATAAAATAATCAAGCGCCTTTTCATACTGAGCTGGTGTCAGGGTACTGTTCAAATAAGCCGCTGGTATGCCATTGCGATTCAATGCCTGCACTTGGTCTTTCATCAGGGAAATCAACGGGGAGATGACCATCGTCATCCCCTCAAACATCAGTGCAGGTATTTGGTAGCACACAGATTTCCCAGCCCCCGTTGGCATGACTGCCAGCGTATCACGCCCGCTAAGCAAGGCATCAATGACTTCCTCTTGTCCCTTGCGGAAAGAATGATATCCAAAGTATGTTGTTAGTGCTTCTAGCTTATCCATGCATATAAGGATATCAAATAAATCATGTTCTTTCAACAGAATATTGCATGTTATACTATACTGGAACAAATTTGTTCCGCATATAACAGCAGGCAGACAATGCAGAATTCCACGTAATCGTGCATCTGAGTATAACGGCAAGCTGCTTTACGAAGGAATTGTATAACAATCGGTATCATTACAGGTATTATGACAAGTTGAACGTTGCGTTGGTTAATGGTTACCCTTAACGAGTGTATGGTTGCTTGTTGAAGCATCGGTATGATACAATGACATAGAAGCAAATGGTAACATATGCGGCTTTTGGTTGCCAGATGATCGAGAATAGGAGGAAAAGGATGAAGCATTTCAATACCACAGGGATTTGCATTCCTGCCGAACACTACATGGTGGATATTTCCAAGCGTGTTGCCGATATAGCACAAATGGTTGATGATGGCAAATACTTCACGATCAACCGTGCAAGACAATACGGCAAGTCCACTACGATCACTGAGCTATGCAAAAAACTAAGAGAGAAGTATATAGTAATAAACTTAGATTTTCAAGATCTTGAGGATGGATGCTTTATTAACGGCGGGGAGTTTTCCAAGGCTTTGGCAAGAACCATCATAAATGCGGATAAGCTTTATGGGTTTGGGATTCCCAGTTCCATAAAACAATGTTTTGCCGAGCTCAATAAGCGCGATTCAACGCAAGTGAAGATGGATGAATTATTCAGTATTTTCGAAACCTGGTTTTTTGAAGCGGACAAACCTATTGTTCTTATTGTCGATGAGGTGGATAGTGCGACAAGCAATCAGGTGTTTATTGATTTCCTCGCACAGCTTCGCTCGCAGTATTTGAAAGGAAAGGCATCGCGCATTAAAACATTCCAGTCTGTTATCCTTGCAGGTGTAACCGATGTCAAGCACCTCAAGAGCAAGATCCGCAAGGATGTGAGTTCCAAACAGAACAGCCCGTGGAATATCGCGGATGATTTTCTCATAGACATGAGCCTCTCAGAAGAGGGAATCAAAAACATGCTTGATGAATACGAAAACGACCACCATACAGGCATGGATACCGCGTCAATCGCCGCTAAGATCAGAAGGGACACCAACGGTTACCCGTATCTAGTCAGCCGTATATGTCGATTGATTGACGAACGTCTAGTACATGAGGACTATGCCTCTCTTAAGGAAGCATGGACGCTTGAAGGAGTCGAGACAGCCGTCAAGAAAATCGTCTCCGAGAAAAATATGCTGTTCGATTCGTTAATGGGAAAACTAGCTGACTACCCCGAGATCAAGGCAGAGTTAAAACGTGTCCTGTTCCAGGGCGAGACGATGGACTACCGCCCCGACTACACCCCGCAGGAACAACTTCTAATGTACGGCTTCATTGTGGACCGGGGCGGCAATGCCGTGGTGGACAACCGCATCTTCGAGATGCGTCTATACAAGTATTACACGAGCGAAAGCGTGTTCTCCAAGGAATTGAGGGAAGAGGCGCTTGAGTACAAGCCGATGTTCATCAAGGAT
>OMYM01000131.1 GCA_900315225.1 uncultured Erysipelotrichaceae bacterium | reverse complement strand
GTGCTATTGTCAATTTCACATCCTGTGATGACAACCAGGTCATTGCCTTGGGAAAGTGAAGGATAGACAATGTTAAGGTTGATCGCAACGAAGATGGGATCAGCCGTCTTCATGTCACGGATGACACGAGATTCAAATAGCTCTCTTTCTTTTCCGGATGCCTGGTCTTTCTTCCATATGACAGCTCGGTATCCTGGGTCGCTAGGACCAGGATTGGGATTGCCAAAGAGATACTTGTTGGCAACCCTTGCTACATCCGCATACTCTGTTCCAGTAGATGAAGAAGTATTGAGTTCTTTCGCTAGATCGTCCTGGCTGATTTGAATGCCATGGTACGCCAACACGCTTTGTACAACGGCAGGACCGCAATAATATCCCTTTTCCTGTAGGTGGAAGGGGACGGACAGGCTGTAGATTGTTGTTTGATTGTCAAGCAAGCATCCACTCGTAATATCGAAGTGATAAACTTTGCCATTGATCTCAACGGTGCCCTTTGCCATGGCACCAGTGATCGGATCGTAATAGTATGTGTTTCCAATCTGGTTGGGATAGATCTCGCAATCATTTCCCAAAACAGTATACCAACCCTTGATCATTCCTCCATTGTTGTTGTAGCGCACCCATTTTCCATTGGTTGAACCATTTGGCTCGTTTTGATAGATATACGGCATCCAGACTTCCTTGTTGGTAGCCTTTGCACCATTGTAAATGGCATCAAGCCAATACCAAGCCTTGCTTTCAGGGTCGTAGATCTCCCTGCCTCTTTCAAGATTGTATATCGCATCCGTGATGTTCTTGGTATCTCCGTATATGCCTTGCCTATATCCGTTTTCATACCAGTATCTGTTGAAGATCCAGTGATACTCGCGGTCTTTGACCCGGACGTATGGAGATAGTTCGATTCCTCCGTCAATTGCTTCATCGTCATAGACAAGGATGGTTCCATCGTCCAATTCAAGATACTGCTTCTTGGCTTGGACAGGAAGAATGGCGATGACAGCCATTGTTGTCGCAATGATAATCTTTGCAAAATGCTTCATATAAACCTCCTGTTGCTTAATGCAAAACATATCGCTTGTCTTTTCCTGTTATAACAAGTATAGGGTCTAATCCATGATTATGCAATAAAACAATCGTGTAAATGAAAAGGGAAGAATGATTCTTCCCTATCTTGCCTGGATTTCCGCATGGATGATCATGTCTTCCTTTTCTAGGCACTCAATGATCTTCATGGGTTCCGCATTCATATGAGTGGAGATTTCGGTCTCAAGGCACCAACCATCATCAGCGGAAAATACGCGATTGTTGGCGGTTGAATAACCTATTGATCTGAGCTTATCCACGATTGGTCGAATGCTCGCTTCTGTTTTCAAGAACAAACGAATCTTCATGGTTGTCTTTGGCGCATTGAGAAAAAACACGCCACGGAAAACCAGTTGGATCAAAAGTACCATCAAACCGCAGAAGACACCAAACTCATACAAGCCAGAGCCAAATGCCATGCCTATGGCAGAAGTCGCCCATATACCTGCGGCAGTCGTCAAACCTTGGATGACATCATGGCGGACGAAGATGATGCCCGCGCCAAGGAAACCTGTGCCTGATACAATCTGTGCGGCTACCCTCGCAGAGTCGTCGTTCCCATATTCGAAGAAACCATACTTGGAAACAATCATCAGTAACGCTGAACTCATGGCAACAATCGCATGGGTGCGGATGCCTGCGTCTTTTGAACTGTAATGGCGCTCATATCCAATGCACGCACCCATGAGCGCGGCACAAAGGATCCTGAGAAACCATTCCAAAGATATTGTAGTAATCATACTTCTTTCTACCTCTATTCAAACGTTTTATCATTATACGTCGAATAGAGGCAGATTTCAAGTATCGTTATTTCTATCCATAGGCAATGTGAATATTTCTATAGCCAAACATCACGATGCTTGGCAATAATCGTTCTTATGCCAAGAGCATCACCAAGGCGTACAGCGAAACACCAAGCCCGGCCAAGAATACTCCCGTGATTACGATGCCGCAAACAAGCATTGCGACATACTTGACCAGTCTAACGATCAAGGAGAGCGCGCATAAGGCTAGCATGATAATGACAACAATGCCAAAAATAGCAATCATGGCGTTGTTGGCAGGCGCAACTGTCATGGCAAAAGCCATCTTTGAAGACATAAGAGTTAACATATCTTTTACCTCCTGTAACCTTATGAGACTATGATACAGGAGATAAAATAAAATCTTGCGAGCATGGACTTCTGGAACAAAGATGTAAGAGATGGCTTGCTGGCGCAGTGGATTTATGCAATGTTCCGCACGACCCCCGAGAACAAGATGGAGCCATCCCTGCCAGTGACCATGAAGAAGAAGGGACGATCCAGCACAAAATCTATTTCTTCTTGCGGCATGCCTGCGCCAGTGACCATGAGGTCTGTAAATGCTGCGCCAGTGACACCTTGTTCATTGATTTCCACCATTGCGGCATGTTCTGCACTGCTGAGGAATATTTCTTCGCTTTCTTGGATCAATGGCTTGAAATTTGCTTTCGATGGATCCAATATGTCATTCATGCCAAGTTCTTTCATTGTCTCTAAAAGATCCATCTTGGCGGATACCTTGAATCTAGGAACAGAAAGATGGACAATGGGGAAGGTTCGTTTTTCTTCGCTAGAGTCTTTCATGGCCTCATAGACCTCTGGGTCGTTTATCAATGCATTCACATCGGTTTCTTCCTTTGGCAGGAAGAAGTACATGTTACCGCTGTCGCTAAGAGGTTTTTCCAGAGAGATGAAGTGGTCGCCATGATAAACGCTTGTCATTTCATCGCTATGCATCATCTTGACGGTTGTATCACCCTTGGTACCATGGAAGACAGAGTCATCTGTCGCTTGTTCATTGAAATTCGTGGTCCACATGGCTTTGTAGTAGATTGTGGAGACAATAGCAATGATCGTCCGTGGATCTAGGTGTAGGTCTTCGACATATTCTTTCAACAGATCGTTGGTATTTTCATTGATCCATTGTTGGAGGGATTGATCCATTTCTTGCGATCCTGGCTCACCACAGAACGTACTGGCATAATACGATTTAGCGAGAAGTTCCAGGGTATCTGCGTTGTAGTGGAGTTTGCCGTTGAGCCAAAGAGAATTTGCTAATAGGCTTTTCAATACCGGCGTATCCACATAATTGGCTTGCCAAAGCTTTGTCGCATTGGTGCGAAGAGTTTCGATGTTTTTTGCGCCAAGGGCGTTGAGAATCTGCTTGCGGGAATTGTTGCCAGCTATTTCTGCCAACATGCTGTAGGCAAGATAAACGTTGATTGGCGAACAAACGGTATTCTCGTCTTCTGATGTCAAGAGATGGGTCATCAGGGCTGTGTTGAAGGCTTCCATGCCTTCCTGCAGCCCTGAGGAAGCATCAACCGTCTCTTGGTAGGCTTGCCACCATTGCCAATGGGCATCTCCTGAAACAAATGCTTCGGGTGACATGTTGGGTGATGTTGCTTCGGGATATTGCGCCTGTACTTCCAAGACACCGCTGGTATAATTGGCGTTGCCTTTTTTTAACATAGGCAATATGCCAATGGCTAGCACAAGGACACATATGCCAAGAACAATTCGTCTTGCCAAGACAACCTTAGGCATTGCCTTGTAAGAACTTGCTTCAATGATGGAATTTTCGTCAATGTCGTTCATGGCTTGGAATAGATCTTCTTTTTTCATACGTCATAGCCTCTTTCTATTAGTGTGACACGTAGTTGCTTGCGGATACGGTTTAGCGTCACCGATACGTTGTTTTCACTTGTCTGAAGCCTTTCGGCGATTTCCGCTATGCTGAAAGCGTGCCAATACCGCAATACAAACAT
>OMYM01000176.1 GCA_900315225.1 uncultured Erysipelotrichaceae bacterium | reverse complement strand
TCTAATAGCATTGTCTTGTCCACGTAGTATGAATTGGTTTCCCTCAGTTTTCGAAAGCTGTCGCAGCTCTTGTTTATGGTCTTCATGACTGATCTCTCCTTTCCATTAAATCATTGATAAGCATCATTTCAACCGTGTCATCAGGTGTCTGGTCTTATTATAGCATACGGCAGTGGGAATGAACCAATGGAAAAAGGCTTGCGTGTCGCAAGCCTTTCATATGTTACTTATAGTCGAAGCGGAATACTGCGCAGCCATAAGGACGGAGAGGGTAGTTGATCCGATATGGCATTTTGTCGCATTCAAGCTTTTCGGAATTGTAGATGCGTTGCTTATCGCTTTCGCTGGTGACAGCGCCATTCTCATCGAAGATCAAGGTGTATTTGCCTTTGACAGGTGCGCCAACACAGTAGTCGGCACGCTCCATCGGGGTCAAGTTGATGACGAAGAGAAGGTTCTTTTTGCCTGTGTCGTCCTTGCGGATGAAGGAGAAGATGCTGCGGGAGTTGTCGTCCGCATTGATCCATTCAAAGCCTCTGTAGGAGTCATCAAGCATATACATGGCAGGATACTTCTGGTACATGTGGAGCAGGTCTTTCATGAAGTTCTGCAGGTTCTTGTTGAGAGGTTGCTCTGCTTCGTTCCAGGAAAGCTCTACGCTTTCATCCCATTCATGGGCTTGGCCAAAGTCTTGTCCCATGAATAGGAGCTTCTTGCCGGCATGGCCAAACATGAACAGATAGCCACACTTGAGATTGGCGAATTTGTCTACCTCGTATCCCGGCATCTTGTTGATCATGGAACACTTGAGGTGGACGACTTCGTCGTGGGAGAGGACAAGGATGTACTTTTCGCTTGTCGCATAGCTCATGCCGAAAGTCATCTTGTTGTGGTTGTCTTTGCGGAAATATGGGTCGAGCTTCATGTAGTCGAGGAAATCGTGCATCCAGCCCATGTTCCATTTGTAGGTGAAGCCAAGGCCATCATCTTCCGGTGCCGCCGTGATCTTTGGCCATGCGGTGGATTCTTCCGCAATGATGATGGTTCCGTCTTTTCTTCCGCGGATGATAGAGTTCAGGTGCTTGAAGAACTCGATGTTGTCGAGGTTGCCGTTTCCACCGTATTTGTTGGGAACCCATTGTCCGTCTCGGCGACCATAATCGAGATACAGCATGGATGCTACGGCATCGACTCTGAGTCCATCAACATGGTATTCATCATACCAATACAGAGCGTTTCCGATCATGAAGTTCTTTACTTCGTTCTTGGAGTAGTCGAAGCACTTTGTGCCCCATTCTGGATGTTCGCCAAGAAGTGGGTTGGCATATTCATAGAGTGGCTCGCCATCGAAGTCTGCCAAGCCATGGGCATCCTTTGGGAAGTGGGCTGGCACCCAGTCAAGGATGACACCGATCTTTGCCTTGTGGAGGGTGTCAACGAGTGTCATGAAGTCTTTTGGATCGCCATATCTGGAAGTAGGCGCATAATATCCAGTTACCTGGTAACCCCAGGAGCCATCGAACGGATATTCCGCAATGCCCATCAATTCAACGTGCGTGTAGCCCATTTCATTGCAGTATGACGCAAGCATTTCACCATATTCACGATAATTCAGGAAACCGCTTCTGCCGTTTTCGTGGTCGCCTTTGCGCCATGAGCCAAGGTGGCATTCATAGATTGCCATTGGTTTTTCAAATGTAACGCCTTGGGCGCGTTCTTCCATCCATTTCTTGTCATGCCAATGGAAGCCATCGATATCGGCCGTGCGGCTGGCTGTGCCAGGACGGAATTCACAAGAGAAGCCGTATGGGTCGGCTTTGTAGAGAATCTTGTCATTCTTGGTCAGGATGGCGTATTTGTATGTTTCGCCAAATCCCATGTCGGGTATGAATCCTTCGTATACGCCGCTCTTTTCCAAAGGCAACATATAGTTTGCCTTTGGATCCCAGTTGTTGCGGTCGCAGACAATGGAAACAGCCTTGGCATGGGGTGCCCAGACAGCGAAATGCATGCCTTTCTTTCCATCAAGCTTGGCAGGGTGTGCCCCCATTTTTTCATATACCTTGTAGTCAACGCCCTGACCAAGTAGATACCTGTCGAACCGGGTTAAAAATACCGGGTCAAGATCTTTTGTCTTTTTTGTGTTTTTGCGCTTTCGATCAGCCATGATTACCTCCTCAAACACTGATGAATGAATCCCTGCGCTAGGGGATTCATGAAATTCCTTTGTGTGAATATCATAGCATGAAGTTTCTATGATTTCCACGAATATCAAGAAAAACATTGTCGCAAAATATGTTGGCGGCGTTATAATGATAGGGCAGGCGTAGGAGGCGGGCGATGAAAAGAAAGACGAAAGTGCTGATTCACAAGGCACAGAGGGGTTTTCTGACCATCATGTTTGTGGTATTGATGCTGTTGACAGGGTTTAGCGTGATGGGCGCATTGATTGTGACGGGAACAGGGTTCTTTGACTTCCATAACAGAACGTGCTTGATTTTGTTGGCGTGCGCTGTGATTTTCTTTATCACGGCGTGTCTTTGCGCATGGAATGGCATTCTTAAGAACGATAATATGCAATGAAAATATTTTCATTGCATAAAACTCTTGATTCGTAATTCGTTGTGTGATAGACTACTACAAACCGATGAAGAAGAGTGAGTAGCTGTTGTTTCTTCCTGAAGAGAGTTGCCGTTTGGTGCAAGGCAATGGATTGAAAGGCAAGCGAATGGGCTTTGGAGGGCGACAGGAAACCCGCAAGGGGAGTATGGAAGACGGAGGATGGCGCTCCGTGATCAAGGGTCGGTCTGTATCAAGCAGACGCTAAGTGGGCGCATGCGCCAAGCAGGGTGGCACCGCAGGATATATGCTATATAATCCTGTCCCGGCATAGTTAGGGACAGGATTTTTGTTTTGTCCCGTCTGTCGAAAGGAGAACAAGATTATGACAGAGAAGATTCCCTATAAGATTTACCTGGAAGAAGACGAGATGCCAAAGTCATGGTACAACATGCGCGCCGACATGGTGAACAAGCCAGCGCCTCTTCTCAACCCGGCCACAAAGAAGCCGATGAGTGCGGAAGAGTTGGAGGCAGTGTTCTGTTCCGAGTTGGTGCAGCAGGAGTTGGACAACGAAAACGCGTATATCGAGATACCACAGGAGATCCGTGACTTCTACAAGATGTACAGGCCTTCTCCCCTTGTCAGGGCGTATTGCCTGGAAAAGAAGCTGGATACCCCGGCGAAGATCTACTACAAGTTCGAAGGCAACAACACTTCTGGTAGCCACAAGCTGAACTCTGCCATTGCCCAGGCGTATTACGCCAAGAAACAAGGTCTCAAGGGCGTAACAACCGAGACAGGTGCAGGTCAATGGGGAACAGCCTTGTCCATGGCATGCGCTTATCTGGAGCTTGACTGCAAGGTCTATATGGTCAAGGTCAGCTATGAACAAAAGCCTTTCAGAAGAGAAGTCATGCGTGTCTATGGCGCATCTGTCACTCCTTCGCCAAGCGAGACAACCCAGGTTGGCAGAAAGATCCTGGCTGCTCATCCAGGCACGACGGGATCACTTGGTTGCGCCATTAGCGAAGCCGTGGAAGTAGCAGTGGGAACACCTGGATACAGATATGTCCTTGGCAGTGTGTTGAACCAGGTGATGTTGCACCAATCGGTGATTGGGCTTGAGACAAAGGCAGCGCTAGACAAGTATGGCATTAAGCCAGATATCATCATTGGTTGTGCTGGAGGTGGTTCCAACCTTGGTGGCTTGATCGCTCCGTTCATGGGTGAAAAGATCCGTGGCGAAGCGGACTATCGCATCATAGCGGTTGAACCGGCATCCTGCCCAAGCTTCACAAGAGGCGTGTTTGCCTATGACTTCTGCGATACCGGCATGGTATGCCCGCTAGCCAAGATGTACACATTGGGAAGCGACTTCATCCCTGCCGCAAACCATGCGGGAGGCTTGCGCTACCATGGCATGAGTCCCGTTCTTTCCCAGCTCTACCACGATGGATACATGGAAGCCACATCCGTCACACAGACAAGAGTGTTCGAGGCAGCGGAACAATTCGCCAGAGTGGAGGGAATCCTCCCTGCGCCAGAAAGCAGCCATGCGATCCGTGTCGCCATTGATGAAGCCCTCAAGTGCAAAGAGACAGGCGAAGAAAAGACGATTGTTTTTGGCTTGACCGGTACAGGCTACTTCGATATGGTCGCCTACGAGAAATTCCATGATGGAAACATGGACGACTATATCCCAACCGATGAAGAACTTGCCAAGTTCAGGTTAAATCTGCCAAAGGTTGACTGACCAAAAATAAAGAAGCCGCGCTAGGCGGCTTCTTTTATGTGTCTATTGCGAGGCTGGGACAAACTGTCCACTGATCGACTGCACGTTTCCATTCAACAAGTCGAAGGTCAATTGCCAACTGTCGTATCCTTCCTGCTCAGGTGGGAAAGTCACAGTCAATGTCGCATCGTCCATCGATCCCTCCATGACCCATTTACCAGTGGTATCGCTTAATCGATCCATCAAAGAATAATAGTCTTCGTTGATCGAGATCCATTGGGGCAGATAGAAATCCGTGTTGTTATGGGTCACCTTGTAGCCAATGACAACAGCATCGTCAATGCCAACGACGTTCTCGGTGGGATTGACAAGCGTGAGAGTGATCGGTCCTCCCCCATAGTAGTCTTCTGTTTTCTTTACTTCGATCGAGACGGTTTCCCCAGGTTCCAGGGAATTGATGGTATTGTTGGAGCGAAGATCAAATCCCTGGCTGCGGATGGTGCCGAGGTAATCGGGAAGGTTTACGAGCTGTTCGCCGAACATGAATTGGGCAATGGATAGGTCTTCCATCTGTGCCGTTTCTGTGTAGTCATCCCAATATGGTTCTTCTATCATGGGATCGTAATACTCGTAATTGTCTACCTGTTGGGAGTATGAGACACCAGCAAAGACCAAGGATGCGGAAAATAGGACAGCCACAACGCCTAAGACAATGGCCAGGCGCCTGGCGGTCGAAACGGAACTTCTTCTTTTGCGCTTTTCGAATAGCGAAGTCTTTCCTTGGTCGTGTTTTTGGGAAAAACTTTCGATATCCTTTGCGACATTCTCCGATACGTGGAGATCGCTTTCGCTTGCGTCATCTTCAGGGAAGGTCTGTTGCTGGGGAGCGGATTGTTCTTGGTATTGCGCCATGCGTGTTCTCCTTTCGTTTTGCGTTTCTTGCTATATTGTAGCACGATACAAGCGTATCATTGATTAAGAAATGATAAACTCGTGCGTCTTTGGTATAATACCACAAAGAGGTATGGCTTATGGAATTGTTGGAATTGATTAGAAACAGACGTAGCATCCGCAAGTATACGGGTGAGGCGATTGACGATGAGAAGATGCATAAGATCCTGACGGCAGGGCTTCTTGCGCCTACCAGCCGCAACAGGAAGCCATGCGAGTTCCACATTGTACAGGACAAGAGGTTATTGTTCCAGATGGCATGCGCCAAAAGCGCAGGGGGAATGATGTTAAAGGATTGCGACAAGGCGATTGTCGTGTGCGCTGACAGCGATACATGGCTGGAGGATTGTTCTATCGCCATGTCGTTTATGATGCTAGAAGCGCAAGAGGAGGGCGTTGCCTGTTGTTGGGTGCAGTTGTATCTGCGTGAGGAAGCAGACGAGACAGTCGCAAGGATGCTAGGCCTAGGCAAGAAAATGCACTTGTGCGGGGCATTGGCACTTGGCGTAGGGAATGAAGAAAAAAACCCGCATTCATTCGAAGAAGCGGATTTCTCCAAGGTTTTCACCCATTGAGGACTTTCTTCATGTCATTGATGTGATCGCGCAGGCATTCATCGACCCAGGAATCCTGCAACGTGCGGTTGCGGGCGGATGCGGCAGAGCCATTGATCGCAAGCGTGAGCTGATACTCGCGCGTGAACCAAGGCTCATTGATGTATTTCTTGTTTTCCGAAAGCTTCTGGGCGATGCGCCATGCTTCGTCAAGAAGCTTTTCCGTCTGCTCGCCAGCGTGAATCTCAGCAGTGTAGATCTTCATGGTGGTTCCTCCTGTTTGCGCTTATTATACTATACTTGCGTCCAATGAAGCATGAAAAAAAACATTTGACAAATTCCTCCAACAGGAGTATACTAGTCTCCCTGTTAACAAATTTGGAAAGGATATGAAAGATATGAACACAGAAAAGAGAGAGTCCATGTGCGTTGTGGACTACATGGCGGGATCCAGCGAGATCCATGAATTCATGACGGAAGGGAAGTACAACGAGCTGTTGAAGCAACAGAAAAGAGGCATGGTGCAGATTATCAGCCATGAGAATCTTTCCGTCTAGGAGGGCTGGCAAAAGCTCTTTTTCTTTTGCTTGGCGCATAAGCGTGTTTCAAACATTTGGCGCATCTGGTATAGTATCATAGTGCGTTGCAGGAGGATATTGCTATGGAATTAAAGACAGGTGAAACAATGCATGGGTTTGTCGTCGACCGCATTCGGGAATTCCCCGATGTGTCGGGAACCCTGTATGAGATGCATCACGAAAAGACTGGTGCATTGTTGGGATGGCTCAAGCGCGAGGAAGAAAACAAGACCTTTGCGATTGCATTCAAGACAACCCCTGAAAACGATACGGGGGTATTCCACATCCTTGAACATTGCGTTCTTGGCGGATCAAAGAAATACCCCGTCAAGGATCCTTTCTCGGAGCTGTTGAAGTCAAGCGTAAACACATACATGAACGCATTGACATACGCCGACCGCACGGTGTTCCCAGTTTCATCGCGCAACGCAAGAGACTTCATGAACCTGGTGTCGGTGTATATGGACGCAGTGTTCAACCCGTCCATTTGCGACAATCCAAATATCTTCTACCAAGAAGGATGGCATTATGTGATCCACGAGGAAGATGAAGAAGTGAAATACAATGGCGTTGTCTTGAACGAGATGAAAGGGGCATATGCCTCGGTGGACGAGACAATTGTCGATGAGATGCACAAGATGTTGTTTCCTGATACCTGCTACAAATATGTGTCTGGGGGAGATCCTAAACATATCACAGATCTTTCTTACGAGGAAGCAATAAAAACCCATCGCAGGTATTACCATCCAACCAATTCCATTACGGTATTGGATGGCGATCTGGACATCGAGGCAATGCTTGCCTTCCTAGATGAATGTTTCTCATGTCATGAGAAAAGAGAAGACAAGATCGAATATGAAAGACAAGAACCCGTCACAGCCAAGACCTATCGCTATGAATACGAGATATCCCGTGATGAGGATCCCGAGGACATGACGCAATTGACACTGGGAAAGATTGTGTGTGACTTTGACGATATCATTGATTTGGTCGTATGGGATGTATTGAGCACGGTCGTTGCGGGGAACAACGAAGCTGTCTTGGTCAAGCCAATCATTGAAGAAGGGCTAGGGCAAGACGTGGAGCTGGAGCTGATCGATGGCATCCTGCAGCCATGGGTGGCCTTGACGGTGCGCAACACCAACGAGGAAGACGTTCCTCGTTGCCTGCAAGTGATCCATGAAACCGTAATGCGTATCTTGGCAAAGGGATTGGACCATGAGGATCTATTGTCGGTGTTAAACCGCATCGAATTCTCCTACAACGAGCCCCATGAACCATCGGGACGTATTAATGTTGGCAGAATCATGGATTCCTGGATCTATGGTGGAGATCCAGCATTGTATCTAGAGTTCAACAAGATATTCCCCATGGTGAGAGAGAAGATCAACGAAGGATATTGCGAGAAGTTGCTAGGGGATTTCTTGTTAGACAAGGAACACCTATGTACCTTGTTGTCGATTCCATCTAATTCATTGATGGAACGCAACGCAATGGAAGAGCGCAAGAAACTTTCTTTGATCAAGCAACAGTGGCAAGATCCCGCTTGCTACATACAGCTTAACTGTGACTTAGAAGAGTGGCAATCAGCAACGGATTCCAAGGAGGCTTTGGATTCCATTCCAAGGCTATCCCTGGCGGACGTTGATCCATTGCCCGAGAAATTTGAACATACGAAGAAACAGATCAAAGGTGTGGAGGTACTGGAATATCCTAGGCTCAACGATTCCATCGTATACGTAAATCTGTATTTCAATCTGGCGGGGATCAAAAGGGAAAAGCTTGGAGCATTTGCTCAATGGCTTGACTTGCATGGGGATCTTCCCACCCATGACAAAGGACTCGTTGAGTTGCGCAAGGCAATGCGCCGCGATACAGGAAGGCTATCGTTTTGGTGCGAGGCATTCTCTCCCGATGGAAGAAGAGATGCATGTTATCCCGTTGCGGCGGTATCGTTTGCGGCTTTAAAACACAAGCTCAGCGAAGCCATCGACCTAGTACTGGAAATCATGTACAAGACCGTCTATGACAAAGAGACAATCCGTCCCATCCTGAAGCAGGAATACGAAGATTTCCGCCAGGCGATCATTTCCTCTGGCCAACAATATGGCATGAAGCGAGCTGCCAGTCGCCATAGCGCAGAAGCAGTGTTCCGTGAATATACCCAAGGATATTCCTATGGCATGTTTATCAAGGAAATGAACGAGAAGTACGACGATAAGATTGAAGAGTTTTTACAAGATTGCGCGTTGTTCCCGGAAATCCTGTTCTCCAGCGCTAGGCTGACCATTTCTGCCACCGAGGGAAATGATGAGGCGATTGCTAAGATGATCGAGAGAATGTCTCATATGGATGCCAACAAGGCAGTTGTACACTACCCCATGCCTACGAGGGAAAATGAATTGATTGAGATCCCTTCCCAGGTATCGTTTACCGCGATCGCCAACAACATGAAAGAAATCGGCATGAAGGTAGATCCCCGCATGGGTGTCTTGGCGCAGATGCTTTCCCTAGACTACCTGTGGGAACAAATACGGGTATTGGGAGGTGCCTATGGCACTGGTTTCTCGATCAACTCCACGGGAAACTTTGGAGCATATTCCTACCGTGACGCAAAGCCACAGATTGCCTTGCAGGCGTACAAGGGCATTGCGGGATATATCGAAGAAGCATCGCAAGAAGAAGACGAAATCGAAAACTACATCATCAGCACGCTGGCAAATGCCGATCCATTGGTTGGCTACAGTGGCAAGATTCGTATGTTTGATCGTAAATACTTCCGCAACAACACTTATGAAAAACGGGTGGAAAACAGGCAAAAGACGCTTGCCATGAAAGCTTCCGACATGGCAGAGTGGATTGATGGACTAGCAAGATTGATCAATGAAGCAACGGTTTGTGTCGTTGGTCCTGCTGGTTGCGTCGATGAGAAAGAATTCAAGGTATTGAAGATATGAACGTGAATTTCAGCGAAACATATCGCACTGATACATTGGCCCTTATCATTGGCGAGGAATCGTCTATGGAGCTATCATGCTCAACACTGTTGGTCAATGGCTTCGATTGGGATATGTATCTGTCCCCGTGGCCAAGTCCTAGGGTGTTCAAGAAGGGAAACGACTTTGCTGGCAAGGCGGATGAGCTTGTCGAAGAGATTGAAAAGCGTTTGTTTCAATGCCATGCTTACAAGCGAGTCATCGCCTGTGGCTATTCCCTTGCAGGTCTATTTGCGATGTACTACGCAACCAAAAGCGATCATATCGACAGTGTCATGAGTGCCTCGGGATCCATGTGGTTCCCTGGCTTTCGAAAATACCTTGAAGAACAGCCGGTTAAGGCGCGCCATGTGTACATGTCGCTAGGAGACAAGGAGAAAAATGCCAAAAACCCACTCATGGCAACGGTGGAGGACGAAACCTTACGCATCAAGGAAATGACAAATGCCTTCTTCGAGATGAACGAAGGCAATCATTTCAAGGATGCGGATATCAGGATGCGCAAAGGAGTAGATTATTTATTGTCATTAGATTGATTTTATGCATGTATATGCTATAGAATATAGCTGTATAGGCAAAGGAGGTATTCGCTATGTCCGAGAACAACACAGAGGAACTGCTTGATGTAAAGGAATTCGTGTGGGATGGCAAGAAATGCAATAGGCTTGGTCTTCCCTGGACGTTTACAACCTATAGCTTGAATGAAGACAGCTTGTTTGTCGAAAAGGGGCTTTGGGTTTCCAAGGAAGACGAAATTCGCTTGTTTAGGATCAACGACATTTCCTTGAAAAGAACTTTCTGGCAGAAGATCATTGGCACTGGGGATATTCTGGTGGATTCCTCCGATAAATCCCTGCCGCATTTGACCCTCAAGAACATCAAGGAACCTAGGGAAGTACGTAATCTTCTTTCCAATCTTGTCGAGAAGGCAAGACGCAACAGCAATGTCATTGTGACGGACGGGGCAGGTCCTGCGATTCCTCCAAGGCGTTGAAAAAGGCTTGGCGAATGCCAAGCCTTTGTTATTCTTCTTCTTCGATTTCTACGGCACAATTGTCGTGGAAAGACCAGGCGTATGCCTCGATGTTTTTGCCTGGGAACAACACACGCAATGCCTTGCGATAGGTGTTGATTTGGTCGCTGTAGCGCAATTGCAGTTCCTCGGGTTCCGCATGGTCGGTCTTGAAGTCAACCAAGATGATGGTGTCGCTGGAGATTGCGACAAAGTCCATGGTGCCACTGATCCTTAGCGATGCAGTCTCCACATAGAAGGGATATTCCTTGTGGATCTCCATGGCCAAAGAGCGATGGTACAAGTCGCTATGTGAGAATTCCAACAGTCTCTTGCGGTCACCTTTGGTCAATGCCAAGTCCTTGAAGTCATCCATGGTCCATGTCCTATTGGGCAAATTCTCAATGACTTCATGGATGTATGTGCCGTGCCTGCGGGATGATTTGTTCATTAGCTCTAGTGGCGCAAGTCGTGTCATCTCGTTTTCGCTTGGCTTGGCAAGCGGGGTGAATATTTCTGGCTGAAAGGAGAGAACAGGAAGTTCATTCACGTATTTTTTCGTTGCCTGTATTTCATCTTTGGTATAGTCGGTCGCATCATGGCAACGGACAAAGAGCGGTCCGTTTTCCAATGCCCGCAAGATCAATCCACTGAATCCCTTGCGCAAGGACAGGATTCCCTGGGTCATTGTGACGACAGGGGGATCTTCTTTCTCTATGTCCACGATGATCAAGCGTGCCTGGGCACGCGTGACAGCGACATAGAGAAGCCGTACATATTCTTCTATGTCTTCAAGACCTGCCGCGTATTCCACTGCCAAACGTTGTACGGTTGTCCGTCTGCCAAGATAGGGGAAGCTGATATGCTTCATGCCAATGAGGCTATCTTGGATGATCAACGCTTCTCTTGTGTCCGCAAAATAGTTCTGGTTGGAAGACCAAAGAAACACCACCCCGTATTGAAGTCCCTTGGATTGATGGATGGTTGTCACGGTGACGACATCATCGTCCTTTCCCTTGGACATTGCCTCGGAAGACTTCTCCGTTTCGCCTGCCTCCATGATCGCAAGGAAGGCATGCAGGCTTGGCATATCGGTGTTGATCGCTTTTTCAAACAGATAGTCGAAGTTTGCCTGTTGTTTCTCATCGAGCTTGTTGAAGAAACCATGAAGCTTTGCGACTTCGTTCAAGAAGGCGCAAATGGATTCATTGCGGGCAATTTCCCTGAGTCTGTGACATTCCTCGAAGATTTCCGGATGTTCCTCTTTGATGCCATCCAAAAGGGTATTGTGGTTGATCTTCAGGGTCGCAAGGTATTGATCGCTAAAGCCATAGAGTTCCGAGGCAAGAACGGCAGCCAATGAGATGGTGTCGCTCTCATCGCAGATAAAACGCACTAAGCTTAACACTACTTGGCATAGCTCTGATTGAAAGAACCCCTCCCTTGCGTCAATCTCATAGGGGATGCCATAGGCATCAAAGGCACTGCGCAAGGGAGCCTTGTCCGCATGTGCCTTGACCAACACCGCAAAGGAGCCAAAACGCAAGCTTGGATCTTCCTTCTTCATCTGCAGGATCCTTGCGGCAATATAGCTTGCCTTGGCATCCTTGGCGCTAGAAGGACCTTCCTCGTCATTCGTCTCTTCATCGCTCTTGTTCTTGGGATTGTCCAGCATGATGAACTCCACAGGCACAGGCTCTTCCACCTGATAGGAAGCACCAATGGAAACGGTATCGCGTTCCTCGTATGTATCCTTGGATCCAGGAATGTTCATGAGTCTTTGGAACAACAGATTGGTGAAAGCAACGATGGATTGCTTGGAACGGTAGTTATGTCGCAATGTGATTTGGAGAGTGTTTTCATCCTCCATCAAGGAACGCATCAACTGTGGCTTTGCCTGGCGGAAGCGATAGATGGATTGCTTTACATCGCCAACGCGGAACACATTGTTTCCCTTGGATATCATCTCGATGATCGCATTCTGCAATTCACTTGTGTCTTGGAATTCATCGACCATGATTTCATCGAGGGAGTCGCGCAAGATTTTCGCTACTACCCCATCGTTCTTCTTCAGGATTTCAAATGCATAACGTTCCATGTCGCCAAAGTCCATGCATACCTTTTGCTTCTTCGCTTCCTGGAAAAGATCGTGGGAAAGCTTGGCCAGGTCGACAAGATTGCGACAGATCATCGTCAATTCGTTGTTGTCCTGGACAAGCATATCGCTGTCAAAATGCTCTTCAAGCATGCTTTTGACCTGCTTGTTTAACTTATCGCGTTCTTTTTTATACGCCTCGTTTTTTCCACTGGCGGATGTCTTGAGGAAATGCAATCCTTCAAGGGCATTGCCATAGGTCGCATAGTCATGTTCCTGCAGGGCATTGAGGCAATTGACAAGGGCGTTTTTCTTTTTGGCAATGAGTTCAAGATCGACCTTTGGATCATCTTTGCCATGATATTCCATGGCATCCAGGATGGAAGAACACTTCTTGCATTCAAGCGAAAGATAGCCAAAGAAGCCATCGAGTATCACGGGATCCATGTCATTAAGACGCTTGATGGTCTTATAGCTGTCGCGTGCCTGGGCATACCAACCTTCGGGATCCATGCCGGCATTGGCTGCCAGGTTGATTTTCTCCGTCAAGTTATACAAGGCATCGTAGTCCTCGCTGCGAAGTGAGAAATACCGCAACAAGTCGATGGTCTCCTGGGGATAAGAAGCATAGAACACAGACAATGCTTCATGGAATGCTTCCTTGCGCATAATGGTCTGCGTCCCTTCATCCAGGATATTTGTCGCAATGGCAGGGTCTAATCCGATGACGTTGCAGTATTTGCGGATAATGGTCAGGCAAAACGAGTCGATGGTCGTGATATACGCCGATTCCAAGGCGATCAATTGATCGGAAAGCCATTGTTTCTCATCAAGATCGATGGCGTTTTCGAACATGCCATGCAATTGGGAAGCAAGGCGTTTTTTCATCTCTGCCGCAGCGGCAGCGGTAAAGGTCATTGCCAGAATGCGCGACAAGTCGATCCTGTCCTTGACGCAACGCTTTTGCAGGCGGGCAACAAGCACGCCTGTCTTGCCTGCGCCAGCTGAGGCAGACACAAGGATATTCGAGCCTACCGCATTGATTGCCTGAGTTTGTTCTTGGTCAAAATTCATGCCTGGGGTTCTCCTTTCTTGAGGTCTCCCTCATAGATTTCCTTAGCTACAGCATATTCCCCATGGAAGCGACAAATTGGTCGATAGTCGCAGAACATGCATGCGTTTTCAATCGGGGTCAAGCCAATGTTTCCAGAAGTTGTTTCATCGAAGAAATAGCCATAGATCTCGTGGAGACAATCAACGATGGAATCATAGTCACGGATATAACGCTTGTTAACGGGGAAATGACGATCATCATCGTCAATAGCGACCGTCTCTCCCTCTGGCTTCAATGTCCATCCCTTGAGCTTTCTTTCCGCGATCATGTTCTCGATTTGCGCCTCTTCGCTCCAGTCCGTCTCGTTGATTGCTTTTTGTGTTGCAGAACAAGCGACCATATCGTAGGGGCTTTCCTTCATGGAGAAGTAATACGCACCAGCTGGACGAACATCAAAGAGAGTAGCGGCAGTAACCAAGTACGTTAACAACTGAAGTTGCCTTCCTTGTTTGACATTCTTGTCACTGAGAGACTTTTCGGAAGACTTGTAGTCGATGATCCTGAAATCATTGGCGAATGTGTCCAGACGGTCGATGGTTCCCCGTAGCGAAACACCAGGGACAATGGGAAAATTCTGGAAACGCTTCTCCATGTACTTTGGCGCATACGAAGTATGCTTTTCCATGTCCGATAGAAACTGCAGTGATCTTTCCAAACCCAATAACATTCTCTCGCATGTCATGTCCGCTTCATCTGCCAAACGTGGATTCATTGCTTTGAGTCCATCGAAACAAGGCATCAGGATCTCCTCGATCTCTTCCCTGGACGCATTGGCATAGTCCTTGCCATGGCGCTTGATCAATGTCTCCATCACATGGTGCTGGATGGTTCCAATGACACTTCCATCAAGCGTTGTGGGATCTGGTCGGCGTAACTTCAAACCTGATTGCAGGAAATAGGAATATGGACAGTTGAAGAAACGTTCAATGGTTGAAATAGATCCCGTGACCACACCATCCGGCGCAAAGAGAAGTTTTGCTGTATCTGTTTCCAAGACATGAGATCTCTTGTCACAGGGACGCATCTGCTTCAAATCCCATTTGGTTATCGTAGACTTGTCAAACAACGACTCAATGTCGAAAGACAATTGGATCTCCCTTCCCTGATAGTCGTTTGTGCAATAGCTATAGACCAATTCCTCGCTTGCGCTATGCACAATCCAGGAAAGTTGGGAAACGTAGAGTTCATAACGTTCCTTGGCACTAGGATACTTGTCGATCATGGCGACATAAGACTCATCGAACAAGCCGCTTTTCGCCTTGTATCCAGGATAGTTTGCGCCAGAGCAACCAACGACATACGTTCTTTGTTTCGCTTCTACAGGACGTGACAAATCCGTTACAACACAGAAATCCGTCACATACGAAGAACTAGACGCATCCCCTTGTTCTAGGGCAGTCACCAAAAACAGGATATCCTGTTTCGTTTCCATGTAGTCCATCGCTTCCTGTAGAACCATGCGGATATGCATGCCTGCCATCAGCTCCTTTTCCTGTTCCAGGAAAGGAGAATGACACAAGATGTTGTAGGCTGCCACAAGAACATCCTTGTCCTCTTGGCACGATAACAAAGAACCAATCTGAGACTGGATCAAGTTCAGATAACCCTCCGCCTGTTCCTTCATGCCCGTGTAGTGTTCCATATGTTTCGCAAAGACAGTCCCTTCGATCGATTCGGCGATATCGTCGATGGTAAACCCCGTCAATGTTGCTTCAAGGAACGGCATGAGATAATCTGGGCACTAGACTTGGAAGGCATCCATGCGAATGGCATCCAAAAGATACGCAGGATCTTTCTCTAGCCCCAGGCGAACCAATGCGGCAAAGATCTTAGGCAAATGCAGTGGATGATTCTCATGTGTGCTTGAGAAGGGAATCCCATATCTTTCAAACACCTGGGCAAGCACAGGAAACTGTGCGCTTGGTGCGGTAAGAACCACATTGCAAGTCTCTTCCTTCAGGCAAATATCCTGGGCAATCGCCTCGATCTCCTGGCGCATATTCAAGGCATAACGCAGTTTCCTTGGCACAGCATGCGTGGGTGGTTCAATGCATTCACATCTTTTTTCAAGATCCTTCAGCATTCTGTGCATGAAGGGATCTTTCTCAAACTGAGGATATATGGCAATTTTTTCCATCCCTGCAATGCGTTCAATATACTTCTGTCTATCCCGATAGAGTTCCTTTTCGCTATAGTCCAGGGAAATGGCCTGCCCCAGGATGCCCTTCAATTCCCTTTGCATGGAATTCCCTGCGGGCAGGTCATCCGGCTGTACGTCATACAAGGCGCATTCCCTTGCGAAAGAAAGAATCTCCCCAATGAATGCGGGATAAGCAAACATATCCGCATAGATCGGGAAGCAATCTTTTTGTCTCTGCAGCAATTTCGCCAATTGAAGCTGTAGCACAACGCTATCGAAAGACTCCGTGTCGATCAAATTTCGCAATGACTTGACGCGAACGTCAGTCAACAAGCCGTTATTTTTCTCAGCCATTGTTCGCAGAACCGGCTCTTTCTGGTACTCGGCGCATACGATTGTTTTCATGAAAACAATTATACCACCCGACACGATGCATTTGCTAGGGAAATGCATCATGTCCTCAAGGAACGATGCTATACTGGAAAGATCAAATTTGTGGAAAGGCTCTTTACAATCGTTTCGCGTATATACTTGACTGGGGGAATAGATAGACAATTAAGTCAAGAATTGATTTATGTGTAAAAATATGAGAAACATTATGCTGGGCAGACCCACCCGTGAATAGCTCCATGCCTGTTGGCAAGCCTCATTTTTCTGCATACGGCAGTGAATCTTTCTGCCTCATTTTGCTATCTGGTTGTGCTGATGATTACGGCTTGGAAAAAAATCGGTGCCAGGGAACTGCCCTTCCCTGGCACCGATTTGAGACACTTGTTCAGATGTAGTCCGTTCCGTCATCCTTGCGCCTCAAGATGGCCAAAAGGGAGCGGAAGGAATGCTGCACTTGTCTTCCTACGCGATGCTGCTTGCGTTCATCTTTGCCGCAAAGCTTCTGACCTTTTCTTCTGGAAGCTTGCTGATGTCAACGATGGTCTGGAAGTCAAAGCCCTTCTTAAGCATGTCTTTTGCGACACGCTCATTGGCTTCGGCGGTTCCTTCAG
>OMYM01000090.1 GCA_900315225.1 uncultured Erysipelotrichaceae bacterium | reverse complement strand
TATGCATCGCCACCTGCTTTTGATCGGGACTTTCGAATCAATGCGGCGATTATAGTGTTTTTCGAGAATATTCAGGATGCGGAAAAATTGAAGGTTGAAGGAAAGACAGATAACATTGAAATCACTTTAAGCAATCACCGAAAAATATACGTACAAGCAAAGGATGATTCACAAGGCAATGAAAAGTTCAATGAAGCCTTGGAAACACTGAATGAAGCCGCTAAAATTGGCAATGGACAATTATTCACATATGTCACAAATGTTAATACATTCGATGGAGACAGCTCTCACATGCGTTTTGAAGAACTGCCTGTGACAGCACAAGAAAAAATCAAGGGCGTTTTGCAAGAGAAGGGATATAATGCATTTGATGTGAATAAACTGGATATACGTGTCATTCCATACCATGGCGAAGAACAACAATACGAAACAATCAAAACATGTATCAATGATTATCTTCGCCAAATCGATGTTCCTGAGATAGATGAAAAACTCATACAAATATGGCATAATGCGACAATGGCGGATTTGTCAATTGCTATTACAAAGGAAAAACTGATCTGGCCATTGATTGTACTGGTTGCGGACAAAGTGGAAATATTGGAAGTAATCAAAGGTATCGATGAAGAACGAGCGGAAGAAATCAATGCCAAGTATCAATTGATCATCAACCAGAACATGATGGACTATCAGGTTTACGCAAGAATCATGTCTGGCTTTCGCCAGGCAAGGAAAAGCATCGATGATTTTGTGGCTACGCAATGGGATCAATACCTTGATCTTGTTGAAGCGGTTGCTGAAGATACAAAGGAAATACTTGTCAAAATCATTCTACATCGAACATTGATGCGTACAAAATCCATTAACACGATCAAGAAAGAAGTGAATCTATGAAAATAATGGAGCTTACCATACAAGAAGGGTTCTACCAAAGAACATTCAAGTTCTCCCCTTCAACAAACATTATCTACAGCAAGAAGAATACCGTGGGAAAAACAACCCTTGTCCGTGCCATGTTATATGCCTTGGGATATCCCATTCCCAATATCAACGGCATGAATTACCATCAATTGGAATTCTGGACGACAGTTGAAAACAAAGGAAAGTCATACCGCGTCTATAGGCTGAATACATTTCTCTCCATTGAGGATGATGGAAATCATAGAGAGTATTCGCTTCCCACGCAATTCAATTCTGCCTTGTCTGTTCTCACGGGTTGTGAAAATAACGATGTCTTAAGCAATACCCTTGGCGTGCTATACATGGATCAAGAAAGAGGCAGTTCAATGTTGAACTATGGGACAGTCATTGGGAACGTTCATTTTAGCGTTGAGGCATTGATTAGAGGACTTGCTAACAAAGAATGCACAAATGACCTTGAGCAGCTAAGCAACGTGGAAAAATCGATCAAGAAATATAGATACATGTTGAGTGTCGGCGAATACCAGAAAGAAAATGGCTTGCAGGAAATGGATGATAGCCCTGACGATCCATCGCTTGAGCGAGACCGCAAGATCGAAGCGTTGTTAACGGAAAGAAAAGCCCTGCTTGAAGAAATAGAACAGATATCCCATTTTCTTAGGAAGAACACAGAACTGGTGGATTTCATAGCCAGATATCACTTGATGGTTCTTTCGGAAAGCGGCGAAGAAATACCTGTCACAAAACAGACATTGGTTGGATTTGAAGACCATACCGAGTTTATGAAGACGAGAAGGGAAATTCTTGCGTCTGATGTCGCTAAAATCAACCAACAGCTTTCATCTCTTCAAGAGGAAAAAGAAAGCAAGGCACAATTGCTTGATATCCAAAGCGCCATTGCTTCGTTTGACTCCGATATCAGGAAGATCAAGATCGATGCCATTGCGACCAAGAGGATCATCGACCAACTGCAAACACAACGAGAACAACTACAGGAAAGAATCAAAAGACAAGTCAACGAAGGCAACGATGTCGCATTGGAGATGCAAAGCCAACTCAACTATTATACCCAAAAGTTTGGCATCCCAAATGTCGATGTTTCAGAAAAAAACAGAAAGCATCTTTCGGGTCTTGTTTTATACAAGACGGTATTTGCCTTCAAGCTTTCCTATATTAAGATGATTGAAAGATACACTGGTCTATCTCTGCCTATCATTCTTGATTCACCAACAGGCAAAGAGGTAGAATATTCCACGGTGGAAAAAATGCTGCAGATGATACAACAAGATCTACCAGATCATCAGTTGATCATAGCGTCTATCTACGATTTTGGTCTTAACGACAAGAATGTCATTGAGTTGAAAGATCGTTTGTTCAACGATGAAGACATGTTGGTGTATGATTCATGAAAAAACAACCGCCCAAAGGGCGGTTGTTTCGTTATGAATGTCAATCAAGAGCACACATGGAAGTCTTGCCCGTGAGTGACTGAAAGTCACTCACGAAATCATCTACAGCAGCGTCAATGGCAGGATTCTTGACAAATGCCTTGATGACATCGGCGGCACATGTAGCATTGGCCACACCATATTCACACAGCTCAAGAACCTGTTGGCTGTTTTTGAACGAAGCCGCAAGAACTTCGCAATCCATGTTGTTTGTTTCAAGAATATCTTGGATCTGCTTCACGATCGCTACGCCATCATATCCCATGTTGTCGATGCGATTGACATATGGGGCTACATAAGAAGCGCCAGCCTTAGCAGCGAGGTATGCCTGCATTGGGGTGTATACGACAGTTCCACAGGTTGTGATGCCTTCTTTCTTCAATGCCTTGATCGCTTTAAAGCCAGTTGGCGTGGAAGGAATCTTGACAACGGTATTCTTGCCAAGAAGTTCCATGATCATATGAGCATCTTGAATCATCCCTTCATATGAGAGATCCACTGCTTGGGCAAAGATGATCATGTCATCGCCAATGGCTTTACGGATCGCAAGGAGTGTTTCCCTTGGGTCTTTCTTTGCCTTGGCGAGGATGGATGGGTTGGTTGTCACGCCATCAATGGGATAGTATTCAATGAGTTCCTTGATTGCATCGATATTCGCGTCGTCGATAAACAGTTTCATAATTTTTTCCTCTATAATGTTTGTTCTGTTCTTCCGATAATGTCATCCTGTGTCTTTCTTGAGAGAACATTGAAGAATGCACTGTATCCAGCAACCCTGACAATGAGATCCTTGTGGTTTTCTGGATGTGCCTGGGCATCAAGCAATGTTTCTCTTGACACAATGTTATACTGCACATGATAACCATGGAGACGATTGAAGAATGTCTTGATCAACATTTCCAGTTTTTGTTTATTTTCTTCCGTAGACAGCATTTGTGGCGTCATCTTTTGGTTTAACAAGACACCACCCGTGATCTTTTCGGTTGGTAGCTTGGCAATGGACTTGAATACGGCGGTAGGACCACTCTTATCGGCGTTATGGGCAGGTGAACACCCTTCCGCAAGAGGTTCCTTGGCATTTCTTCCATCTGGCGTTGCCATTGTGCCCATGCCTTGACCGACATTGGCGCTGATGGAAGAAGTACCGCCATAGCGAATTCCTCCAATGGGTCCCCTGGCAAACCTAGTATTTGGGTATTTCTTGATTTCGTCAAGATAGCTGTCATAAGCTTTAATCGCTAAAAGATCTACAGCATCGTTGTCATTGCCATATTTAGGCGCATCATTCACCAACATCTCTTGGATACGCTTGTTTTCTTCGCTCTGGAAATCATCAAGTATCGCATTCCACAATTGGTCTGGGGTAATTTTTCTCTCTTCGTAGACCAGTTTCTTGATTGCTGCAAGCGAGTCTGCCATGTTCGCAATACCTACCTGTAGACCAGAGATGAAGTCGTACACAGCTCCCCCTTCTTTGATGGTCTTTCCTCTACCGATGCAATCATCGGTAAGGGCAGAACACAGGATGTCTGGGACATCTCTTTCGCTTGCCTTGTCAATTGCATTCTCGACAATGACGCTATACCTCGTGAACTCACGCAATGTCTTGTCCCAGACATCCATGAGTTGGTCAAAGTCTTTCCACTCCGTAAAGTAGCCATATCCCTTGGTGAATCTCTTTCCACTTGTCAAGTCAATTCCATTGTTCATTGCGCATAACAACAAACGAGGAAAGTTCACATAAGACATACCTGTGCATCGATATCCCCACTTGCCGGGAACTGCTGTCTCCACACAGCCAATGGCGCTATAGTTATAGGCATCTTCTTCCTTGACACCCCAGTTGATGAACGAAGGAATGATGATCTCATCATTATTGAGGGCTGGCATGCCAAAGCCAAGCTTCATTACTTCAATGCACTCATCAAAGAACTTCTTGTTTATGTTCGCGTGATAGCGGACAGTGAGGTTTGGTTGTGTCAAACGTGTTTGTGCCACCGATTGAAGGACAAGGAAGCTCAATTCATTGACAGCATCTTTCTTATCCGTTGTCTGTCCTGCGATCGTGACGTTTTGGTACATGGGAGATCCCGCCGAGCTAAGCGTATGCGCTTGGCTTCTGACCTTGTTAATGGTGAGGGTCTTGATCCACAAACACGTTAATAATTCAAGTGCCTCGTTCTTTGTGATTCTTTCGTTCCTCAAGTCATTGATGAAGTAGGGATACATGTATTGGTCAAATCTACCATAGCTCAAAGAGTGTCCATTGGACTCAATCTGCAGGATCAGCTGGATAAACCAAACCGATTGCACAGCTTCCCTGAAGGAAGAAGCAGGTTCATACGGAACTCTTGCACAGATCCTGCTCATCTGTAACAGTTCATTCTTTCTGGCTGGATCTGCCTCGTTCATGGCCAAATCATTTGCTAGAGCGCTATATCTTAGCGCAAAAGAATGCACAGCGTCAATGACAACCAATACCGCCTTGTAGAAGACATACTTGTCGATAGATGCAGGATCCGTAAGATCCAACGCACTCTTCAGTCTTCTCGTTCTTTCTTCATATCCCTTCAGTCCCTCACGCAAGACCCTTTCATAGTTTACCGCCAAATGCGCATCTCCAGCATTTAGCTTTCCCTCCATGCCAAACACACCAGTCTCCATGAAGACACTCATTTCATCAGGCAATAGAGCCTCTCCCTTTGCCCTAAGATTGTTATTCTCCCAGAAAGGCGCAATCTCACGTAGCTGTTGCTTTGTTTCTTCTGTGATATAGAACACATCCCCATCTCTTTTCGCAAAGAGATCCAGTTCATCAAGCACAAACTTCAGTGTATATTCAGGGAATATCGGGGCATTTCTATTCTTTCCCGCCTGGTTTCCCGCAATCAATGTCTTATCCTCAATGTAGATGGACATATTTTCGAGGATCTTCTGAAGCATCAAGGCACGCATCATGACCCTTGGCTGATTCTGGTTTTCTTTGTATGCGACGGTTGCTAATACAGCGCGCTCAGCATCGATATATGGCTTCTCGTCAAGAACTTCTTCTCGGAAATTCTTCATTCTTTCGGTAAGTGATCCAAAGTGTTCCGTATTCTTCATAACTTCCTCCCGTTACATTCGTAAGTTTAAACTGTTTTGTAACGCTAATATACTAGCACAGGTCATTCTATGTGTCAAGTACTTTTTTCACCTTTGAAAGAAATTTTACTTTCGAATGAAAGTGTTTGCTTTGGGGAAATATTTTTTTCCACACTTCCTCTTAGTTGTGTTACAATAGTAGGGGGCTGTGTATATGAAGAAAGACAGACAGACGAAGATACTTCAGTTATTGACGGAAAAAGAAACGGTTCAAGTCGTTGAATTATCCAAGGCGCTGAATGTGTCACAGGTCACAATTAGAAAAGATCTGGATGCGCTTGAAGCAATGCACATGATCAAGCGGAACCATGGATACGCGACATTGGTCGACACCGATGACATCAATGGCAGGTTGGCCTACCATTATGAGGAGAAGATGAGGATTGCAGCAAAAGCCGTAGAACTCATTCGAGATGGTGATACCGTCATGATTGAGAACGGGAGTTGCTGCGCCTTGGCGGCTAGCCTGATTGGCTCTAAGAGAAAAAACGTTACGATTGTTACAAACAGCGCATTCATTGCGGAGTTCATCCGCAATGAACAAGTGAACATTGTTCTTCTTGGCGGAATCTACCAAAATGACTCCCAATGCTTAGTTGGACCAATGGTCAAGGATGGCGCAATGAATTACCATGTCAAATACTGCCTATGTGGTACAGATGGCTGGAGTGAACGAACGGGCTTTACCAACAAGGATCAGATGCGCGCCCAAGCCATGCGCGACCTTTCTTCCTCATGCGACCACGTAGTAATCTTGACGGAAAGTGAAAAGTTCCAAAAGACAGGAACTGTTCCCTTGAATATTCCCAGGGAATCCACAATCGTCATCACAGACGCATATTTGGAAGAAAGCATTAAGAAAACCCTGAATTCCCAGGGCATGGAAGTACTGCTTACAGCATGAGTACATGCTGTAAGCAGTATTTTATTGTTCAATGTATGACACTGTAGTCAAATGATACTTCATCGTGATACTCATTCTGATTGATCATCAAGAAAACAAAGAATGAGCCAACGCGCATGAACAAAAAAACCGCCCGTGTTCTTGCCTGGACTTGAGCGGTTTATTCTGTTCATCTTCACTGGAAGGACCAGCCGTCACTGGTGGCCTTTCGTGTATTATATTAGGCCATGCGGAAAGAAAACGCAACTTTTTTTGATGAGGCTTGCTGTGGAATGCCCGAAAATGATCACGATAGGGCAGTCTGCTTGCGCGCAATCGCCTCCTTGCGGGACATTCGCGCGGCTTTTGCGTCCTTGTCTTTTGGGTCGGCATCTTTCGCTTGACATTCTCAATGCATGGGACAGATTGGATGCGCTATTTTAACGGTGGCGATGTCATCATACGGTGGCGGCTGCGTCCTTCCGGTGCATTTGCATCGAGCAGGGACCAGTTCTGTTTATGGAACCTCCTTGTCCAGCGATGCTAGAAAGGAGGCGGCTTATGGATGTGATTATTGTTGTTGCATTCATTGCGGAACTCATCGTTTCGCATACTGATATTTATCAGGCGGTCGCTCCGCTTTGCTACTATGCGAAGCTCGGCCGTA
>OMYM01000081.1 GCA_900315225.1 uncultured Erysipelotrichaceae bacterium | reverse complement strand
TGCTATATAAAGGGTCGTTGGCATGGTTAGCCATAGTTGATTTAACTTGCTGGTAACTTTCACTTCAGGGCAATCCAGGCATTCTTGCGGCCATGCATCATCGTAGAATTGCGCTATATAAAGGATCGTTGGCATGGGTAGCCATATCTGATTTAACTTGCTGGTAACTTTCACTTCAGGGCAATCCAGGCATTCTTGTTGTCATGTATCATCTTGGAATTGTGCCATATAAATGGTTAAAGGCAGAGTTAGCAGTACCTGATTTTCGGTGATCAATACTGGAAGACTATTCTTGTACGCAAGTATGAAGAATTCTGCATCGTCTGCCTGCATTTATATGCGGAACGATTGAAAATATCTGTTCCAGATTCTTCAGGTGAAAGGTTCGATGAACAGCGAGCAGGTGATGTGAAGCTTCTGACAAACAGGGGTTATCTATAGGTGGTTCATGCGCAACAAGATCTGCGCTATTCCGTTGACAAACTCTTATCTTAAATCCAGGCATACACGATCAATGCATTAAGAACTGGCTACGGCCGCGTGTATCCAAATGATAGCTGCCTGTATTTGCAGCGGTTTGGCAATTCCTGCCTGATTACAATATCTAGCAGCAATTTCTATTGTCTGTGCTGTATTTCCGCAGGAGAGTTGTACGCTAGGATATTGATTGTCTAGGTGGGTCGGTCGATACCAAGATCAACAACCCTGTATCGCAATGGCGTTTCATGTTGTTCGCAGAAACGTTCGATGCTTTCATCTTATTCCAGCGCAGCTGTTGCACCTATGTGGCGGATCTTGGCAAGTTTGTCTACGCACGCAACAGCAACTAGTTTACAAGTGTCAACGCAATCAGGTAGGCGATGTCATCCATGCTTCGTCAAACCATTGGATCTATGTGATTTCGTGCAGCGTCTGCTATCCCTATGTCGCGGAAGGCTATCATTTCCGCTAAGGAAACAAAGGGGCACATGCTCATTTTAGGTCTTTTCATGCGAGATGAATTGAAATCGAAATCATACAATGATTTTTTCTTGACACTTGCAATGATCTATGGTAGGATTCGCAAGGAAAACGCTACAGGAGACACTATGGCAGAAAAAAAGTTTAAGAATGTTAGATATTATCTTGTCAAAATAATCGAATCCTTCTTGATCGCTGGGTTAATGAATCTATCTTTTTACTATTCCATGATCAATTTTATCAATAATTTCCGCGGTGAAGTGCAGGATGACGTGTATTTATGGGGCTTCTGGATCTTGTTGATGATCGTTGGACCGTTATCATTGCTTGGTCATGGGTCGGCGATCCTGCTGGCGTTACTGGGTATTTTGTGCGTGGTCACGTCCTTGGTCAACTATTATGAAGTGTTGTTCCGGGGGACGGTGCTCGTTTACCAGGATTACCGCAACATTGGCACGGCAGGCGAAGTGATCGGCAACTACCACTTTCCTCTGGATCAAAACGTCATTGCCATGCTCGTCTGCTTTAGTTTGATCTTGGCAACGATCCTAGCAGCAGAGTTCTTGCTGAGGAAAACGAAAGCTGCCTTATGGTCGAAGATTGCGATCGTAATCGTTGACTTCGCACTCTTTTTTAACTGCCTCTTTTCAGAAAACAACATTCTTCCTGAACAACGCTGGAGCTGGGAGCAGTATTATCTATGGTACGGTTTTGTCGTAGGAACAGCGGCGAACTTGAAACATGGCAATGTTCAAGCAATTCAGCCGCAAGGGTATGCAGCGGATGCAATCGAGCTACTTGATCCTATTGTCGCAACAAGCCAGGAATACCCGGATATCATTCTCATATTGAACGAAACCTATTATGACTTGAATGATCTGCTTGATTTGGAGACAGACATAGATTTCATGGAGAACTACAGGAACCTGGAAGGATTCAAAGGACATGCGGCAGTTCCAGTCGTTGGTGGCGGAACCAATGACAGCGAATATGAATTGTTGACAGGGAATTCGATTTCCTTGCTGAATACATATTCCCCCTTCAACAACCTGAATTTCACCAATTACGTCTCCATCGTCAAATACTTGAAAGACTTGGGCTACTATACGATGGCGCTCCACCCCTCCTATCCATCCAACTACCATCGACAAAGCGCTTGGAAGCAGCTTGGCTTTGATGAAAGCTGGTTTGAATCGGATTTTGACGACTTGGAGTTCTATGGCGAACGGCCTTACGCGACAGACCGTTCGGTGTTCAAGAACCTGCAAAGATTCTATGAAAGCATGCCAGACCATCCTCGCTTCACCTTCTGCATCACGATCCAGAACCATGGCGATTGGACATTAAACCAGCGGGAATATGACAATGTCTTTGTCCAGAATGAATATTCGAGTGAAGAACTGGACGAATATCTGACCAGCATCAAGATGTCGGATGAAGCGATCCAGGATCTAGTTGAGTATTTCGGGCAGTCAAGCCGTCCAGTGATCGTATGCATGGTGGGTGATCACGCGCCTTCGTTAGTCAGCTACTATGCTCTGGGAATAGAGAACGAACATCTTGTCAAACGGCAAGTTCCTTATTTCATCTGGTCAAATAGTGTCGATCTGATTGACCTGGATTTGAACCACGAGCTTGACTTATGCGCCTTGACACCCTATATCATGTATGCAGGTGGTTTGCCACTGTGCCCGTATTACGCTAATATTTTAGAACTCTCGCAATCCATCCAGTGCTTTACCAACATCTTGGAGCCGCAAGAAGGTGAGCAGTATTTTAATAATGCCCTAGGCTTCATCTTGACAAATGGTGAGCTGCATCACATATATGAAGATTCGCAAGATGCGAGGCTTCTTCGCAATTACTTCTATTCTGAGTATAATCTGATTTCCGACAAGAACCGCAAGCAAGGCTTGATCGAAGTGAAATAATAACTGGCAGCTGGTATCCTTCCACCGAAGATATATCGAGATCATTGGAATCACCCAGGGAATAGAGAAAGTAGCATCCGTTCAGGTTTTCTGCGTAGATGCAGACATGGATCAATCTTCCGTAGTGTAAGAATAGTAACGATCTTTCTATATTCAGCTTGTTGTTGGTTACAACTGCGACAGGGAATTCAAGATTATGCATATCATATGAAAACCTTTCTCGTCACGACCCACATGTAAGACGGAATGAATGGATTGGTAAAATATAGGAAGAAAAAGCGTTGTGCAATGCAAATGATAGTTGACAAAAGAAGTCTGATAATGTATAATAAGTATCGAATGTTACAGCTGGATTTATGACTGAAAGAATACTAACTGAAGAAGAACAGCATAAGAATGAATTGCTTGAAAAATGGAAAAATTTCTTTACGATTCACATGACTTGATTTCTCCGTATGAAAGCAAGCTAGAGAGGAAACATATAAAATTGAATGCCAGCTGATAGAAAGTTATGGCATGAGCCAGGAACAGATTAACCTTGTTAAAGAAATTTGCGACCGCTTTGCGGAATACAATCGATTAAAGAGAGGAGGCTATTGTCTCACTGGAAATGACAATGGTGTCAGAAAATATCCATGGATCAGATGTCCTACCAATCAAATGAAACATTTTCTCATTTGACAAATCATTGGATGTCGAATTATCCTTTGAAGGCTGATTATGAACGCGGAGATGCTTTGGTTGAGCTTGATGTATAGTAAACGACTTTAAACTGTTCGCTTTAGCATTGATCTACAACGAAGATTCAAATAACTTGAACTCTTCAAAACGTTAAAATCAAATGCGTTTACTATAAATGGCGTATAGAAAAATATAATGATATATCTTGTTTCGATTGCGATGCGCTGCCGACTATTCAAAGAGTGATTCAGGACGCTAAGGAGTATAAGCTATTGTTGAGCAACTATTTCTTTGAAACTTGGCTTTTGATGCATTTTGAAGATCTTGAACCGTTTTCAATGCTGAAAAAAGGAAGAGCTTTGAACGTTTATCCAATCATTTAAGCTCCCCGTAGGAGAAGGCAAATTGGCGCACAACGAGAAACAGAAGATTGCGAGGAGGTGGTTTTATGGTAGACTATACGCTAGGAATGAGAGCTATCATTCATGATGAAGAATGGAAGGAGCATATCGGAAAATGACGCTGAAAATACTGTCTTATAAATTATCCATCAGCAAGCTGAACAAGCTGTCTGATCTTCCGAAAAGTCTGGATTTCTTTTTTCTATGCAAGACGGACGATGAACTTTCGCTTGTGTGTCCGGCTGAGAATATGCCGGAAAAGACAATCGCTCGTGACGATGGCTGGCGTGGTTTTCAGATCGAGGGAGTGCTGGACTTTGGTTTGGTCGGTATTCTCTCGGCCATCTCCACCATCCTTGCGGATAACGGCATTGGCATCTTTGCGGTATCAACCTATAACACGGATTATATCCTTGTCAAGGAGACAAACCTTGACAAGGCGGTGAAGGTACTGATGGAAGCGGGATACGAGGTAAAAGAGTAGGCTTGGCATGCGAATAGGCAAGATGCTGATGGTGGAACTATGGAAAGAGAAGATGATGGTCAGAATGATGACTGTTGTAGCAGTTAAATGCAGATATGTGCTCGTTCCAGTATAAAACACTGACTGCTGTGGAGAGGGAGCTGAATTGGAGGAATGAGATGAGTCAATCGAAATACAAGAAGATGGGGATGCCTACTTG
>OMYM01000309.1 GCA_900315225.1 uncultured Erysipelotrichaceae bacterium | reverse complement strand
TAAAGTGACGAAAGAAGAAGATTAAAGGTGATCATTATACTTTACACTCTCTATGATTCATGGTAAGCTGTTAACATCTTCAATGAATGAAGAGAGGGAGGAAAGAATGAAACTCTTGAATAAGATGAAATCAGTGCTGACATTGTCTTTCTTGTTGGGGTTAAGTTCTTGCACAGATGCTGAGATAGCATCTGTGCAGGAATTGGGAACAGATGTAGGTACAAGAGCGTTGTCTATGTCGGTAGATGGTGTTACTGGTAACCTGAATATCGTACGTCCTATGGAAGACAAGAATGTCTCCATGGGAGAGGATGACAGTTGGACGATATTTGTCTATCTGTGTGGATCTGACCTAGAATCTGATAGAGGAAGAGATGGTGGATATGCGACCAGGGATCTGGAGGAAATGTTTGCTTCGGCTAAGTCTGATAAAGTACGTTTTGTCATACAGACGGGAGGAGCGGATAATTGGCATGTACAGAATATTACAGCCACAGGAAGTACTCGTCTGTTGATTGAAAATGGGTGGATTAAAAAAGTTGGACAAGGTCCTAAGTTGAACATGGGCGCTAGTAAGACACTTTCAGATTTCCTTACCTGGGGCGTAGAGAATTATCCGGCGGAACATATGGGTGTGATTCTTTGGGATCATGGTGGAGGAAGTGTTGAAGGTCTTTGTTATGATGAGACGGCGGATGATGAATTACTACTGAGAGAGCTGGAGACATCGTTCCTTAACGCTTCACGGAATATGACGGACACATTTGAGTTTGTTGGCATGGACGCATGTCTTATGAGCACGATTGAGACAGCCAATGTTCTTGCGTCTTATTCCGACTATATGATAGCATCGCAAGAGAGTGAAGCAGGAGAGGGATGGGATTATGATGCGATAGGATCGTATCTAACCAATCATCCTGATGCATCGGGAAGAGATGTGGGAAAGGTCATATGCGATAGCTTCTACAAAGCATGCGAGGAAGAGGATTGTGATGATAGCTGTACGATATCTCTTATTGACTTGTCGAAGATAAACCAGTTATTATCAAGCTTTAATACATTTTCTAGGACACTGTATGACGCTGCCACGGATTCATCTGTGCAATCACAGATGAATAAGAAGATTACTAAGATCGATTACTATGGTGGAAGAGACAGTGATCGTAAGTATATGAACATGGTGGACTTTGGGGGACTTGTCAATGCATGTGGGGATTGGTCTGATAAGACAGAGACAATCAATGCATTGAACGATGCTGTGGTATATAATCTTAGCGGATCAGACCATACCAAGGCATCAGGGTTGTCGATCTTCTATCCATTGTCTACACCATCGTCGGAAGACATGAGTGTGTTTGAGACGATATGTGTGAACCCATACTATCTCTCATTGGTGGATAGGCAAGTCCATGGAGCGAACTATTCCTATGATGACGACACATGGTTCTATGACGATACATGGTCTTGGCAAGAGGATTTCTTTGTGGTGGATGACCAATATGAATACGATAACAATGGGAATAGTTCGTATTGGGGATACCTTGATGATGTGGAGACAGGGGAAAGTGATTTGATCACCTTCGATGAAGAACCATATGTGGATGACGATGGATACTTCACGTTTGTCTTATCGGAAGAAGGGTGCGACAATGCGACAGAAGTCACGGGATACGTCTTGCAGATAATGGATAACGATGACTACGTAGTACTGGGTGAAACGAATGATGTGGACATTGATTGGGACACAGGCGAAGTGTATGATATGTTTGATGGGACATGGTTCTCGCTTGCGGATGGGCAAGAACTATCTCTGTATTATAGCGATTACTCGGATGGAGCGGATATCTACTATTCTCCAGCATTGTTGAATGGACAGGAAGTATGGCTTTACATCAGGGATGATTATGATGGGGATACGATGATTGAAGGAGCATATCCTATGACAGAATCATATGCTTTCTCGGGAAGAGACATGATTGAGGTCAAGATGGGCGATACAATCATCCCTATGTACTATTGCCTTGATGATGAAGACTTCACATACAAAGGGGATGAATATATCGTAGATGATCTGGAAATTACCTATGATGACTTGGTTTCTGCCGATTATCTGTATTCCTTCATCATCTATGATGTCTATGGTGATTATTGCTTTACGGATGATATCATGATTACCATTGACGATGATGGGGAAATCACGGTATATGAATAGTTGATGAAAAGGGGTATGTTATACAGTACATACCCCTTTTCCTTATGTGGTCGAACGATACTGGAACTGATATTTACAATCGTTTCGAACATGACTGTAGGAAGACGATGCGGAATTCTATCTGTTTGTGCGTCCAAGTATAAATTTTAACAATATTGCTCTGATCGATGTCAAACACCTGCTGCTCGTGACAAGCACATTCTGCTCTTCCTTCTTCCACAAATCGCTCGACAATAATCCATGGCGCTGCCAAGGAACCTTGCCGCTACGCGTTATGGCTAGGATCGAAGCAATACTCCAGCACATTTGCGTATGCATCCGCTGCCTTGTTCCTGTCGCCATTGCAGATTTTCAGGAAGGCATCGGAGTTCGAGAGCGGATTATTGTGCAGCCGCACCGTTGCGCCCCTGAGAATGATGAGCTTTGCAAGGTCGGCGGCTTCGCGCAGGCTGCAGCCCATGTCGGAGTGCGAGCAAAAGATAATGGTGTCGCCCTCCCCGACCTTTTTAGCAATCATGCGGAGAATGGCGTGGTCCACCGATTCTCCTGGATTGGGAACGGCTCCGACATCCTGTGCGCCAAGCCTCTCGCTTTCCTCGTCAAGTCCGCGGAACACCTGCAGGCGATGGTTTGCCATGTCCATGAACATCGTTGTCACATTGACATCCATGCTGAGCATTTCAAACATTTCAACGCTTACGTAGTCGCTGGGCACAGGTCCATCCACCGACTGGATAAAAATATTCATTTTATAATTCTTCTGACAAGCATATTCTAGCATCTTTGGCAATAGGGGAAAAGCATGTTGTCGCGGTCCCGAATCCTCTTTCGCTGCGCGAGGAAGATGACGGGAAAGTCAAGCATTCTTTTTCCACAGTGATTTATTCCTGGTGTTTCTCTCTTCTGACGTATCGTACGGGATCAATGCCTAGAAGGCCTTTGACAACCCAATACAGCACCACTAACATTAACAATGGGATTAAGCATGATGTTACCAACATGACTGCCATTGCTTCGATGAAGCGGTTAAGCAGGTTTTCCATCTTCTTCACTGATCCAATAGAAGTATCGACGAGACCTGTTACGGTGTCGGTAATGCCATCCACAAGACCAGAGAACCAGTCTTCGTTTCCTTCTGCTTGTGATTCCTGTTTGATTTCTTCGGTGACGGTTTCCTGGTCTGCAATCAATTCATTGATGGTGTCTTGGTAGGATTCATCGATAGATCGAGAGGTAACGACACTGATGGGGACGCTGATGAATAATGCCATTCCCAATAACATGACCTTGAGTATCATGTCACGCATTGACTTTGATTTGACGACCAGGATGTTTAGAATCAAGAAGAAGCAGCTGATGGGTACGACCCATTTGAACATGAGCCAGCCTGTCACATGAACGAGGTATTTCTCAAATACAATCGCACACATGACGATGAGGCCATATGTACTAATGTCCATCAGCTTTTCTGCCAGGGGGGTGGACCAGTCGTTTGGTAACATAGACAATACGGTTGAAGCGGCGGTTGAGGCGGCTGTCAGTTTCATGACGGTGCTTTGTTTTTCCGCAAGGTAGTTTTCTACGTCTACGGGAGCGATGATTCCCTTGGATAAGATATTAAAGAACATGAATGACATGATGCCAATCAGGGCGAGAAGTACAGCTATTACTATTTTGGTGTCTACGGTAATATCATTGTGTTTTTTCATATCATTCTCCCAGGCGTTTCATTAGTCTTTCCTTTAGCAGTTCGTATCTTTGTCTTTTTTCTTCTTTGGCGAAGTGGGTTGTTCTTTCTTGGGGTGTGGCGTTGGCGTAGTCTAGTTTTTCGTTAAACTGTTCGCTGGTTAGATCGAATGTTTGTCCTTCCACAATGTTAAAGCAGTGGTAGTTTCCATCGGGTAGGGCGATGCCTCTTACTTCGCCGCCAAACATGTCTTGCATTAAAAATGAAGTGATGGAGCATTGGCCAAGGGTGGGGTTGGCTGGGGTCCATTGGTCTTGCATTCTGGGGGCGCATGTGTCTTTGTTCCAGATGTCTTTTAACATGTCGTAGTAGTCGCGTGGGGTGTGTCCTTGTGGATCTGTTACATTTGTTTCAAAGCCGTAAAAGTTGTACATTTCTACTCCTGTATGTTCGCGAATTGTGCGTTGTATAGATTCTTATAAAAACCATTCTTTGCCATGAGGGTTTCGTGGTTTCCTTGTTCAATGATTTTTCCTTGGTTCATCACCAGGATGTTGTCGGCGTTTCTGATGGTTGATAGTCGGTGGGCAACGATGAAGCTTGTTCTTCCTTTCATCAGTTTGTCGAATGCTTCTTGGATTTGTACTTCTGTTCTTGTGTCGATGTTTGATGTTGCTTCATCGAGTATGAGCAGGGGTGGTATGCATAGCATTACTCTTGTTATGCATAGTAATTGTTTTTGTCCTTGGGAGAGGCTTTCGTCATCGATGATGGTGTCTAGTCTCTTTGGCATTCGCCGTATAAACTCCCATGAGTGGGCTTCTTTGCATGCCTTGATGATTTCGTCATCTGTGGCGTTTGGCTTGCCGAAGGCGATGTTTTCCCGCACTGTGGCGTTTTTTAGCCATGTCTCTTGCAGGACCATGCCATAGCTACTCCGTAGCGAGTGTCTGCTTACCTGGTTGATGTTTTGCCCATCCACCATGATCTCTCCTTTGTCAGCGTCGTAGAATCGCATCAACAGGTTGATGAGAGTTGTCTTGCCACAACCGGTGGGACCGACAATGGCGGTGGTTGTTCCTGGGTTGGTATGAAAACTAAAGTCTTCAATCAGTTTCTGGTTTTTTACATATGAGAAATACACATGCTGGATATCGATCTGACCAGCTTGTATCTGTAGTTGGTTATCAAGATCTTTGCTTTGGGGTTGGGCTTCGATGAGGTCGAAGACCCTGGCGGCGCAAGCCATGGCGTTTTGTAGTTCGGTGATCACGGAACTAATATCGTTAAATGGCTTCATATATTGGTTTGCATACGATAACATGACGGTGAGTCCACCAACGGTCAAGCCGTGTGACATAATGCGATATGCGCCTAGAAGTGCGACAAGGGCGTATATGACATTGTTTACTGCCCTGGTGGATGGATTGGTGAGGGATGAGAAGAAGATGGCGCTTTGGGAGTATTCTCTTAGTTCTTGGTTGATCTCTTTGAATCTTTCGGATGCCTTGTCTTCATAGCCAAATGCCTTGACGATCTTCTCATTGCCGATCATCTCGTTGATGAGGGCTGTTTGCTTGCCTCTGGCAGCGGTTTGTTTGCGGAACATGGTATATGACCTTGTGGCGATGGACTTCGCCACAAGGAAGCTTACAGGGGTCATGACGATGACCATCAGGGTGATCTCCAGGTTCTTGGAGAACATGAAGCCAAGGGTTACGATGATTGTTACGATACCTGAGAATAACTGATTAAACCCCATTAGCAGGCCATCTCCCATCTGGTCTGTGTCGGCGATGACTCTTTGCACGATATCGCCTGAGCTATGGCTATCCAGGTATCCTAGGGGTAGCGACTGGATCTGTCGCATGGCTTTGTTACGGATATCCTTTACAGTGCTGAATGTCAGGCGGTTGTTAATCATGTTCATGATCCATGTCGCAATAGAACTTACCCCTATGAGCAAGCATATCTTAACAAGATATGCTTGTACCAAGCTAAAGTCTACGTGTCCTTCTTCCACGATCCCATCTATGGCTTCGCCAAACAGGATCGGTACATATAGCTGTAGGACAACGGTTATGCCAGATAGTAAGATCGATAGAAGTAGAAGAAACTTATATCTTTCGATAACCTTCAAAACCTTCTTTAATGTTTCACTTGATGAATTCATGCGATTACCGCCTTTCTAGCATCAGGGAATTGGGAGTCATAGATTTCCTGGTACACATGGCAATCTCTTAACAATTCTTCATGTGTTCCCTTTCCTGCCAACATTCCATCGTCTAGCACTAGTATCATATCCGCATTCTTGACGCTGGATGTTCTTTGCGAGACGATGACAACCGTCAATTCATTGCCTAAGGAATGGATTGCTTTTCTAAGCTTTAAATCAGTCGCAAAGTCTAAGGCACTGGAGGAATCATCCAGGATCAAGATATCCGGTTTCTTTACCAATGCCCTGGCAATCGTAAGACGTTGTCTTTGCCCTCCAGAAAGATTACGGCCATTCTGTTCGATCTTGTAGTCAAGCATATTTTCCTTGTTCTCGACGACATCCTTCGCCTGCGCCATTTCTAGCGCGTTCCAAAGCTCATCATCCGTCGCATGAGTATTACCCCATTTCAGATTCTCACGTATCGTTCCCTCGAACAAAACAGCCCTCTGAGGCACAATCCCAATCTTATCCACAAGAACCCCCTTGGGATACTTCTTCACATCCACCCCTTCAATGAGGACACTCCCCTCATTGACATCATAGAACCTAGGTATCAGGTTAACTACTGTTGATTTACCAGATCCTGTTGAACCTATGATACCCAATGTACTACCTTTCTTGATCCTAAAGTCAATATCCTTGACCGCTTCCTCACCCGATCCCTCATAACCAAAGGATACATGATCAAACACAATCTCATCAGTATATTCTTGTTTTCTTAATGAATCACCGGTATATTCCATTCCTGGATCTACCTTCAACACATCCGCAATGCGATCCGCACAAGCCAAAGACTTGTTAATGGTGATAATCAAGCTGGCAAGCTTGATTAACTCCACGATGATCTGTGCCATGTAGTTATACAAGGCAACCACATCCCCCTGTAACAAGCCACCCATGTTAACACGCAACGCTCCTTGCTGGATCAACACAACCGTTGCAATATTCACAAGAAGATACGTCCCCGGATTCATTAACGCCGACAATCTACCCACTTTTTCGTTCAATCTGGCAAGATCATCATTGTTCCTGGTAAACTGTTCAATCTCAGAAGACTCCTTGCAAAAGGCACGGATAACCCTGACACCCGTCAGATTCTCCCTTGTGATCCCAACCAGTTTATCCAGTGCCTTTTGCACCTGGGAAAACATCGGAATCGATGTTAACATGATCCCAAACACCAGAATACTCAACACTGGTATCGCAACCAGAAAAATCAACGCACACCTGATATCGATGGTAAACGCCATGACCATTGCGCCAAAGACAATAAAAGGACTCCTGAGCAACAACCGCAACGCCAGGTTATACCCGTTCTGAACCTGATTCACATCACTCGTCATACGGGTAATCAACGTGTCAGATCCCATCTCATCCAATCTTGCATAACTCAAAGACTGCACATGATCAAACAACGCCTGTCGCACATCCGTGGCCAAGCCAACCGAAGCCCTTGCGGCGAAAAACTGCGCTGTAAACGAGAAAACCATACCCGCTAGAGCCAATCCCACAAGCAAAGCAAAACACTTCCAGACATGCGTCAAATCCCCCTTAGTGATGCCAACGTTAATGATTGAGGCAATCACCAAGGGAACCAACAAATCCATCAAAGCCTCCAACAACTTAAACAATGGCGCAAGCATACTATCTCTTTTATACTTGCCAGCGTACTTCAACAAATCTTTCATACTACCTCCCACCATGGATATAATCATACAACGATTGTTAAGGGATGGAAATAGGATTGTTACACGATCTACTTGATCTCAAGATAGAGGTATCCACCTAGAATATGCCTCGTTCAACTGTATTTGTTACATCGGTCATGAATCGTAAAAATGCTATTGCTTTTTTATTTGAGACGTGGTATAATATCAAAAGATAGAGGTAGTCATACTGCGCAACGAATATTCCTGTCTTACGCGCGCAAGAGCTATGTGGCGTGCGACAG
>OMYM01000503.1 GCA_900315225.1 uncultured Erysipelotrichaceae bacterium | reverse complement strand
GTCAAGGATGGCAAGGCAACTGGCTGCATTGTCAATACAGCCATGCAGGCGGCTTCCAACCCCAATACGATCTCATTGGCATTGAACAAAGCCAACTACACCTGTGAAGTCCTGAAAGAAACAGGAGTATGCAACGTATCGGTGTTAAGCGAAAAGGCACCGTTCGAGCTATTCCAAAGGTTTGGCTTCCAAAGCGGAAGAGACGTTGACAAGTTTGATGGGCTAAAAGACGCATTCTATACTGTGGCAGACAACGGCATACCGTACATCACCCAAGGGACAAACGCTTGTTTCTTACTGAAAGTGGAAAAACAAGAAGACCTTGGCTCCCATATCCTGTTCCTATGCGAACCAGTGACCATGTCCATATTGTCCAATGATCCTTCATGTACATACGCCTATTACCAAAACAACATCAAGCCAAAGGCTGTTGGCACCACAACGGATGGAAAGACCATTTGGCGTTGCATGGTATGTGGTTTTGAATGGGTAGGAGAGGAGTTGCCAGAAGACTATATCTGCCCAATATGCAAACACCCGAAGGAAGACTTTGAAAAGATAGCTTGACAGAATAAAGCCCGTCCAGTAGCGTTATCGTCACTGGACGGGCTTTTTTGGACGCTGTGAGTATTGCTGGATACGGATGGAAGAGACAAGAAGACCAAGGACCAGATGTATTTGCGCGTTGAAGGACAATAGCATACCGCGCATCACGTTAGAGACAAACATGTGCTTCTAAAGCGACATGGTTGTAAAACAATTCTGTATAACGCCAGCATAAGAAGCATTAGGGTTCAGCTTTGCTGAAAGTAAACATCAATTAAAATGTGGTCAAATGTGTTGATGCCACATCGAACGAGTATAATAATAGATAACAGCGATTGGATCGTTAGAAATCAAAGATGCGTGTTTGTTGTTCAATATGTTCTTACGTCCTTGAATTCAATGCAAGATGTGATCATTAGGTGATAATATGTTAAGGTTTAACAGTTTAAGAGTTAAGAATATCTATACTCTTTTGTTAAAAAACAATAGATTGGCAGTAGAACAGTGCGTATGCTTAGGCGCAAGCAGGGGATGGAAACGATGATGAATAGATTTTTTGACGATGCTCGCTTTGCTGGAATCAAGCCGTTTGATTCGAAGATTTGGCTTTCTTCTCCGACAATGCATGGTGATGAACGAAAATGGGTGGACGATGCGATATTAAGGAATTGGGTGTCGACTGTCGGGGAGAATATTGATGAAATTGAAAGGAAGCTCGCGGAATACATAGGCTGCAAATACGCCGTTGCCTTGTCCTGCGGGACAGCGGCATTGCATTTGGCAACGAAGCTTGCGGCAGAAAGGCTGTATGGGCAGGCGTGGCCGACAGAAGGAAGCCTAAAGGGAAAGAAAGTTTTTTGCTCTGACTGCACCTTTGACGCAAGCATCAATCCTGTTGGATATGAAGATGGCGAAGCCGTGTTCATAGATACCGAGCCAGAAACTTGGAATATGGATCCCAAGGCTCTTGAAAAGGCATTTGAGATGTATCCAGATGTGAAACTGGTGGTGGTTGCGCACTTATATGGAACCCCTGGAAAGATGGAGGAGATACACGATATCTGTGAACGCCATGGTGCTTTGATTGTCGAGGATGCTGCGGAAAGTCTTGGTGCCAAATACCGAATGCATGGGAAATGGGTGGAAACCGGCAAGCTTGGTCATTATAACGCCATTAGCTTCAATGGCAACAAAATCATCACAGGCTCCGCAGGCGGAATGTTCCTGACCGATTCCAAGGAGGATGCGGACAAGGTTCGCAAATGGTCAACCCAATCACGGGAAAACGCCCCTTGGTATCAACATGAAGAAATAGGGTATAACTACCGCATGAGCAACATCATTGCGGGGGTAGTCAGAGGGCAATTGCCATACCTGGACATGCATATCCAGCAGAAAAAAGCCATCTATGAAAGGTATGAAAAGGGCTTGTCGGATTTGCCGGTCAAGATGAATCCCTGGGACAGGGATAAGAGCATGCCGAACTTCTGGCTCAGCTGCATGATTATTGATGAAAATGCCATGGCTCCCATGGCAAGGGGCGAGCAGGACTACCTATATGACAGCATCCCTGGCAAGAGTTCCCCTCATGAGATACTTGACGCACTGGCTGCCTTTAACATTGAAGGAAGACCAATCTGGAAGCCGATGCACCTACAGCCAATTTATAGAAGCAATGCATTCATAACCGTGGAAGGAAATGGTCGGGGCAGGAGCAATGCCTACATTGACGGCAGTGGCATTGATGTTGGCGCGGATATTTTTAGAAGAGGACTATGCCTGCCAAGCGATAACAAGATGACGGAAGAGCAGCAGGATATGGTTATCGAGATTATTCATAGGTGTTTTAGGTGAGGATAAATATTTCTTTGTTTAAATTCGAATCGATATATATTGTGTCTTCAATGTATTGAGAGATCAATACATTGAACAGGATAAACAAGATAGGAAAGACCAATAGATTGTTGATGTGATGTGATGTGATGGGGATATGGCTTGAAGAGATTATCTAAGGATTTGAAATATCTCCATCAAGACGATTAAAAGAAAAATAAGAAACGTTTTAGATTTTCAAAGGCATTGAGGCTAGAGGGCTTGTTTCAGAAACAGGTCTTTTTGTCGGAATAAATTTGTC
>OMYM01000140.1 GCA_900315225.1 uncultured Erysipelotrichaceae bacterium | reverse complement strand
CGATTCCAGGATCCCGCAAGATTGAACGCCTCAAGGCAAATTTCGAGGCGGGAAACATCGTTGTCACCCAAGAGGAAATCGCAAAGATCAACGCATTGCTTGACGCTACGAAATTCGATGTCTTTGGAGGACATGCCGCGAAGAAATAGGATAGTACCTGTAAATTGAAAGTGTCGCAGAGCGACACTTTTTTTGCTGTGCCATAATATCTGCCGCAAGCGAGGAAAACATAGGGAAAGATAAGTGGTTTCTTGGGAAAGCAAGGAGTAGGATTGCCTCAATGGCGCAAAAGCTACAGAACAAGGGATAATCTTGACGGGACGGATTCGGTATTTTCAAGGGACGTTGGAGGATGAGTCTGGCTTTGCTCCTATGATTCGCAAGGGCTGTTGTGCTTGGTCGCATGAGGAACTGTACGAGTTTTTGAATGGTAGATAATTATACTCAGATGCACAATTAGATGGAACTCTGCATCGTTTGCCTACTGTTATATGTGGAACGATTGTAAAAATCTGTTCCAGATATTGGATCGTTCCAGCATAAAACATCTTAAAAACCTTAAACAAGATATATTGCTTGCTATTATTGTAAAAACAGCTATAATAATACTATCTGATATAAAGGGGTTAAAGTGACATGAAAAAGGCTAACGAAGTATTTGTTCCAGGCGCGATGCCTGAAAGCACATATATCACGCGCACGACAAGCTCTGGATTCACATATGAAGAGCGGCTTAAGCAAGCGCTAAGCGTAAGCGGATACTTGACGCTCATCTCTGGACCTTCAAAAATTGGCAAGACCATTCTTTGCGAGAAGGTCATTGGGTTGCCTAACATCGTTGAGATTTCTGGTTCAGATGTTTTAAGCAAGGAATCGTTGTGGACACAGATTGGCATGAAAGCGGGAATGCCCTGTTCTGGAACTACGAAGACAACGGAAAGATGCCATGACTACATGGAGGAAATGTACCTTTTGACAAAAGAGAGTGTCTTGGCGTATTTCAAGGAGAAAAACCTTGTCCTCTTTATGGATGATTTTCATTATGCAACGAACGAGATCCAGACTTTTATTGCCAGGCAATTCAAGGATGCCATACGGAAAGGGCTACGAGTTGTGATTGCATCGTTGCCTCATAGGGTGGACGATACAATAAGGTCGAATCCTGATCTTCAGGGACGTATTAGCATTATTGACATGAAAGCCTGGACCAGGGAAGAACTTGAACTGATTCCAAAAAGAGGATTCGAAGAACTCGAAATGCACATTCCCTTGGAAATCATCAGGCTTCTATCGGAGGAGAGCATAGCCTCGCCACAGCTCATGCAGCTGATTTGCCTGAATATTTGTGTTCTTGCGGAAAGCAAGAAAATATCCCTGATCGATCAAGAACTGGTTAAAGCTGCATTCCGCTTCTCTACACTGAATCTAGACTATGACAAGGTCACAAAAGCGATCATTCGCGGGAAAAGTTCACGTGGTCAGAAGAGGGCAATGTATCAAACAAATGCATTTGGAAAGATAGATCTCTACAGCTTGATTCTAGAAGCTCTTGCGCTGGATCCACCATTTGCCAGCATTGCATTTGATGCTTTATACGATAGGATCATCTGTCTCATTGCGGATGAGAAAAAGCCATCGTTGAATTCCTTGAAAAGCTATCTGAAGCATCTCCAGGAAATACTGGACACGGCTGACCGTTCATATGAAGTCCTTGAATGGAAAGACAATCATATCTATATTCTAGAATCACTGTTTCTGTTTTACTTAAGGTGGGGAAGAGGGTGACACAATGATAAGCAAATTAGTGGAAAGGATCAACGATGCGGAAGATATTATTGATTATGGTCAAGCAACGCAAGACCTGATTGACCATTTGATTGCTCATGGTAAGAAAAAAGAAGCAGAAACTATTGCAGGTATTGCCAAAATAAGGGAAAATCGTTTTTCAAGCCGTGAAACTATTGATGAAATGAATAAAAAAAAGTCACAGATTATAAACTATTGCCGCTTCTTTTTAAACGATGAAAAATATGATCGTGACATGATTTTGTCTGTTTTATACTGGAACGATCAAATATCTGGAACAGATATTTACAATCGTTCCGCATATAACAGCAGGCAGACAATGCAAAATTCTACCTAT
>OMYM01000079.1 GCA_900315225.1 uncultured Erysipelotrichaceae bacterium | reverse complement strand
GCTTGTCTTGGTATTTGCGCATGCTCTCCCTATGATAAAGGCTATTTGTGCTGTATTTCTCCTTGCTTGTCGATTCTGTACTGCAGGATCCCCTTCTTTAGCCTTTCCAGACCATTCAGGAATGTTTCCCTTGGACAGGCAACATTCATTCTCAGAAAATGCTTGCCAGCATTGCCATACGCTGCGCCAGAGGAAATATACAGTCCTGTTTTTTCACGGATATAGGTAGCAATATCCCCGCTTTCGCCTGGCAATGCGCTGACATCGATCCAAAGAAGATACGTGGCATCGCTTGCAACGACAAACACACCAGGGATCTGTGTCTCGATATACCAGGATGCGATCCTTTTGTTTTCGAAAATATACACGCAGAGCGCATTCAACCAATTCTCCCCTTTTTCAAAGGCAGCGATTGCTACAGTGGTCGCAAATGAATTGGGTTCCGCTACTTCATCCGTATTCAACGCTCGCCAAACTTTGTGGTGAAGTACAGGATCAGGCACCGACACAGCCGCCGTCTGCATGCCTGCCAAGTTAAACGCCTTTGTTGGCGCAATGCATGTCGCACTGACTTTTCGACATGTCTCTGATACCGAAGCAAACGGTACATACATCTTTCCAGGTTCAGTAATATCGCAATGAATTTCATCACTGATCACGGTCACATGATGCTTGTCTGCCAATTCACCGACACGTTCCAATGTCTCTTTATCCCATATTTTTCCAACTGGGTTATGGGGATTGCAGAGGATCATCAGGCTTGTCTGGGGATCAGACAGTTTTTTCTCCAAATCTTCGAAATCCATGGCATATGTTCCGTTTTCATAGCGTAGCGGGTTTTCCAGGACACGACATCCATTATTCAGGATGCTGTTGAAGAAGATGTTGTACACAGGGGTCTGGATCACCACGTTTTCATTTGGTGTCGTCAGTTTTCTGACCATCGAGGAGATTGCTGGAATCACACCAGTGCAGAAGATCAGCCAATCCTTTTCCATAACAAAGCCATGTCTGTCTTTCCACCAGCCGATATATGCTTTGTACCATTCGTCTGTCACATCCCCATAGCCAAACACACCATGCGCAAGACGCTTTTCCATTGCTTCGAGGATTTCTGGCGCAGTCTTGAAATCCATGTCCGCAACCCACATGGGCAGCTCGTTTTCACCCACGTTCCATTTCATCGAATCGGTTCCCCGACGATTAACTGGCGTATCAAAATCGTAGCGCATTGTCATTCTCCTGCCCATGCTGGATGAGATGATTCTTTTTCAATGTCATCGCAAAGAATCTGCGTGCGGCTTGGATCCACCTGGCTCTTTTCCATGATCAACTCCTTGATCCTTGGTGCCTTGATCGTTCCTTCCCTTGGATTCAAGACACTGTCGATTGTACTCGTGATTTCAGCTTCCACCTTGGAATACTCAAAGGAAAGCGTTGTATTGATAAGCTTGCAGTTTTTCATGACAAGCCCATCGATATAGCACATCCCCTGCGAACTTTCGATCACACAATTGACCAGTGTCAGGTTCTTCGCGTTCCAACCAAGGTATTCCCCGGAAATGAAGGAATCGTATACAGTGATGTTTTCGCTGTTCCAGAATGCGTCTTTTGACAAAAGACGCGAGTTTCTGATCACCGCGTTTTTCACACCGTCAAAAGAATAGTTTCCATCCAGTGTCAGATGATCCACTTCCATATCCGAACAGTTCATGGCAAAGTAATCACCCTTTGCTACGACATTCGTCATCTTCACCTCGCTACAGCTCCAAAGCGTCTCTTGCGCATTGGTGAATGCCACATCGTTAAGCGTCAAGTCTTGGCATCTACGGAAGTTTTTCGGTGCCTGGATGACTGAGTTGTTCACAGCGATATGGCTTGAATACCAAACACCTGCCCTTGCCATGTCAAACCATGTGCAATCTTCTGTCTTTACGTTTTCGCAATACCAGAGAGGGTATTTCCAACGGAACATGGAACCATAAAGCTCGATTCCCTTGCTCTCCTTCAATGGTGACTCCCCTTCTTCAAAAACGCAATCGATCACCTTCAGGTCACGGCTGCCAAATAAAGCGCGCTCACCTTTCAGATTTTGTTGCTTGATTTCTTTCATACTGTATGCCTCCATATTTAACTTCTCTATATCAGAAAGTATACCGCAGCAAGAATGTCATGTCTTTAGTTTTGCTCAAAGGTGCGGGTTCAAAAAGAATGGGATGATTATTTTCGGATCGCTCAACATAAGGATTAGATACTATGCTTGGACGCACAGATAGGTAGAATTCCGCATCGTCTACCTGCCGTTATATGCTGAACGATTTCGTTCCAGTATAATCATTGAAATGATATATGCCGATTCCTCGAATAAACACATCATATTTTATCGCATCAAAGAACCTGCTTGCTTCGTGATGTCGTTCACTGAATATTGCAATGACAATCAACCCGTCGCCCCAATGCATAGTCAAGGAAAATAAGGAGTGCCTTGTCCTAAGCCCCGATAGAATACAGGCCATTGCCGAAATGCTATTTCCAATTTCACAGCCGTGAAGACAACGATGCAAACAAGGAAAGCCATGCCCTCCAGGGTGAAAGCAAGGTTCTTGAAAAGATTGGCGCATAGGCGTATGCATCATTATACCGAATACAAAGGCCTCAAAAGTCCTTTCAAATGGGCTTTCGAGGCCTTTATCCTACTACCACGATCTGCGAACTCAGGATTTGATTCTTCCGTCCAGCAAGTCAGCAAACACAACCGACAACTTGCTTTCACATAATGCATCACCAGCATAAGGAAGAATGCCATGGGTCAGACCATAGAGTTTGAAGCTTAAACACATGATTGCTACATCGTGGTTCTTTTATACTGGAACGAAATCGTTCCACATATAACAGCAGGCAGATAATGCAGGAAGTCCACCTGATTGTGCATACGAGTATAACAGCATCTGACTTTATGTCAGAAAAGAGTCTGATCCTTCACCTGTATTCACAATCTGCCAAATGATCATTTACGATTCCTATGGACTGTAGGAAAGAATAGGTGATTACAGGACCGACAAACCCAATCCCGCGTTTCTTCATATCTTTGCTCATGGCAATGGACACATCCGAAACGGTTGGAATGTCTTGTAGCGTTCTCCAATATCCATCGATCCTCCTGCCATCCGTAAAGCTCCACAAATAAGCGTCAAAAGAGCCGAACTCTTTCTGGATCTCCTTTACGATCTGCGCGTTCTTTCGAACGCTGTAAATCTTGTTCTTGTTCCTGATGATGCCGGGATTTGATTGTAAAGCATCCAATTCCTCATTGGTCATCACCGCACATTCATCGATAATGAAACCATGAAACGCGGCTAGGTAGGCCTCTCTCTTATGCATAATGATCTGCCAGGAGAGCCCTACGCTCGCCCCTTCCAGGCAAAGCATCTGGAATTCAAAGTCATCGTCATGGTTTTCCTTGCACCATTCATGATCATGGTACTCTTCCAGAATCGGATCGCCGTTATACCAATTTCTGCATTCGCTCATGTATGTATTCCTCCATCATCGAAGATGGCCATCATTCATCGTACTCGCCATACTCGCATCCGATATGCGTTGCTTCTATCTCGTCTATGAACCTGAGTTCTCCATCTACCTTATCGTACAGCTTGATGATACCCCAACCGTTTCCGCCATTCCAAAGCCGCTTATGTTTTTTCGTTCCATCTGGCGCTTCATAATTGACCAGCAGCATGTCTGACTTACGGCAGAACACTTCCGTGTCCATCAGTGCATCCCTGTTTTCCTGACGAACGTGCCAGTGAACCAGTTCCTCCTGCTCCTCGAAAGAGAATTCCGTCTTCACATTCAGCCAAACATGGGAGAAGTTAAAATCATATTCTTTCCCTTCGTACCAAAAAGCTCCCAAAAGCCTTCTGTTAAGTGGCACAAAGAAGATTTTCGGTCGTCCCCCGCCGATATCAAAAACACTGTTTACCAACATCTTCCCAGTCTTTCTGCTTTTCAGGCAGTTGGAAGAGAGCCAAACCCATGGAGAAGTGAAATCCCTGCCCCAATTCTTATCCGCATAGCCAAAGCTCTTCTCTGGCGAAACAATATATTTTCGTCCATTGCAGGTAATCTCACCCTGATACGCGGTCTTCATGCCTTCCGCATGCCAGTACATGGCAAATGCCTCAATGTCACGAAAAGGTTTGCTGGCACCGTAGCCAACGTTGAAAGCAATCTGCTTGTCCACCTTCAAATCCCATGACAATGCACCAGCATCACACATCCATTCGGGATGAGCAAGAACCTCCTCTTGGGAGATTGAAATGCTGCCTCGAAGCGCTGTTTCAGAGGCATAGCAGTCGGCAGCCTCCACTTCATAAGGAGCGTTGCTGTGGATCCTAGTGTCATGCAGTGAGAAAAAGCGATGGATCTGGAAGTGTTCTACGCCCCAGGTTCCAGCCTTCACCATCAGATAGGAGGGGCGCTTGCCAGAGGCTTTGTTTTCCAGAAGCTGTCCAAGGATTGGTTCATCCTCTGCCAATGCAGGGTTGCAGATGAAAAACTCGATGAAGAACGCCTTATCCTCGCCTGTCTCAGCATCCTGCGCCGTAAATGAATGC
>OMYM01000043.1 GCA_900315225.1 uncultured Erysipelotrichaceae bacterium | reverse complement strand
GGTATGTTCGCCATTCCCTATGGCAATATCTTCTTGCGCATTTCCACGATCATCAAAGGCGTTGTGCATGCGATTAAGAACAATTCGGGGCGGACAATCATCGTTAGCTTGGTCATATCGCTGCCGGTTTGCTTCGTAGCGTTCATGTTGTTGTCCGATGCTTCCGCTGTATTTGCCAATATACGCAATGCTGCATATGACATTGTTTCAGGTCTGTATTTCATCAAGGAGGAAGACATTTTCACCCTTGCGCTTTCCATTCCCATTGGGGCATGGCTGTATGGCCTTGTGGAAGGGTCCATGCGCAGCTCGAACCTACAGAAAGACGTTGAGGAAATGCTGGTGAAAGCTGAAAATGCAATTCGCCTTCCCGTCTTGGCGACCAACATGTTGGTCTTTCTTCTCTCCCTGCTATATGCGTTCTTCTTTCTTTCCCAAGGCTATGAGTTTTTCGCCTATTCGGCAGCCACTGTCGTTGATGCATATCAATATGCCAACAGGGCATTCTGGAGTTTGTTGGAAGTGACTTTCCTCAACATTGCCGTGCATTATGTCACGATGCGCCTGTCCATGGCTTCTGCCATAGACTTGGAAAAGACAAAGAAACAAGCAATGCTGTTGGATGGCTTCAATATCGGCATATGGTTGATTGCGCTTTTGAGGCTTTTGGCATATATCAGGTATGGCTTGACGGCTCGCAGGCTTGTTGCGCTATTGATGTTATTGACATCTGGATGCGCAATCGCAACCACCCAGGCAAGCCTGCAAAAGGACATCGATCCTATGCGGATTACGGCATTGTTCTTTTTTGTGGCCGCCATTGTCCTAGGTTTTCTTCCCATCTTGTAATTGCATATACAAAAAAAGACATTGGAACGCGCCAATGCCTTTTTGTATATGCAATGGATAAACGGCTTCACGCTTTGTTCAATTGGAAAATGCGTACACGCCTAGGGATTGCCATGTAGGCAAGGGCACCATTGCTAAGACGCAAGCGGCTATGCAGCCATGCTTCGCCCAGGATGTTTCTAAACTTTGCCGTTGTATTGTCATCCATGGCAAAACCCAGCTCGTTTTCAATGTCTTCACAAGTTGCGCCTGCCGACATTCTCTTGTATATGACTTCGCAATAACCATCGCATTTGTTTTTTTCAATTCCAAGTTTTTCCTGTAGGAATTGTTTGACGGGAATGAATTGCCTTACATCGGCTGGATAGCCTTCATTTGCCAAGGTGACGATTTCTTGTCGCAATGGATATTTGCGCGCGATGTCGCGGTGGTAGATCTTGAGGTCTTCCAGGCTTCGCGTTCCTGCCAGGTGTCTCTCTTGCAGTTCACCCTTGCGCAATACAAGCGGGCAATATTTCTCCGCCAGCAGAGTCTTGATGACTTCATCGCAATCATAAGTAAACGCTTTGTTCAATCGGACCAGAGATTGAAGTTCTTCAACATCAAGGTATCCATACAGCATTCCAGCGATTTCCATGCAGTCGTATACCCAGGAGAATTGCGTTCTGTCCTTTTGGAATACAGGTGTGTCAAGTGAAGCAAAGGCTGCCTTTGCTTCATCGGGGACAAATAGCTTTCCTTCTTTTGTCGCAAAGGCATATCCCGATAGGCGCAATCTGTCGGCGCTGCGGTATTGCCCAGGCTCTATCTGCAGTTCTTTCTTTCTACAGCAGGATTGGAACAATGCCATGTCTTTGTCGCGCCACACTTGCATGCGTGTGCGCATGACGATGGGGTTCAAGAGAAAATTCGCCGCCCCTTCGGCTTTTTCCGAATCCAGTGTGTCATATCCCTGTAGTCCGCTTGCTTTCAGGGCATCTTTCATTAACATTCTGTTTCCTCCAGATATGTTAGCAGTTCCCTTGGTCCCCCTTGCGGGAAAGAAGAGATGTCTTCGTTCTTGCGGTTGATCAAGAATCTTGGAAACAGGAATACGTCCATGCCTAGGCTTCGGGCAACGCCATCTTCATGTGCATCATTGCCAACCATCAGGCACTCTTCAGGAAGCAAGCCAAGCTTGCCAAGGATTTCTTGGTAGTATGACAGGTTTGGTTTGCCCGAGGTGCTGTTTTCGTATGTCGTCACTAGTTCGAACATATCTGGGTCAAGCCTTGCCCAGGTGATTCTCTTTCTTGTCGCGATCGATGGGAAAATGGGATTGGTGGCGATGATGAGGCGATAGCCCTTGGCTTGAAGCGCATCGACCATATCTTTGATCTCTGGCATTGTCTCGCAAGCAGAGCGAGCTTCGTCGAATTCATTCTCGTAGAAGTCAACGAAGATGGGATAGTCCTTGAGCGCTTCCTCGCCGTATTCTTCCGCAAACACGCGCCAGAAAACTTCTTCATTGGTTTGTTCGCCATGGTTTTCGACCATGGCCTTGGTGCCTTTCCAAATCACGCCAATCAAACGGTCTGGGTCATATCCATGCGGCGCCAGTTTTTTGCACAGTCGCTTGAAATACGCCTTGGTGAACAGATCCTCGTCCATGCCAAGCAGGGTTCCGTCAAGATCCATCAATATAGCCGTGTACTTCATGACGCTTGCTCTCGGAAACGAATACCGTTTTCCCCCATTTCCTCGACAATCGCAAGGCTTTCAACGCGATAGCCTTTTTCACGCAGGAGCTTTCCTCCTGCCTGGAAGCCTTTCTCTATGCATATGCCAATGCCTTCAACGGTTGCCCCGCCTTGATGGCAAAGGTCGATCAAGCCTTCCATGGCAAGACCGTTTGCCATGAAGTCGTCCACGATCAAGATCTTGTCTTCTGGTGAAATGTATTTTCTGGAGACAGTGACCATGTAGTCGCGGCCATACGTAAAGGAATGCACCATTGTCTGGTATACGTCTGTGCCAAGGTTGTTGCTGCGGGCTTTTTTGGCGAAGACAACCGGAACATTGAACTTCATTGCCGCAAAGCAGGCGATCGCAATGCCGGAAGCCTCGATCGTCAGGATTTTTGTGATGCCGCAGTCCTTGAAGCGTTCATGGAACGCTTCCCCTATTTGCGATAGCAACGAGGGATCCAGCTGGTGATTGAGAAAACTGTCGACTTTCAGGATGTCGTTGCCAAAGACTTGGCCATCCCTTAGGATCCTTTCCTCAAGAAAGTTCATTTTTCCTCCTTGAGGCCATAGAGCCGAGTGTATTTTTCTTCCAGATAATCGAGATAGATGTTCACATCAAACGGCTTGCCCGTTGCGATACGCATGATCTCATCGGCATCATACATGCATCCATGGCGATGGACATGTTCCTTGAGCCAAGCAACGCATAAGTCGAAACGGTTGTCTCTAAGCGCTTCATCCACATCGATGTCCTCTTTCATCTTGGCAACAAATTGTGCCGCAAACGCGCTTCCCAACGCATACGTCGGGAAGTAGCCAAAGCTTCCGTCCGCCCAATGAACATCCTGGAGAATGGATTCGGAAGCCTTTTCGGCGCGAACCCCGAGGTATTTCTCGTACATGTCGTCCCAGACCCTGTCTAGCCCTTCGGTTGAAAGGTTGCCAGAGAACAAAGCCTTCTCCAGTTCATAGCGGATAAGGATGTGCATTGGATACGTCAATTCGTCTGCCTCGGTCCTGACAAGCCCTGGGCGCGAGGCGTTCATTGCCGCAACGAATTCCTCGACTCCCACGTTGGCAAGCTGTGGGCTGAATGTTTCCTGCAACAATGGATAGTTTGCCTGCCAGAAAGGCAGGGAGCGCCCAAGGTAGTTTTCAAAAAGACGCGATTGCGATTCATGCATGCCGCTGGAAATCCCCTCGGAAAGGATCATTCCATCGAACTCTGGCGCAACATCATGCTCATAGGTCGCATGTCCTACTTCATGCACCGTTGAAAGAATGACGGAGATTAGATTGTCCTCGACATACTTTGTCGTAGTGCGGCAATCGTTTTCGCATGTCCATGATGTAAAGGGATGCTCGGTCTCGTTTTGATAGCCCCATTCCTTGTCGAAATGCAGGTATGCCAGAAGATGCTTTGTAAATTGCTTCTGTTTTTCAATGGCAAAGTGTTGCGACAGACAGGATTTGTTTAACGGCGTTGCCTTGGCAACGCATTGGATCAAAGGGACAAGCCTTTCCTTGAGGGCGGCGAAGAATGCATCGTATTTCTCACGGTTCATGCCGGGTTCAAAGTCATCGAGCATTTGGTCATAGATGTCCATGTCGCTCTTGCGGTAGCCATACATTTTTTTCTGTGTTTCGATGACCTTTTGCAGATATGGCGCAAACAAAGAATAGTCATCCTTGCTTTTTGCGGACAGCCAGGCATCGTAGGATTCATTCTGCAGTCTCCTGAAGGCAACATATTCCTCCTTGGGGATGCAAACGGTGTTCATGGCGTTGCGATGGTACAGTTGCGCTGCACGCCTTGTCGCAGGGTCGATCGTCTCGTCGTCCTTGAGTTCGCCAAGGATCTCGATGATTTCCGGATCGGTTTCAATGGAAAACAATTCCCCGGAAAGGAAAGCCTCGCGCTCATCGCGGTATGCGGCGCCACCAGGCGGCGCCACGGTCATCTTGTCGATGCCAATGATGGACAATGCCATCGAGTATGCCGAAACGCGGAATACCCAGTCTTCATATTTCTTGATTTTTTCAGCTGTTGTCATTTATCTCCTCATGGCAGCTTTCTGCCAGCCGCCTTGTACAATGCATACCATTCTGCCTTGGTAAGCTCGATATCTGCTGCCTTGGCCGCCTCTTTGATGCGGGAAGGCTTTGTGGTTCCAGTGATGACCTGCATTTTTGCTGGATAGCGAAGGTTCCATGCATAGGCAATGGCATCCTTGCCAACGCCATATTTATCTGCCAGTTCCTGCATCAGCCCATTCAGCTTTGCATAATCAGGATCATCCAAAAACACGCCCTTGAAATATCCCTTCTGCAAAGGCGACCATGTCTGAACGGCCATTCCCTTGATACGGCAGTATTCAAGGATTCCACCATCCCTCATGATGGATGGATCGATGTCCATGTTGACATTGAACGAAGCCTCCAGGGCTGGCGCAAAGGCAATCGACATCTGGATTTGTTCTGCCCACAATGGGTAGGTGACGGCCGATTTGAGCAGATCCATCTGGAACGGGTTCATGTTTGAAACGCCAAACATCCTTACCTTTCCCGCCTTGTGAAGGATGTCAAATGCCTCTTCGACTTCCTCTGGCTCCATCAATGCATCTGGGCGATGCAGCAGAAGCGAGTCGATATGGTCTGTGTTCAAGCGCTCCAGAATGCCGTCGACTGACGACAAGATATGGCTGCGCGAGAAATCGAACAAGCCGTCATGGATGGCACATTTGGACTGGATAAACATCTTGTCGCGCAAAGAAGCGTCACGGGCGAAAAGGTCGCCAAATACCTTTTCGCTCTTGCCTCCGCCATAAATGTCCGCGTGGTCAAAGAAATTAATGCCTGCATCAAGCGCGGTATGGACGAATTCATCTGCCTCGCCTGGTGTCATGGACGCAATGCGCATGCACCCAACGCCGATGACGGAAAGACGGTTGTCTCCAACTTGAATGTATTTCATATTATCCTCCGTATATCATGACTATATTCTATCATGGATACAATAATTCCGACCGATTTGACTTTGCCTAGGCAAGTCCAGAGCCTGCTATGGTGACATTGGCGATTCTGGTCAATGCTGGAATGCGGGCGTTGTCGTATTGGACAAGCTCGCGCGACATGCGAATGTCTTTCACATAGTCGAGCATGGTTCCAGAAACAGACCCGCCTTTCACAATCATTGTCGTTTCGCCATCGTGATAGTAGCCAAGGCGGATTTCGCCAAAGATGCTACCGTTTATCGGGTTTACCTGGAAATCGGAGAATTCGACGATTTCCAGGTATCTGCCCTTGCGCAATTCCTCCATTGCCATGCGTCCACCCGTTGCCTCATAGTTTGAAAGAATGAACGCGTCCGCAAGACCAAGGTATGAGGCAAACATACGGTCGCCCCAATATGCTTCGGGAACATTGTCCTTGAGCAGGTCGATATCGCAAATTACGCCGCCTTCTTTGTCATACGGCATGTTGGCGGAGGAGTTCTCTAAGTATCGCAGCGAGCGCAGAGTAATTTTGTCGCCTACAACGTCATTGGCGATCGGCTCGCCGATCTGCCAGTCGCTGTACTTTTGGTAGATCATTGATGCCGAGAGCCGTTCGATGAAATAGTCGTAGATCCTGACGGCATCATCGGTCGAAAACACAACATCGCATTCCTTCAAGTCAGGGGTTGGCATGGCCTTGAGTCTATCGAGACCATACATCATTGTCTTTTCAATGTCGCTTTTGAGCCTTTGTTGCGCGCAAGTGCCGGAGCGATACATCCGATATAGCTCGATTTCCGATTTTTCGTCACGAGCATTGACAATGACCTCCGCCATGGACGAAGGATACGTTTCCTCGATATCGATGCCTTGCGAAGTCACAAGCCTTGAGGTGATGGAGGAAACAAAGATTTCGGTGCTGTTGATGTCCGCATCCTCGCCTTGCTTCACTTCCTGAAGGGCATGGATGAAATCACTTGCCGTCATGGCGATGTCAAAGGGCTGTGAGGCAAGCGGTGGAGCTTTTTTTGGCGTGTGCAGCGTATAATCATTGTTCTGTGCAAGGGATGCCTGGTAGACAAGGCTCTCGATTTCCTTTTTGACGTTTTGCGGCTCCTCGGTGACAGCGATGTTTCCCGATGCATTTCCAAGCATTCCATTGTTTCTGACGTATACCGTGATATTGATGCGCGTCGTGTCCTTGACGCGGTTTTGGTCCAGCTTGTCCCGGATCAGGTAGAATTCCCAGCCGTGTTCTCTGGTACAACGGATCTCCCAGTCGTCGGCACCGGATTCACATAGTATTTCCTTTATCTCTTCCAGTCTCATCCTAGCATTCCTTTCGTTTTCATGTATGGACCACCTTCCGCCGTCTTGACGAATTCCTTGTAGCCCTTGCCGCATCCTCCCGCGCCGCTTACTTTTCTATCATGAGAAAGCATCGTGATGTTGCTGAGAAGATCGGGGACGTATCCCGTCATGATCACGGGACCTACGATTTTTCCCGTCAGCCTGCCATCCTTGATTTCCCGACCCATCTTGACAATGCACTGGATACCCCAGTGCTTGGGGTCCTCCATGCCGCTTTCCATTCCTTCCAACAGATAGCCGTGCTTGATGGACTTGATCATGTCCTGGACATCGCAATCCCCGGAATCGATCATCGTGTTTGTCATTCTTGTATAGGCCTTGTGCGCAAAGTTTTCCCTTTTCCCGTTGCCCGTTGGGGCAATGCCTAGGCGCAATGCACTTAGCGCATCGCAGATTCCTGTCTTCAGGATCCCTTTTTCTATTTCCACTGTGTCTTTGGCAAGCGTTCCTTCATCATCGAACGCATAGCTTGTGACGCTTTCGGCGCACAATGCACCCTCATGCATCGTGAGCAGATCACTGCCGATGCGCTTGCCAATATAATGCGCCCCAAGCGCCCTTTCCTTGACAAACATATCCATCTCTACGCCATGCCCAAATGCCTCGTGGGCAATCAATCCAGTGACTTCCGGCGAAGTGATGATCTCGTATTCGCCAGGAACAACGGGAACCGCCTGTAGCATTGCTCTTGCGCTAGCCAGCGCCTTGTCCCCTGCTTCTTCCAGTTGGGTGAAAATCTCTGGACCGCATAATCCGCTGACACTTTCATTGCCGTATTGGTTTCGCCCATCTTTTTGGGCAATGACCACGACCCCTCCTTCGCTGTATACATAGCTTTGGCGCAAGTCGCGGTTGGCGCTTAGGAACATCTTGCATACATGGGTGGATTGCGCGTTGCACAGGCAATCGATAACCTCCTCGTTTGCGGCGTTTCTATCGCTGATGTCGCAAAGACGACCGATCAATTCATCGAGCTTTGTCTCTTCCGGCAACATGATGGTCTCTTTTTCAACAAACAGTTCCAACTCTTCATCGGAAAGAGAACCTGTGGGATAGTATTCCATGCCTGTCGCCTTGCGCAATTTCTTCTGCTGTTCCAACTCTTCCTTGATTTTTTGCGCGGTTTCCATAGGCTTGGCGGGATCAAAGCTATCCAATGCGTATTCGCAATATCCGTCTTCATCGTGGACACGGACAACCGTCCCCCTTTCCGTTGTCATTGTCTGGTTGGAAACTCTTTTGGCGTGTTGTGATATCCTGACGGAAAAACCTTTGGAGTCAGTCGCCAAGACACTGACATAGGAATAATCCTTGCCAAGTTCCTTTATCAAGTCTTTCAGGCCGCCTGCAATGCCATCCAGATACTTCGAAAATGGTGCTTTCATATCATTTCCCCCTTTCAAACTGTAAACGTAATTATAGCAAATGTGTCAATGCTTGATGATGATTTGCCCGTCCCTTACTAAAACCGTGACATTGCCTCGCCTTGTCTCGTGTACCAGCATCCCATAATCCATGAGCAATGCCGCGGTTTGCTCAATCTCGCGGCGGCTAGGTTCGTTGTCGCCATTGGTGATTACTGCATGCCTTGCCTGCGACAATTGCGCCAGGCGCGGCAATTCCTCCTGCATATGACCATGATAGGGAACCTTTAAAACATCGCAAGCTACATCATGTCCATCGATGAATTCCCTGATTCTCGCCGATTGCGCATCTGCCAAGAACAAGAACCTCGCCCCACAGCATGTAGCGCGTACAATCAAAGATGAGTTGTTGGAGGGAAATTCAGTGTAGCTTTCCTTTGCGGCATAGATTTCGAGCAAGGCGCCACCAAGCGTAAAAGAGAAATCCTTGTCCACGATTTGCGGCAGGATCTTTTTCCTTTGGCAAGCCTTGTTGAAATCCAACGGCTCAGGGTGCTGCCTGTCGGGGAAAGTCACATAGACATTGTCAACCTCCATTCTCTCCAGGATATGCCCTGCTCCTCCAATGTGGTCTTTGTCGTAGTGTGTGACAATCAAGGCATCCAGCCAACGTGTCTTCATCTTCCGCGACAAACTGCCCGCGTTTTTTTCCAGTCCTGCATCGATCAAGGCCGCATGTCCTTGGCTTTTGATGAGAATGGCATCTGCCTTGCCTGCCTTGTAGAATGTAACCTTCATGTCTGCTTTCATTGCATTCATCCTGCGTAAAGATATCATAAACAATCTTTCATTCAAATGTTTTTATCGTTTTATTTGCGGCTCTTGCGGTTGCTTCATGTTTGCATGAATTATTAGCGCGATATACAATAACATGGTTATATTTAGAGGTGAATGAGGTGAACTATGAGAGTTGGACTGGATATAGGTTCCACAACCATCAAATGTGTCGTTCTCGATGACGATGGCCATATCGCCTGGAGCATCTATGAAAGACATCTCAGCCATATTATTGAAAAGACAGCGGAAATCCTCCGCAAAGCGGACGAAGAGCATGTGCATGGAAAGGAAGTGTATTTCGCTGTTTCTGGTTCCGCAGGCATTGGGCTGGCTGATGCTTGCCAGGTTTCTTTTGTTCAGGAAGTGTTTGCGGACAGAATCGCCGCAAATCGGTTGAATCCTGGCACCGATTGCATCATTGAGCTAGGAGGCGAGGATGCCAAGATTTTGTTCTTGACCAATGGCATGGAGGTGCGTATGAACGGTACTTGCGCTGGCGGTACCGGGGCGTTTATCGACCAGATGGCAACATTGTTGAAAATGACTCCATCCGAGATGGATGCCGAGGCGCTATTGGCGGAAAAGACGTATACGATTGCCTCCCGTTGCGGGGTATTCGCCAAAAGCGATGTGCAGCCACTGATCAACCAAGGCGCTAGAAACGAGGATATCGCTGCCTCGATCTACCAGGCGGTCGTTAACCAGACGATTGCAGGACTTGCGCAAGGGCGGCCGATCAAGGGAAACATCTTGTACCTTGGGGGACCGTTGACATTTTCCAAATGTCTTCGCCAATGCTTTGACAAGACATTGCATGCCGTAGGGACATGCCCACAGAATTCTTTGCTGTATGTTGCGATTGGAGCAGCGCTTTATGCGGACAAAATGTGTTCGTTGAAGGATGTTTGCGACAAGTTGCACCTGCATGCATCTTTTGCGCAATACGCCTCTCTTCCCCCGCTGTTTTCCAGCCGCGAGGAATATTGGGAATTCCATAACCGCCATGCCAAGGCGAGTGTTCCCAGGGCAAGGTTTGATGAAGCTGGCGGATCTGTGCATATTGGCATCGACTCAGGCTCAACGACCATCAAGATCGTTGCGATCAATGAAAACAACGAATTGTTGTTCACGGATTACCGTCCTAACGATGGGAATCCTGTTCCCTTGGTCAGGGACGCGTTGTTAAGGCTTTACGAAGAACATCCTGGCATAAGGATTGCATCGATGACATCCACTGGGTATGGCGAAGAATTGATGAAGGCTGCGTTCCATTGCGATTTTTCCGTGGTGGAAACCGTGGCGCATTTTACCGCCGCCAGGCATTTCATGCCCAAGGTGGACTTTATCATTGACATCGGTGGGCAGGACATGAAGTGCTTCAAGATAGAAAACGGGGCAATCGCGGATATTTTCCTGAACGAGGCGTGTTCCTCGGGCTGCGGCAGTTTTCTACAGACGTTCGCCCAGGCGCTTGGCTATTCAGTGGAGGATTTTGCCATGCTCGGCTTGTTCGCCAAGCATCCGGTGGATCTTGGCTCCCGTTGCACTGTGTTCATGAATTCCTCGGTGAAACAGGCGCAGAAAGATGGCGCTTCGATCGACTGCATATCCGCTGGTTTGTCCATTTCCATTGTCAAGAACGCACTCTACAAGGTGATCCGTGCATCTTCCCCCAGTCAGTTGGGCAAAAACATCGTCGTCCAAGGGGGAACGTTCTACAATGAGGCGGTGTTGCGCGCTTTTGAAAGGGAGATGGGCACGGATGTCGTCCGTCCCGACATTGCCGGGCTGATGGGTGCCTTTGGCGCAGCATTGCATGGCAAGGCGCATGCGGCTTCTTCCAGCAAAGCCTTGACGCATGAAGAATTGAAAGGCTTCAGCCAAAAGACGGCATCGACCCAATGCAAGGGTTGTGGCAACCATTGCCAACTGACAGTCAGCACATTCTTTGATGGAAGGCGCTTCATATCCGGCAACCGATGCGAAAAACCAGTAACGGGCAAAAGGACGGACGATTCGCTTAACCTGTACCGCTACAAGCTGGAAAAACTCGCGGAATATGCCATGGACCAAGGGGATGGCTCTCGCTCCATCGGCATTCCAATGTGCCTCAATATGTTTGAATTATTGCCATTCTGGCATCGTTTCTTTAGATCTCTTGGCTTCAAGGTTGTTGTCTCCCCTTTCTCCAGCCGTTCCCTGTATCAATCGGGACAGGCCACCATACCATCCGATACCGTATGCTTTCCGGCAAAGCTCGCCCATGGGCATATCGCCTGGCTGGCCAATCAGAATCTGGACGCGATCTTCTATCCATGCATGAGCTACAACATTGACGAAGGACTTGGGGACAATCACTACAACTGCCCGGTTGTTGCCTATTATCCCGAAGTTCTTGCGGATAATTGTTCTGAGCTAGAGGGCAAGAAATTCATACGCTGCCATGTCGACCTTTCCAGGCGGAAAGACTTTGCCCATCGTTTCATAAAAATCATGCAGGATCATTTCAGAGACCTAAGGCGAAAAGACATAGAATCCGCGATCAATGCTGCGTATGAAGCATATGAAGCGCATATGTCCGACATACGGCGCAAAGGGGAAGAAATCATGATACAGGCAAGGCGTGAACACAAGCACATCATTGTTCTTGCGGGCAGGCCATACCATATCGACCCCGAAGTGAACCATGGCATCGATGGGTTGATTGTCCAGCAAGGGGCTGCTGTCCTCACGGAGGACAGCGTGTCGTGGATGATGGAACGCTTCCCCACCTCGGTGCTGAACCAATGGACATACCATAGCCGTCTCTACGCCGCCGCAAAATACTGCGGCAGCCAACCAGACATGGACTTGATCCAATTGGTTTCCTTCGGTTGTGGCCTTGATGCGATTACCACGGACGAGACAAAGGAAATCCTGTTGGAAAAGGGAAAGCTTTACACTTTGCTGAAGATTGATGAAATCACCAATCTTGGCGCTGTCAATATTCGCATTCGTTCACTTTTTGCGGCATTAAAGGAAAGAAAGGAGAGACAGTGATGCAATACCTTGCTCCAGGCTTTACGGATGAAATGCGTTCCACCCATACGATTTTGATCCCCAACATGGCGCCTACCCAGTTTCATTTGATCAAGCATGCCTTTGAAAGCGAAGGATACCGCATGGAGGTGCTTGACAATGCCGGCAGTGAAGTCTGCCAGCTGGGATTGAAGTATGTCCACAACGACACATGCTATCCAGCTCTTCTTGTCATTGGACAATTTCTTGATGCCTTGAATTCAGGAGCCTACGACCTAGAACATACGGCATTGATGATCACTCAGACAGGCGGCGGTTGCCGTGCATCCAACTACATCAAGCTCTTGCGCAAAGCCCTTGTCAAGGCAGGCTATGGCAACATACCCGTTGCGTCCCTCAACCCATCAGGTCTGGAAAAAGACAGTTCACTGAAGCTATCGCCACGCCTAATGGAGAAAATACTTGCCTGCGTCGAGTATGGCGATGAGCTTGCTGCGTTGCGCAATCAAGTCAAGCCATACGAAATACACCCTGGCGATGCCGATGCCTTGGTAAAGAAATGGTCTGCTATCATCGAAGGATGGATGAAGAACAATGAGAATTACTCGATTCCAGCGATGAAGGGGCAGTTCAAGAAGATCGCCGAGGATTTTTCCCACATACCCGTTGTCAAGACGCCAAAGGTCAAGGTGGGTGTCGTTGGCGAGATCTACGTCAAGTTCTCCCCTCTTGGAAATAACCACCTCCAGGAATTTCTTGAATCACAGGATTGCGAAGTGAATCTTCCGGGATTGATGGGATTTATCGAGTATTGCGTTGCGAACTTCAACATTGACATTAAGTTATACGGTGGCTCGTTCCTAGTGGAAAAAGGCGCTGCCGCATTGTTGTCGGTTCTCGACAACATCGGTTGCGCCATGTCCAAGGCATTGCGTGACCTTGGCTTCCATGCGCCGCAATCGTTCAAGGAACTCATGAAAATGCCGGAAGGCATACTTTCCCTAGGCGTAAAGATGGGCGAAGGATGGCTATTGACCGCCGAAATGATTGAATTGATCGAGGGTGGCTACCCAAATATTGTCTGCGCACAGCCATTTGGCTGCTTGCCAAACCATATCGCAGGCAAAGGTGTCGTTAACAAGATACGCCAGCGTTTCCCTGGCGCAAATATCACGGCGATTGACTATGACCCTGGCGCATCACGCGTCAATCAGGAAAACCGTATCAAGCTAATGCTTGCCGTTGCAAGAGAGAACCTTGCGGCTGCGTGAGCCAAACCTGCCGATGGCAGGTTTTTTCACGTTGCGAATGTGAAACGTTTTTGTTCATGATATAATCATGTATAACGTAAGCTTATGGAATACGCATCGAGCAAATGATACCATTGCGTTTCCATTGTTTGGTTTACGCAACAACATTTGGAATCATAACAAGGAGACATGCATGAATGACTATATTATTGCGACCGCCTCGACATGCGACCTAGAAAGGGAATGGCTTGACCATCATGGGGTTCCGATGATTTCGTATACGTTTGAAATCGACGGGAACGTTTTCGAGGACGATTGCCGAAGGGCAACCAGAGATAAGATATACCGCGCTTTGCGCGATGGCAAGATGCCCAATACATCGCAAATAACAACGTATAGCTACTATGAGTTTTTCAAGTCGCTGCTATCCCAAGGAAAACCAGTGGTTTTCGTCGACATGGACAAGGCGATTTCAAGCTCGTACTTTAATTCCGAACGTGCCGCCGAGCAGATTAGGGAAGAAATGCCAGGCGCCCCTGCGCTTTATATCATGGACACGCGGTGCATTACGACAGGACTTGGTCTCTTGCTTAAGAAAATGGTCGCAATGCATGAAAATGGCTCGGATATCGAGGAAGTCATTGCCTGGGCGGAGACGAACAAGCTCAACATCGCTCATCGTTTCTTGATCGATGATTTGTCTTGGCTTCGCAAGGGCGGGCGCTTGTCCAATGCCTCGTCTTTCATTGGCTCGATCTTGTCCATCAAGCCATTGATATATGTGGATGGCGATGGCTGCCTTGTCGCCTGGGACAAATGCAGGGGAAAGAAAAAGGCAATGCGTCACTTGCTTGAAAGAGCCGCCTTGGAAATCGAGGAGTACAATGTCGATGAGATTATCCTGTCCCATTCTGATTGCCTGGAGGACGGCAGGAAATGGCTGGATATGATTCAGGAAAGATTCCCTGGTGCCAAGGTATCGTTGCAAGAGCTTGGTCCAACGATCGCATGCCATGTCGGACCTGGCTTCTTGTCCATTGTATACATCGCTGGATTGCGATGCGCATAATGCAATGAATGATGCATCTGTTGCTTCTGCAATGCCTTTTCTTGCAACACTATAGACTATAGATGAATAAAGCCGATACGTATTTGAGCGTATCGGCTTTATCGGTTTTTCTTGTCGTCTACTTGACGATCATCTCCATTGTGAAGGATTGGTAGCCAAAGCCGCTTTTCTCATAGAACGAGCGGGCGGAATCATTGCCTTCCCACACATGCAGCGTGATGTTGTAGTAGCCGTTGTCTTTTGCGTATTGCTTCACATGGTCGAAGATCTGCGAACCGATGTGCCGCCCCCTGGCTTTTTCATCGACACACAAGTCGTCAATGTACAAGGTGTCATGGGGAACCATGGTGGTCGAAAACGCAGGGCGTTGCCTTTGGCAAAACGCATAGCCCAACACTTGTCCATCCTCTTCACTCACAAAGACAGGCTTGTCGCCATCCGCAAGGATCGCTTGAAGCTCTTCAAATGTGTATTTGCGCGTACCGCTTTTGAACAAATCGGGGCGTATCGCCGCATGAATCTCAAGCACTTGCCCAAGAAGCTTTTGCAAAGAAGGAATATCGGCGATGGTTGCTCTTCTTATCATGGCCATATGACAAAATCGTCGACAACCGTCTTGTTGGCTATCCAGATATATACGTTGACATCCTTGCCACCCATGCGGATGAGATTCTCATCGATTTCAGGGAAAATCCTCGAAGACGCAACGAATTCTCCATCGTTGATAAAGATTTCAATGGTGCTATGGTCGACGAAGATTTCCAATGACTTCAATCCATTGGGAAGGTAAATGTTCCTATCCTCGCCATAGTCTTGGTTGAAACGATTGGTCATTTCACTGCGGTCAAGCGTCAGTGTACTCGCCTTTTTGTCGTAGAAAATCTCAAATCCTTTTCTTTCCGAGCGGGCGAATAAGTTGAACTTGATTCCTTCGTTGTATGGATCCTCGATTTTGATAACGCATGCGGAAGGCATCAGCCCGAGCATATTGTCGGTGAGGATTTCTCCTGCCTGCACATGGAAGAGTAATTCTCCCTTGATCGATTCTGCTGCGCGGCAAGGTCTTTGGAGAAGCTTTCCATCCTTGATTGTCAATTCCCTTGCCAATGTCTGTAGGCCAGCCCATCCTTGTTCATCGCAAATAGGATAGTTGTATTCAGAAACACCGAACCATGCCTCAAGGACAGCGGTGTTTGGATAGAGGCTTTGGTTTGCGCATTGCGCAGCATAGAAGTCAAAACCCCTGTCCAGCTCAACGAACGGTCCGTTTGGAATGAACTCAAGGTTGTCAAAATCCATCTTTCCAATAAAATATGTGTTGTTGAACTTTGTCCTATACAAATCTCCTTGTGGCTGCAGGCCTTGCGGCGAGAACAATAACATCCAATCATCGCCAATGCGCTCAATGTCAGGGCATTCTACCATAAAGCCAAAATCATCATAGCCCCTGACCTTCAATTCGCCAAGCAACTCCCATCCTGTCTCAATATGATCGGAGCGATAAAGGATAAACGTCCCTTTTCCTGCATCGTTCTGCGCGCCAAGCAAGATATAGTATTTTCCCTCGTGAAAGAACAGCTTTGGATCCCTTTGGTGTTCTGTATAGCCTGGGGCAGGAAGAATGATCGGCATCTGTTGCTTGGTGATCTTTCCATCTTTGTCGAGTTTTGCCAAAAGCTGGTAAGGTATGCGACGGTAGAGTTCATCGCGGCTATTGCCGGTATACGCAAGATAAAGGCAATCTTTGGTTGGAAAGCCACTGCCCGAGAAACAGCCCTTGTTGTCCTCGTATCTTGTCGGCTGCAGGGCCAAGCCTTTGTTTTGCCAATGGACCAAGTCTTCGCTTTCCACATGATACCAATGCTTCATGCCATGGACAGCTCCATAGGCAAACCACTGGAAGAACAGATGCCATTTCTCGTTCCAATAGGAAAAACCGTTTGTGTCGCTCATCAATCCTGTGACTGATTGCACATGGAAATCCGTGCGCCAAACCGATTGGCTGATTTCCTCATGCATTTTTTCGAGCATTTCCTTGTCGCTTTCCAAAAGCGGGCGATAACGCTCTTCAGTTGTCCATTCTTTCATATATCGTCTCCTTTATGAAAATTTATTATTTCGCCTGTAGAATCCACTTGATCCTGCAGGAAACAGATGTGTCCTTGCGCAAGATGGGCTTTGGCTCAATGTCAGGGTAATTGATGGCATTGGGCATATAGGAAGCCTCGAAGCATACGGCGGAATACGCTGGATAGCGCATGCCGTGTTTCCCAGATAGGCCACGCAGCCAATTGCCTGTGTAAAGGTGGAATCCAGGCAAGTCCGAATAAACAAAAAGACATAGCTGTTTTCCCTGGCATTGGGCCATCAATCGCATTCCTTCGCCATCGACCGCAAAGTAATGGTCATATCCTTTGCCAAAGCGAAGCTGCTCATCGTCTTGCCCAATATCCCTGCCGAGTTTCTTGAAGGATCGAAAATCGAATGGCGTATCAGCGACTTCCTTGAATACAGGCAATGCAAGACCGTTTGCATCGCTCAACGCAAACCTATGCGACATCAGCCGCACTTCATGGTCAAGTACATTTTCTGATTGATCAAGGTTGAAATACGAATGGTTTGTAAAGGAAAAAAGGGTATCCTTGTCGCAATGCGCATCAGCCTGTACCTCAACGCCGTTTTTCAACAGCTTGTAGGTAACCGTAAGCCATAGGTTGCCAGGGTATCCCTCTTCCCCATCCAGGCTGATGCGGTTGAACTCAACTCTGTCGCCATATTCTCGCGCGCTGTACATTTTGTCGTTAAAGCCGCTGATTCCGCCATGATTGCAGTTTCCGTTGTTGTTGATGGGAAGATGGTAAATGGTCCCATTCAGGGAAAACTCCCCTTTTTCAATCCGGTTTGCCGTTCTTCCAATCGTTGCGCCTGTATAGACATCTTGCGCGACATACTCTTCGGCGCTTTCATAACCTTGGACGACATCGATTCCCGTTTTTTTGTCGACCAGGCTTACGAGGGTAGCGCCATAATCGGTTACCGCCATGGACAACGTGTCGTTCTCCAAGACATATAGGCTTGCTTGTTGCCCATGCGCCATGCCAAAGAATTTCTTCATGCTGTATACCTTCCTAAATAATCGCTTAATTTTCCCGTCCCTTCTTGCAGATCTTGGCGAAAATGCTAGACTAAAGGGAGATTCAGGAGAAAGTATGAAACAAAAACACACGCAACCAAGAAATGCAGCGTCTCGCTTCATTCTATGTATTATTATACTTGAAATCTTGCTTGGTGCCATAATGTATCTAAAATTGGGCGAACAAGCAAAAGATTATCTCTTTGTCCTTATTCCCACGATTGCTACCAGCGCCTTGCTAGGCATATATGTTTCACTCAAGGAACGTAGCATGTGGCTGTATCTTGCGGTAGCGATGCTTGCCAACATTGCCTTGGCCTACCAGATGTATGTCGACTTGAACTATTCTTTTGTGACCTCGACGTATTCGGTGGCCAAGCATGCCATTGGCATCCCCATAGCCTGTGTATTCATTGTGTTTTATCGGCTGACCGCAAAATACCTGACGAAAGGATGGATGGCATATGGGGCCCCTCTCATATGCATCGCCATATACGCTGCGCTTTATCTGTATGGGATTGATCCCAATGGATATGGCACAAAAGCATGGATCTCGATCAAGGGCTATACATTTCAATTGACGGACATCGCCAAGATTGCCGCAATGTTCTTCTACAGTGCCTTGTTCGCAAGGAAGAAATTCAATTCGGATGCTTCTCTCTTGTGGCTTTCAACGATTTTCTTCTGCCTGAATCTGGTGGGATCCGTCATGATCCACGAGCTGGGATCGTTTTTCATCCTGTTCTTCCTGCATATCGCTATTTTGTTGATGTTCATGCGCAACAGCAAGCTCAAGCGCAACTATATGCTCACTGTTTTTGCCTTGTGCGCACTGGGCGTTGGCTCATCCTTTCTGTGTTATCACCTGCTGAAGCCTTATGCGGATGCCGGCGCCTTGAATACAGTGACCTCCATCGCCTGGCCGATCGCCAAAAAAGTATATGAGCGCTTCTCTACCGCTGCAAATATAACACTTGATCCCTATGGGGCGGGATACCAGCTGAACCAGGGAAAGAAAGCAATGTGGATGGCAGGGCTTTTTGGCAACCAGATACATTTTAACGCGATACCCGTTCCGGAAAGCGACATGGCTTTTGTTGCCCTGATCAATAGCTTTGGCTTTGTCTTTGGCTTTATTGTCCTGGCATGCTTTGCTATTATCATGATCGTTGGTTCCGAGACAAGCCGCGTCTTGTACAACTATGACAAGGAACGCTCGATTCTGGTATATGCAAGCACGATGTTGTTGTACCTGCAGGGCATGATTGTCATCCTTGGCTCATGCAATCTTATTCCGTTTGCTGGACTTCCGATTCCCTTTTTGAGTCGGGGCGGGACGTACCAGACAATCGTCTGTTGCCTGTGCGCGATCATGTTTTACGAGTCAAGGGTCTTAAGCTTGCCCTTGAAGCAAGAAAGAGGATATATGAATGAACAGAATACGCCAAATATTTCAGGATCTTATTGATTTTTTCAAAACGTGTTTTTCGACCCCGCGTCATTCCATCCGCACGGCTGAACTGATATCTGTTACTATTTCTGTTCTTATCATGGCGGTGTTTACCGGAAAATACCTGGTATTGCCAAGCATTGACAGAAGTTACGAGACTACCAAGGCATCCGTGACATATGAGGCGATGAAATCCTATGCGTTGGAAGGCGACATCCTTGATAGCAATGGAAAGATTGTCTTTGGACATGAGACAAGAGACTATGATGCATATGCCGATTATCCAGAGAATGAAAGCTATGCCTATCTTTTGGGCTACTATTGGATCCAGAATGGCTATCTTGACAAATATGGGCTAAGGGGCGAACTTGCCAAGTATTCGATATTCACGCTTGACGAGGAAAACAAAGGTGCAGAAGTCTCGTTGACCATTGATACATCGTTGCAGAATCTTGCATACAGCTTGTTAAATGGAAACGAAGGCTCCGTCACTGTCATAGACAACAAGACGGGCGCCATCCGATGCATGACATCGCACAGCACGATATCCTACAACGTAAACAATCCCAGCGCATTTAGAACCTCCGATGTCGAAGGGTCGCAATTTAGGCGCGGTACATTTGAAAACGACCCGCCAGGCTCCACCTTCAAGGTCGTTACTGCTGCCTCTGCCCTAGAGCTAGCCGAAAAAACAGCGCTAGACGACGATTTCTTCTTGTACCATGACACTGGCTATTACTACCCCGAAGGATCTGGACATGTCATTACCAACTATTCCCTATACGATGAAACCACGGCATATGGCGATATCAACCTGAAAGATGCCATGGAGAATTCCATCAACTGCTACTTTGCAAACCTGGGCAACAAGATCGGGGCAGACCAACTCGGAAAAACAGCGAAAAAATTCCTGCTGGGAAAGACGATTCAAATCCCCTTTCTTGGCAAGATTAGCTCAAAGTTCAGCCTGGTTGGCGCGGATGCGGATGCCGTTGCCCAGACTGCCTTTGGCCAAGGGTACACTGAAATTACTCCCGTGCATCTATGCCTAATCGCCCAGGCGATTGCCAATAACGGAACAATGATGCGTCCATAT
>OMYM01000055.1 GCA_900315225.1 uncultured Erysipelotrichaceae bacterium | reverse complement strand
GGCTTGAAAACAGAAAAAATGATAAGGCAGACGGGAAAAAGAAAAAAACTGCAGGCAAGCCAGGCGTGAGGCAAGGCACGAAAAGGTCGGACATGAACAAAGATGGAACCCCCAGGAAAAAACCAGGCGTTGCCAAGGGAACGAAACGGGGTGAATTCAAGAAGGATGGCAGCCCTCGTAAAAAAACCGGTCCTAAGCCAAAGGCAACGACATCAAGCATCGAAGCAGCAGGTTGACGTAAATAGTTAAAAAGGGTCTGGCACTGAGTTAGTACCGGAATTTTGGGAGTTTATGTTTAGAATGGGGAGCAGGGATGACGTGTTCACGCCCTCGCAGCCGTAGCAGGCAAAGGCGTAGATCTTGCCAAGCATTGAGGCAAATGCCTCGGCGGCTGTCCTGTCATCGTTGGAATACGCATCGACCGGATCTATTGGCCAGCTTTGCACTGCCGTGTCTGTAACAGGCATTGCATGTGCTGCTGTTGCCTCGGGTGCCAAGTGTGCGCACGGGCGTTTTTTTCATGCATGCGGGAGGCGTCAATTGCCATGAATGTGGAGAACGCACAATTGGATTTGATTTAATGATTGGTTTTCCATTTGGTGTTTTTTCGTGGCTTCAAGCATTCTTTGCATGCGCTTGTCGATTATCATTGATGATTAGAAAAGAGCTGGTGCAAATGCACCAGCATGGCTCTTGCAATTATCACATCGCGGGTCGATGAGCTGGATAAGGCGGCGTTTGACGACTTCTGTGCTTCTGTTGGTCTCACCGGTTCCGCAGCGTTCAACATGTATGTGAAGGTCGTTGTGCGTGATTGGAAGCTGCCATTTGAGGTAAAACAGATCGATCCCTTCTTTGGTGCCAAGAATCAGCCGCATCTGATGAAATCCATTCAACAGCTCAACGAAAGGGATCAACATGGAATCTGGTTCGATGAGGCGTGGGAGAACTACCTGTGTTGGCAAACACAGGACAAGAAAGATCCCACCCTCTTTAGTGCTTGAGATTGGATTTATCATGATCAAAGGGCATTGCCGACACATGCGTTGCCATCGATCTCAACCGTGATGCCCTTTCTGTTCTGTCCGCCAGCCATGTGTGATCGTGCCGACAATCAGCTTGTCCAGATCATCCACGGAAAGACAGAGCATACACTTCGGGAGAAACAGCGGGGTGGTCATTTCCGCAACGGGCTTTCCTCACAAAGCCGGAAAGCTTCAAGTCATTCAATATCTTGTCAAGATCATTGGAACCTGTCAGCTTGACATCTTTGGCGATCTCAACCTAGGTCATGTCGCCAAGGTTGTTACGCCTTTGGACCCAGTTGCCTCAAAACCTTTCATAAACTTGGAATCAGTTTTCGCCAGCCACGGCATCTCATACCAATCCTTCGGCACCAGGCAAGGGGTTCCACTATAGACTCTCAACTGTTCCGCAAACACGCCCAGGCTTTCCTCCATAGTGGAATTCTGGATGCCAGTAATCCAGAACCTCTGCTTAGAGCATGCCGCCAAAGTAGTGTTCACCATCCTTGGCAGCAGCTACAACACCCACAGAAGCAAAAAAAGCCCGTCTGACAACGTTTTTCACCCTGGATGATAATCCTATCATCTCTGGTGTCTTCGTTGTCAGACGGGCTTTTTTTGGCGATAATGCTAACCCTTGGTCAACCCATGCGCATGGATTTATTCTATGGTTCAATTGAAAATGGAACCTCCGCACCCCTTGCCCCTTAAACAACGAGAGGTGTGCCCATTGTAAATCGACTTTCGCGGCATAAAGTCATGGCGATTGGTTGGTCAGGAGGATGCCTGTCCATTGCCAAACGATTCCCACGGGACATTTCGAGGCGTGTAGCACGCCTTTTTTCACCAGGGATGATGTTTTGACCGTTGCCTCTCGAAAGAGGGGCTAAAAAACCGCCATTCTCTTCTGCGCCGCATTCCTGCTTGGGGTCTCGTTGAAGATGGCGTCACCAACGTATACTTCGTTCTTCAAGATCCATTTGACCGTTCCTCTTGTCCACTCTTCCATCCCCAAACCATTCGCATAGCTTTCGAATATATGCAATAGATGGTCATGCCAACGAAGACGATGACCTGGGCCAGCCGTGAAACATCTACATGGAAGATTACTTGAACACTACCTGCATTCCCGCTACGGCGAAAAAGAATACAACCTCAATATCAAGGCTTCTTTGCATAAGACCGATTACGGCATGATCTATCCTGGTTACAAGATCATGGTCGATGCCACTGTGGCGGATTTCTATCTTGTCGACAGGCTCACCCACAGCAAAGTCATCGGCAGGCCAACAATCTATCTTGCCGTTGATGTATTCTCCCGCATGCTGGTGGGCCTGCACATCAGCATGCAGCCAGAAAGCTGGGAAGGATATGCCATACCCCTGCATAATACATTTTGCCCCAAGCCAGAATACTGCTCACGCTTTGATATTTCCATCAATGACGAAGACTGGCCATTCCACCATATTCCCGTAGAAATCATAGCCGACAATTCCAGCATGCGGTCAGTGGATACACAGGTCCTGGCATCCGAATTTCAAATCAGGGTAGAATATACGAAAGGATTCACCGCCAAATTGAAAGCCGTTGTGGAACATTATCACTCCACCATCAAAGAACTGATCAGAAGACAAATGCCGCTGTATCATTTCCAGTATTACGCAAAATATGCATTCATGAAGCATTGCTCCAAAATCGCTACTGGCCTGTAAAAGGGATCTCTGTCAGCCCAGATTTGGGCCTCCTTGAAAAGGGATGCACGCCGATCTCCCTATGGAACCAAGGCATGGAAACCCATGGAGGGCGCCTTAGGGAAATG
>OMYM01000216.1 GCA_900315225.1 uncultured Erysipelotrichaceae bacterium | reverse complement strand
AATCATCATTCCACATATTTCATCATACAAGTTATATGACAATAATCAAGAAATTCATCTCGTTCTTATCGTCCATTCACAATTGCTTGGGAACCACTCACATTTACCATGTGTTCAAGCATAAATATTTTGGTCAAAAAGATTTTAGTAAAATTCTTTTGACCAAAATAATTTTTGGTTATTCTTGACACACCTAAGATAAGAACTATAATGATACAGGAGGTGTACGATGTTTATAGGAAGGGAACAGGAACTATCGGAAATAAGAGAGGCTTTGGGGAATGATCGCTTTGAATCCATTTTGATTTATGGAAGAAGGCGTGTAGGTAAGACGGAATTAATCTTTGAAGCATTAGATGGATTTGATGGGACGAAGATATATTTCGAAGCAGCGAAAGGGATGATTGGCGATAATATAGAGCAGTTGAATAGGATTCTACAGGAGATATTTGACATGCCCTTTCATTTTGTTACGATGCGGGAGATCTTTCAATACGTAGCGAAGATATCACAACAACAGAAAGTTGTCTTTGTTCTGGATGAGTTTCCCTATTTGGTTGAGGCACAAGATGGGATGATTTCTGCTTTGAGGGATTTGATCGATCAATATAAGCGTACGACAAACTTGAAGATAATCATCAGTGGTTCATATGTGGACATGATGAAGAAATTAATCGAAGCAAATAGTGAAACATTTGGGAGATTTACGCATATACTACCTTTGCAGGTGTTTGATTACTATGAATCATCGCAGTTTTATCCAGAGTATAGTAACGAAGATAAGCTTTTGATGTATTCGGTGTTTGGGGGTGTTGCCTTTTTCAATTCACTGATTGATCCTTCCATCAGTGCGCTTGAGAACATGCATAGGCTGTTGCATAGGAAGAATTCCGTGCTTCAATTGGAAATAGAAAAGGTTGTTGCTGAGGAAACGAATAAGATACAGAATGTTAATACGCTTATCCACATCATTGGCACTGGAGCAACTAAGTATTCTGACATTCGACAGATTGTTCTTTCTAAGGCTGGATCAAAGGTAAGTGTTGATTATCTGATCAATCGATTGATCGATATGGAGATCATCGAGAAAGTATCCCCCATTAACATGAAGGATTCTCCGAAACAGACATATTATCGTTTTAAAGATCCTCTATTCGAATACTACTACAAGTATATTTATCCGAATGCGACCAAGATGAATGTGTTGAGACCGGAAATGTTTTATGACAAGATTATCAAGAATTCCTTGAAGAAAGAGTATCTTCCTTCACACTTTGAAAAAGTAGCGACGGAATTCTTGATAAGAAGAAATAAGGCTGGTTTGGTTGAACCAATGTTTTACGATATAGGAACATATTTCTTCAATGATCGTATAAACAAAATCAATCGTCAATTTGATGTTGTCACGAAGGATGACAATGGTTATACTGCGTACGAATGTAAATATACGGAAGAGAAGATTGATTTAAGCGTGGTTAGGGAAGAAGAGTATCAGATTCGTAATTGTGGTTTGCCTGTGTATCGTCTTGGTTTTATCGCGAAAGCGGGATTTACTGAAGATGTTGACAGGAATCGATATGCTTTGTATTCGCTTGATGACTTTTATGATCCCAATATCGGTTAAGCATATTCATCATGATCCGTCCACATTTCACATTGCATGATGACGGTATTGATGGCTGTTTCGTAGTTTTCCGGGGGATATTTGTATTTCCTGAGAAGATGTTTTACCATCTTTCTCATGGATGCTCTGGCGGTTTCTTTCTTTTGCCAGTCGATTGTTCTGTTCTTTCGTAGCATTGCGGTGAGTTCTCGGGTTAATTCGATTAATTCGTTGTTTTTGTAGAAGTCTTGGATGTGTTCTGGTTTTGTCAGGGCATCGTAGAAAGCTAGTTCTTCTTGGGTGAGTCCTAGCTTTTCGCCATTCTTGTAGAGTTGGGTGATTTCTTGGGCTGTCTTGATGAGTTCCTTGATGACCTCTTCATTGGTGATCAAACCATTGTAGTAGGCGTTCATCAGTTTCGTGATTTTCTCGGAGAATTTCTGGGATTGGACAACATTGGTTCTCTTGTATACCGATATCTGTTCTGACATTAGTTTCTTCAGTATTTCAACAGCGATGTTTTTCTCTTTCATCTTGGCGACTTCTTCCAGTACCGCTGGATCAAAGAGATTAAAGTTTTCTCCAACAGTCTTACTGTTAAAAAGATCGATGACTCCCTCGCTTTGGATGCTGGCTTTTAGCAGTTCGTTGATCTGTTCATTGATTTCTTTCAGGGAGAGGGTTTTTCCGCCTTTTCCACCATATTCAATCTTGATCGTAGTGGAGCGGACGGCTTCCATGAAGGCTGCTTCGTGTCGTTCCTGGGCAGTGGCCATGCTGGAGCATAGTGAATGTGCTTGCTTTAGCAATTGTGCTTCTTTCAGGAACATGACCTTTCGATCCTTTGCGTGATTATCAAGTACATAGTTCACTGCGCCAGTAACGGTTTGTGCCATTGCCAAGGGGGTTCCGTTAAAGAAATCAGTATAGTCATAACCGTGCAAGAGATCTTTGCACACTTGTAGTTTTTCCTTGAACTTGGGATATGCCTCATGGGCGATATCCATGTCTCCATATTTCTGTTGGTCTCGTTTGGTGTATTCTTTCATGGCTGCTTTCAATGCGGAAGCGATGCCTACATAGTCTACGATTAGTCCTCCCTCTTTGTCTCGAAAGACGCGATTGACACGGGCAATTGCCTGCATAAGGCTATATCCATGCATTGGCTTATAGACATACATTGTCGCAAGGGACGGCACATCAAAACCTGTCAGCCACATATCCACGACAATCGCTATCTTCATTGGATCATCGTTATCCTTGAACTTCCTTGCTAGTTCTTCCTTGTATGCCTTTGTTCCTACGATTTCTTTCCAATCTTCAGGATCATTGTTACCACCAGTCATGACAACACCAATCTTCTCTTTCCATGTTGGTCGTAGTTCCAATAGCTTCCGATATATCTTTACAGCGATAGATCTGGAATAAGCAACGATCATTGCTTTTCCCGTTAACAGATTAGCTCTATAATTCTCGTAATGCAAAACGATATCTTCGCATAATGACTGGATCGTAGAATCAGCTCCTAAGACACTTTCCATCTGTCCTAGCATCTGTTTGCTTTTTTCAACGGTTGCTTCACCTGCTTCTTGTTCATACATGTTATACGTTGCATCAATCAATGCTAATGTCTTCTCATCAAGCTTGAGATGAACAACACGGCTTTCATAATACACGGGACGAGTAGCACCATCTTCCACTGCCTGTGTCATATCGTAGATATCGATATAATCGCCAAAGACTTCCCTGGTATTTCTGTCTTTCATGGATATCGGTGTTCCAGTGAATCCAATAAACGTTGCATTGGGCAATGCCTCGTGAATGATTAAAGCTGTTCCTACAGCCGTTTTCGCTTCTTCCTTGCCCTCATCATTACGAGTGATGATGATTCTCTCATCAAAACCATATTGCCCCCTGTGAGCCTCATCAGCCATCACCACGATGTTTCTTCTCTCTGAGATAGGTTTCTCTCCTCTTTCAAACTTAAACATCGTGGTAAAGATAATACCGTTGGCTTCCCTATTCAATAACAAGCTTTTCAAATGTTCTTTGCTAGTTGCCTGGATGGGGCTTTGTCGCAAGAAAGAAGAACAATGAGCAAACTGCGTAAACAACTGATCATCCAAGTCAATCCTATCCGTCATGACAACAATCGTAGGACTATCCAACACATCCTGCAACAAATGCGCATAGAAAACCATAGACAAAGACTTCCCACTGCCTTGGGTGTGCCAAAACACACCACCCTTGCCATCCGTCCTTGTCGCAATCTTTGCTTTCTCTATCGCTTTCCTCACCGCAAAATACTGATGATACCCAGCCAAGATCTTAATACTTTGTCTTCCATCATGTGAGAACAAGATAAAGTTCTTCAAGATGTCCAACAACCTGTCTTTTTGAAACATCCCCTCAAAGAACGTATCAAACATAGCAAAAGAAGTATTCTCATACTCCCCATTCTTCGTCTTCCACTCCATGAAACGATCCAACCCCGAAGTAATCGTTCCCGCTTTATTAACCGAAAGATCACTTATGACACATATCGCATTATAGTAGAAGATGGATGGGATATCTTTCATATAGTTGCGAATCTGATTATACGCATTCTCAGCCCTTGCCTCATCCTGAGAAGGACTCTTCAACTCCATCAACACCAAAGGCAAACCATTGATAAACAAGATAACATCTGGTCTACGATGATTCCCATTCTCAACAAAAGCATATTGGTTCACTACATAGAAAGTATTTCTATCAACCATATCATAGTCAATCAACCGAACAATCGCAGAACGTTCTTCTTTCTGATCAAAGATCTTCACCGTAATCCCATTCTGTAGATAATCCATGAAGACCATGTTCCTCTGTAACAGACTACCAGAATCTATATTCTTTAGTTTAATGATAGCTTCATCTATCGCTTCTATCACCAGTCCTTTATTAACCCTAATCAAGCTATCCCTAAGAACACTTTCCAATAAAGGACTGGTGTAATCCCTATCCATGTCAGGAGCATAGATATGCATATACCCCATATGTTCAAACAATTCAACAATAGCTCTCTCATAGGTATCTTCTGTAAACAAGCTTGTCATATCTACCTCCTTCTTGTTTAGTTTGATGTTATACACGGAAAGGCATGGCACATTCTATTCCGACACTTCCAATGAAGGGATTTTCTTGCCATGCGCAAGTCCTCCTTATGCTTACTCTGGTATTTTACCAGTCGATCATATGATCGTCAATAAATAATTTATTTTACAGTTTTTGATGCCATCTGAATTGTGCATCTGCGTATAGTGCCAAAGGAGAAATGAATTTGTTATGTTTGAAAGTTCTGATCATCAAGTTGTCTTATATGTAGAATCCAACAAGGATACCGTGTGGCCGACAAAGAAGCAGATAGCGAAATTATACTCGGACGCACAAATAGACAGAATTCTGCATCGTCTACCTGCTTTTATATGCGGAACGATTATAAATATCTGTTCCAGACCCCATATATCATTTCATTCATGGATAGGCAAAATCAAGAGATGCTTATTGTTAGAATGATTCGACCCTT
>OMYM01000172.1 GCA_900315225.1 uncultured Erysipelotrichaceae bacterium | reverse complement strand
GCCCACAACTACATGCAGGCAAGCAGAGCCATGGAGCCCGAAGAAGAAAGCCTTTGCCTTGAAGCATTGGATCTAGTGCTTTGGATGGCCCAGGAGATACACAAAGACAGCTCTTTTCTGAATCATTTCCGCGATTGCGACCCCAACGAGGAAACGCCTATCCCTCTATTCACCAAGGAACAAGACGGATATTCCATTGAATCCACCATCGTATCCAATCCCTTTGTCTCCTTCTACCCCACGCTCACATTGCCCAGCAAGGAAAAAATACAGCTCACTCGGCAAAAGCCGAAAGGCAACAATTCTTTGAATGTGACCTTTAGAATCATGCCAGACAACGAGGAAACCTATGTTCCCGTCACATTGATCTGCCAGAATTCGCGTCCCCAAAAAACCTACGCCATCCCGCTCCTCGAAAAATGCCCTGACCCACTTTCCAGCATTCTCGATAATTTCTGCGACTTCATCTTGCAAACAGGCAGACCACAATCCATCGTCACAGAAAGCATCGGCACGCATGAAATGCTCAAGCCGTTTTGCGAAGCAATCGACGTCAACACCCAATGGAAAACACCACTTTATACCCAAAAGCATAATTAGGTGGAATTCTGTTTTAATCGAAAAGGCGGCTTTTCCAGCATTTGATCCACAGGCGGGTGCCGACATGGCACCCGCCCATGCATCAATGCGCTATATTTCATATTTCAGGGAACCCAGCGCTTTCACATCATGTACGCGCCATAGATCGATCTATCCTATTCCAAGACTCAAATGCTTGCGTTGTGCGCAAGGACGGTTATATTACGCATGCCTTTATGGCGGCTGCCTCCCTTGACCGCACACAAAGGCAAGATGATTGGTTCTACACCACAATCCACATCCAATTCCTTCTGGCTTGGATGTATGAATACCATACTCCCATAAGCCAAAAAAGTCATTGAACTAGCAGTTCAATTTTTTTGTTTTGAATTTTAATATTTTCGATTATATTCATACATACAATGAAATGCCACGAATTATCGAATTTCAGAATGAAACAAATTTCATTTAGCAAAACATATTCTTTTCCACCCCGCCTCATAGCGCGCTCGCAAGCGCAAAGCCACCCCATGGTCTTCTTTGATACGCGCAACAAAAAAAGCCTTCCTGTCCGCCAAATGTTGCGGACAGGAAGGCTTTTCAAGAATCCTTATTCAGTAAAAGACACCAAGATCACGGCGTATCTATCCAGGCTCTTGTCGTAGCACGTCCAGCAAGACGCACCCCACCACTCATGCCCGGAATTAAAATAATCCGACCAGTCAGTCGACCAATCATACACCTCAACGCTATCTATCCCACTAGGGAAAAGGGCGTTGTTGAGCATCTCGAACTCTTCGGCGCTATGACGCCCCGCCTCGATTGGAGGCTCCAGAAAAGCATACCAATATGGCATCTTTTCATTCACCTTTGGATTTGAGTAATCGCTGTCATACAGGTTGTTGCCATGCCTGTCCTTTCTCAACAACCGAGGCACAGCGAAAAAGGAAGCGGTGTCAATGACGTTCCCCTTTGCCTTGCCAATGTCAAATTTCCATGGAAAGATCGCTTCTTCAGCCAACGTCTCCATGAAGAATTCCAGCGCTTCCCTGTGCGAAGACTCGCCTTGGTAGGGTTCCTCGCTCTTCGCAAGGCAATAGTCGATGAAACACGAATCAAACTGCATGTATGTTTCATAGAAAGGATCATTTGTGAGTTCGTACATAGTAACCTCCTAAGCAGGGCATATGAGCCGCAAGACAATTCTACACCATCCTAGATAGATTGCCGTCTTCAATTTTGGAAAAAACGCAATTTGCCTATTGACAAGCTCAGCGCATCCCAAATTGCTTTAATGAATCGTGGAAGGCACGCCTGCGCGCGTATTGATTCTTGTATCGCCACATCACTTCGTACTTCCCGGAATCTTTTCCCCTGGATTGCAGGACTTCACCATACGCCGCAATAAAGCCAGCGCACTCATCGTAATTCTTACGGCGATTGGCAGCCATGATTGCGCCAACGCGCAATTCAATCCATCCATCGATTTTCTTCAGCCATTCATCGCATGTTTCTTCCGAAAGGGTGATGTTTCTTTTCCAGTCGCCAAAACATTCGGCGAACAGATTTTTATCATCGCCAGCAGCAAGCTGCGTTCCCTTGCAGTATTCCTTGTCGACAAAATCACAGGCACCAGAAGCTGTGCCGATCATTTTCCGCATGCCGATTTGTTGGTCATTCCCACGATCCAGCAACATCAGCATCAATGCAATCCCTTGTTTCATAAATGTTCCCGACCAGCCGATCCCATTGCCTGGGTTCATGAACTGATCGATCATCTCGTCAAAACGCCCATCGAAAAACAACAACGGGGCAAGCGCCCTTCTTCTCCAAGAGTCCATGGAAGCGTAATATTCATCGTATATGCCTCGGACTGTGCCAGCGTAATCATCCCAGCATCTCGAAAGCAACCGCAAGCGAAGATAGTTCATCGCGCTTGGCAACGTCTTAAAAGCCTCCAGCCAGCATTTCTCAGCCGTTTCCTGTTCCTGTACGCCCAAGGCAAACCCCGCCGTTAACAAGCATATTTCATTTCTTTCCTTGCATTCCCTTGGCACTTCCTCCATCGCCTTGAGGCCAATGCGCATCATCTTGCCTACATCGCCATTCTTACCCCCATCGCGCAATATGTTCTGGTAGAGAACAGGATGGCTAGACGCATAGCGACTGGCGTATGCCAATACAGCATCGTCATCCTCAAGCATTCCCAGCGCTTCCCCAAGCAATGCGTCCGCTTGCGCAGAGGTTCTTTTTGCGAGCGCCTCGATCCATGATGGCAGGAAACCATCCAAGTCAATCTCGGCCGATCCCATGCCAAGGATATCCTCAAGGGAAAACGAAACCTGTAGATTCGACACAATGTCCAACATCTCTTCCGCGCGTTGATCCATTTCGTTGCCAACACACGCCAAATATATCGCTTCCCTTGCCATCTTGGCATAATCGAATTCGAGCAAGCCGTATGTATCCAGGTCTTTCATGTTCATTGATGCTTCAGGATATTCGCCATAGACGGTAACTGCTAATGGAGCCAATGCTTCCGCCAGCCATGCGCCCTCCCTATGCCATTCCTTGTCCAGGCATTCGTGCAAGCGCGCCACCGCCTTAGCGATATCGTCCAAGATGCCTTCTGGATCGGAGAACCTGAATTCATCTTTGAAGGAATCGCGCCAATCATCCCATTCTTCGTTGTAGTCACACAACAAAGACCGCTCGCCATCACTAATCTCTTGCAACTTCTCGATCATCTCATCGGTCGATTCCCCATCATCATCTATTTCTTCGAAAGACTCCTGGGAAACATGGCAAAAACCTTGCAATGTCTGTACAAATTCATCACGTCTCTCTTCCGACAACGTCCTTGCGATTTCATGCACAAAAAGCCTTAAGGCTTCTTCATTGCAAGCATTTGCCAATTGATCAACTCTCTTTAGGAAACTCGGATAATTCATACCCACCTTTTCTCCTCTTGTTCATTTCTGTCATTTCATCCCATGCCAACATAACTAGATGGTTATCTCAATCTGGTTTCCCTCCACGACCACGATGCATGATTCATAATAACCATCCCCCGTTGTCCTAGGACCGCTGACAACCTCATAGCCATCTGCTTTCAACCTGTCGGTCAGTGCATCCACCCGTTTCCTGCTTCCAACGGAAAACGCAATATGCGCATATCCCGTCCTATGCAAAGGCTTTGCCAAATCCTGCACTTCTGGCCGATGCATGATCTCTAGCCTTGCCCCATGGTCAAACTCGATAAAGAATGACCTAAAGTCCGTGTTTTTATTATGGTATCCCTCGTTGGAACGACCACCAAGATATTTCACAAAGAAGTCTCTTGCATTTTCAAGGTCATTCACATACATTGCCACATGTTCTATCTTCATATGTTCTCCTTCAATCGACGAATGCGTTGTTGTGCGCCCTTGGCGCACAAGCAAATGCACCCGCACTTTCTTCGATTGTACCACAGCGCAAAGCATTGAATCATTTACCATCAAACATCTTGCCACACTCATTCGGAAAACATCTCATCCAGCTCTTTTTGCAAATGGGTAAAAAACGAAGAAATATGGATGCCATCCGCCAACGCATGGTTGACCATGAGACTGACGGGAAGCCTAACCTCCTCTTTGGCAAAGACATTGCCATTTTCCATGCATAGCCTGTCGCTTTTCTCAAACCTGCCCCATGTGATGCAGGGATTTGAAAAGAAGCGATCTGGCCAAGGCAATTCCAATGACGCATAGCCTGTCCATGGGACGCAAGAGACAAATAAATACCCAAGAACATCCCCTTCTTCCTCAAGATGTTCCATCATCATCGCCATCCGCTGTTTGCGCCTTGCCTCTTGGATATAATCGTCAAGCGGCTGGTCCGCATCGACATTGCAATACCGATACGTCCCATCTTCCAAGGCAACCGTATACGAGACATCGCATGCATCATACTCGACAATCCTTTTGCCCTTGATCCTTTGGCGCAATTCTGGAATCTGGTTTGCGGCAGCCGCTGCCGCATATTGGAAACAAAGGAAAAACGGATATCCTTTTTCCTTCAGCCTCTTGTACCATTTCGTAATATCCATTTGCACCGTCATGGAAACAAATGGGTTTTCCATCGTTAGAAAATGTTCAAAATGATCTTTTCTTGGGTATGCCGAAAGATCGATGTCCTTGTAGTTCATAGTGTGCTTCTCCTTCCATCATCTGCCTGCCTCCCTCATATCGCACATGGCAAGCATGCCGTATTGGAACTATACCACGCTAGCGAAAGCCAAAACCATTTCTTCGTACATTATCTTCATTTAGGTCTTGCTATGTGAACGTAAGTTCACTATAATGTGTGAACATACGATCACATATCATAGGCAGAAATGCCAAAGGAGCAAAAACAATGGATAACATGACCGCGCTTGTCAGCGCCTTTGCCAGGGCGCATCACTACAAAAACAATTCCACACATGTATTCGCCGACCCATTTGCCCAAAAGATCCTGACGGATGAAGAATACATGTCCATATCGCAAAACATGTCGCAGGGCATTTCTTTCTTCGCCCCAGGGTTTGCCGGCACGCCAGAAGAAGCCCTTCGCTTTATCGTAGACCATCAGCTTGCGCCATCCGTCCTGGCAAGAAGCGCCTTTTGTGAAAAAGCACTTGCCAACGCCAACGGATGCGCGCAAGTCGTCCTGTACGCAAGTGGATACGACACATTCTCGCTTCGCCATAATGACACGCACACCATGGTGTTTGAACTAGACCAACCCTCTATGATCGAAGACAAGAAACAACGTCTGGCGCAAAGGGAATTGAAGCCTGTATGTCATGTGGAATTCATTGGCTGCGACTTGTCGCAGCCATCTTGGAAAGAAGCATTGCTAAAAGCAGGATTCCAACCAACACAGGCATCCTTTGGCAGTCTTCTTGGCATCAGCTATTATCTGTCGAAGGATGACTTCAAGAACCTTGTCAATGCGATTTCTTCCATTGCATGCAACGGATCTTTCATCTGTTTCGACTATCCCCAATACGAAGATGGGAAAGAAAGCCAAAACAACCGCCAGCTTGCGGCAGCGGCAGGTGAACCGATGAAGGCAAAGTATTCCCATGGAGAGCTGAAATCATTGCTGCAGGAAGCCGGTTTCAAGATCGTCAAGCACATGGACGCAAGTGAAGCAACCGACGTCTTCTTCAGGGAATACAACGCTGCCAATGCCATGCATGCCATGGCTGCCCCAAAGGGCGTAGGCTATTGCCTTGCTATTAGGCAAGCTTAGGCACCATCATGTATAATATGAGCGGAGGAAAAACAATGGCGTTTGATTTCAAAATAGAATACAAGGAATTCTACATGCCAAAAAACAAGCCTGGCATTGTCCAAGTGCCAAAAATGAACTACATCGCCATCAAGGGACATGGCGACCCAAACCAAGAGGATGGCGAATACAAGCAAGCCATTGGATTATTGTATGGCATTGCCTTTACGATCAAAATGAGCAAAAAGACCACGCATCTCATCAATGGGTATTTTGATTTTGTCGTTCCTCCCCTGGAAGGATTCTGGTGGCAAGAAGGTGTTGCGGGAATCGACTATTCCCGCAAGGAAGACTTTCAATGGATTTCCGTGATCCGCTTGCCGGATTTTGTGTCCGAAGAGGACTTTGCCTGGGCAAAACAAGACGCAACAACAAAAAAGAAAATGGATTTCTCAAACATAGAGTTCATGTCCTATGACGAAGGATTGTGCGTGCAATGCATGCATATTGGTCCTTACGACAACGAGCCTGCCACGGTTGAACTGATGCACTCTTTCATAGCGCAAGAGGGCTATGCCCTGGATATCACCGACAAGCGCATGCACCACGAGATTTATTTGAGCGATGCAAGAAAAACAGCACCCGAGAAACTCAAGACGGTCATACGACACCCAATTAAGAAAGCCTGATGATGAAAGTCTTTCGATTGACATGAAAAGAAAACATTTGATTGCTTTTGGCCTATCGCTAGGCATCTTAGCCATCGCCATTGTCTTTCTGTCTCTTTATGGACCAAGCCTTGGAATCTATCTGCGCAAGCCTTCTCCCCAGGATTATGGCGCAAGAGCGCTTGCGTTCATGGACAATGGCTATTACGCCTCGACAGATGAATGGTTGAAAGCAAAAGAAACAGCGCGCAATGATCTGGAAAATGCGCATAGTTATCAAGACACCTGGCCAATCCTGCGCGAAGCATTAGTCGCTGCAGGTGGAAAACACTCCCGACTGATAACCCCAGAAGAAAGCGCAACGGCAAGCGAGGAAGCGATCACCTTGCCTTTAGTCAGCAGTGATCGCATGGAAAATGGTATTTTGACTGTAGTCATTCCGGAATTCACGCATGGTTCTAAGGAAGAATATGCCGCAATCGTCATATCTTGGCTACAAGGCCATCAAGACGCCAAAGGGGTGGTCATCGACCTAAGGGGAAACACTGGTGGAGATATTGCGCCGATGATTGCGGCGCTTTCTCCCCTTCTTCCTGATGGCGAAGTGTTGCATACGATGTATGCCAATGGCCAGCTTCATGCAATGACGCTGAAAGACGGCTATTTTTCCGGCGGCAGCGGCATCAAATCCGAAAGCTTCAAGATGCCGACAACAATCCCTATCGCCATTCTCACCGATGAGCGAACCGCCAGTTCTGGCGAAGCAGTGCTTTTGGCATTCAGGGGAATGGAAAAAGTCCGCAGCTTTGGCGCGCCAACAGCAGGCTATGCCAGTGCCAACACTGTCTTTAGACTTTACGATGGCACGCAAGTCATCTTGACGATCGGCGCGGATGTATGTGTACGCACGGGAGAGGTTTTCTGCGAAGATCCAATCCCTCCCGATGTCTTGAGCGACAATCCCGAACAAGACGCGGTTGCCTGGATCGAAGAATACCCTTCAAGAAGATAAAACATATCTTGGCAAAAAAACCGCCTCATGCCTTCGCATAGGCGGTTTTATGTCTTCAGAAATAACTGGATACATAAAACCAGGCGGCTATATCATCAATTCACTTTCAGGCAGATCGGCAATCATCGACAATAGCGCAAGTATCTCATCCCTGAGCATGTCATGCGACAAGGAATACTTGAAATACATCACATTGGGCCATTGGGCAACCATGGCGATCCATGCGTACCACGCCATTGCTTGACGTTCTTGCATTGTCGCATGATAGATCCCTAGCATTCTTTCCACCTTGGCACGATAGCCATTTAGGGCATGCGCCATGCGCCTTGCTGCGCCTTCAGGAAGCGCCTGTTGTTCATCATAGTCGAATCCCGCCAGGTTTGCCAGCTGGTTTACTATGACCTCTGTTCCCGCTAGGTTAAAATCGATCAACCCAGCAAAACGACCATTTTCATCAACCAACACATTGGAAAAGTTCTCGTCTCCCTGAAAGACGCAACGCGGAAGATTGTGATAGGCTTTTTCAAGCCTTGAACGAATGCCATTGTATCTGTTTTCCAAGCGGTCGACGAGAACCAACTGATTCATGTTGCGCAGGCATTTGACAAGATCTCGGAAGTTTTGTTCCTTCTCATCTATCCCGATTTCCCTGTCGAAAGGCGAAAGATCAAACAGGCTATACATGCCGTATGTATCCGATAAATCGATATTTCGATATCTTTCAGCAAACCCAGCCACGCTCTCCTCCACTTCCCTGCCTAGCTCTTCCCTGTCTCCAAGCTTGGCATCGCTTGCTATCGCGAGGTCTATGTATTCCGATAAATAGCATTGCATCCCATCCAGGGAATGCAGGTATTTCCCGTTGCGGCGGGGAATGAACGCAGGGCAACGCAAGCCAAATTCCCGGTATCTTTCCACTAGCCTTGAGAGTTCATGCATGCGCTTTTCCGTCATTTCCAAGGCATTGCCAAGACGAAGGACATATTTCCGATCAATGATGTAGTTCAACCTTACATCTGTCGTGCTGCGGCTTGCATCAATCAACTTGATAAAAAGCGCTTCACCAATGCCATATTCCTTGAGAATAGCGATGATTTCCTCCTTGCCATGCCGCAAGGACTTTCCTTCATACAGATCTTCAAGATGGCAGTTCAACAAGTATGCCTTATAGTCGTTCTCTTCGAAAACCTTGCCCGATGCAGGATCGCCATGCATGCGAACAAGTTCCCCTAGGCTGACATGCCGCGCTTCCCTAAGCGCCGCAATGTCCTCTTCCTTGATTCTTCGAGCCAATTCCTCGTCGGAATCCTGCAGGAGATTCCCGATCCTCCACTCTGGACGCATGTGCGTGAAATTGAAATAAAGGTCATAGTTGTTTGCGACAAAGACAACAAAATCATCGTTGTTATGATACTCCACAAGGGAATCATCGTCTTTCCACGCTTCGCACAATTCTCTTTCTGTTTTTATCGAATCGTAGTTCAAGAAATAGGGAACAAGTTCTTCAGGAATATGATCCTTGACGATGCGGATGGGGTACAGTTTTCTGTTTTCCCCTTCGCAAGATCCAGCGTGGACAAAGAACTTGAAATGTCCGCCAAATGCCTCGCAGCGTTTGGATAGCGACAATTTCTCGGAAAGACACAGCAGTTCGACAATCTCATCCTTGTTTTTTTCATCGATAAACGCTTGCCAACGAGGACTGATCCGATGTTCCAAAAGAACTTCCGTTGCTTTCAAAAGTTCTTGGCAAGCTCCTTTGCGCCCAACATAGCGATCCGTGGTTTCTTCCCCGCCAAAAAATGTCAACTGCACGCAATCAACCCCATTCTCTTTCAAGAAGTCAGCATAGCTTTCATCCCTTGCCAGCCGCCAAAAGCTTGCCAACTCAAAGCGCCCTGGCATGCCATTGACCGAGATGTCTTTGTCTCTTTGCCAACGCAAACGATAATTTGGACAATAGTCTAGTTCGCGAAGCCAGCTGAAAAACACAATCTTGTCAAAATAAGGCTTGAACATCGCCACGATTCTCGTGTCTGCATCCTGTTCCATCGTTCTGTTTGGCATATGAGACAGCCAGCAATGCAAGCATCTGTTTGGACAGCCGTATAAATCCATTGCAATCGATAACGACCCCTTCTTGCCAAGAACATTTACCATAACCTGTACCTCCTTGTCTTGTCATAGGATACAACGATGGATAACATTTGCCCATGCTTTTTTATTCGATGACGCAATCGCGTTGGATGCTTCATAAAGCATGAACGAAAAAGCCGAATGATTATTCGGCTTTTTCTATCCCGTTTGCCTCAAGCCAGGCGGATATGTCGTCCACAAGTGCAGATCCTCCTGAATAATGAACCGACAATCCTTTGCCTATATCCGCCTCTGGCGCAAGTTTTGCTATTGCTGTAAGGCTTTGCCCAAACCTTCCGCCACCATGGGAACAAAAAGGAATAATGCGTTTCCCCGTAAAGTCGTACTCTTCAAGGAATGATGCGATTGGCATGGGGATGGATGCCCACCAGTTGGGATAGCCAAGCATAACAGTATCATATCCATCCATGTCATCGATGTGTTCAGAAAGCTGTGGTCGAGCTTGCCTATGCTGGTCTTCCTGCGCCTCCATGAGAACGGTGTTGTAATCCCTGGAATAGGGATCGATGGGAATGATTTCAAACAGATCGGCTCCTGTCTGCCGTTGTATTTCTTGCGCAATTCCTCTTGTATTTCCTCCCCATGAGAAGTAGGCGATAAGGGTTTTGCCATAGGATTGATTTGCGGGCTGTGTTTCTCTAGCAACAATGATTCCGTTTCTATCAGTTCCAGCGTTTCTTGCCAATCTTACGCCTAGATTATACGAAGCCATATCTGCCTGGCCTGCGGCACGATATGCACTTCGCATGTTCTTGGCAAAGTCATTCCATCCACCTCCTCGATATATATGCCTTGTGCCAATGGATGGTCCCGTGGGATTGATCTTGTCTTCCATCGCATATTCGCCATAGTAGTCCCAGCACCACTCATTCACATTGCCATGGCAATCATATAGCCCCCATCCGTTTGGCGCAAAGCTTCCAACATCGACTGGCCGTTCCCTGTACTGTCCTGGTCGTGCTTCTAGGACAGAGTCATTGAAATAGTTCTCTTCGATTTCATAGGGATAATGTCCATAGAAGTTTGCCTCGGTTGCGTCCATCGACCTCTCCGTGTGAAATGGCGTCGTTGTTCCCGCACGGCAGGCATATTCCCATTCTGCCTCGGTTGGCAAACGGTATCCATTGGCGGACATATCCCATTCGATTCCCTCTGGCGTTATTGTGTATGCGGGGGTCAGCCCTGCATCAATGCTTTTGGCGTTGGCGAATTGAATAGCATCAAGCCATGTAATGCTTTCTACTGGAAGGTTTTCTCCTTGGAACACGCTGGGATTGCGTCCCATCAGGCGTTCATATTCCTTCTGTGTCGTTTCATGGGAATCCATGTAAAACGCAGATATTGTCACTTCATGTTGTGTCTCATCATCGATGCGCCAGTTTTCTGTCTCTGGGCTTCCCATCATGTACGTGCCGCCATTGACAAGGATGAAGCCATCGTTGACTTCTGCATCGCGATATGCAACAGAAACACTGTCTTCCAATGTACCGGCATCCGCTTGGTCGACAATCGAACCCTGGGACGATGACCAATCGTCATTCATGAATTCTTGGCTTCCATGGGAGGGAAACACCATGTTCATCGCTATCCCAATGAGCAATGCAGCCATCGTAAAAACAGATGCCTTCTTTCTTTCTTCCTTGCCATGTAAGCGCAAGCATAGTCCAGCCACCTGCATGCCAATGAACACCCAGAACAACAACATGAGACCATTCTCCGCAAACACCATTGCGCCAGGTTTCTCATAGTCCAAAAAGGCAAAAGCCACCTGAAAGAACATGTATTCCAACATGCCGTTTCGCAAAAACAAGAACAGCCCAATGCCTGCCATGGCACACATGGCAGCGGAAACAATGGTTCTTTCTTTTTCCGATAGCTTCATCCGTGCTGTCATGATGGGAACATGCAAGCCAATATGCAGCCCCATGAAGACAAATGCCCAGTGCGACATGGAAAGATGCGTGATCCTCACGGTGGAAAGCCTTGCCATGCCATATAGGAACGGCACGGCATAAGTGCTCATGGACATCCCGCAAAATGCCGTGGCCGCAAAAGACATTAGCAACAAGATGTTGTTTATCAGTGTTACCAAACGATAGGCGTTGTACTTACCCTTTCCTATCGTGCCATACCATCTTCGATTGAGCGCTTGATGAATGATCGCCAGAAATGTCATGCTTATGCCAATCCACTCATGCCCTTGTTCTCCCGTAACCTGATATGACATAAGGCACAGCAAAAGAAGCATCATGCATACATCGACGGTTCTCTTGGTCATCGTGCTTTTGTTCTTCATATGGCGTTTTTCCAGTCTTATTTCATGCTATCGATCCATTCAGCAAGCTCTTCCTGGGATGCACCTGCCCCAAACCGTTTCCCGTCAAGCCAGTTCCCGCTTCCTGCGTTTTCCGCAAGGTTCTTTCCACTGCGGCCGATTCCACTGCTACTGGAAGTGCAAAAGGGAACAACGGTCATGCCATCGAAGGCATGGCTTTCCACAAAGGTATCCATGATGCGTGGCTCTTCTCCCCACCAGATGGGATAGCCAATGTAGACCGTATCATATCCATCAAGAGAGATCGTGTCATTGGCGATCTCAGGGCGAGCGGATGAATCATTCTGCTCCCTTGTCGCACGGGTGCTTGCATCATGCCAATTCAGGTCATCGCTGGTATATTCTTGCATTGGCGTGATTTCATAAATGTCGGCATTGGTGATGGCAGCTATCTTCTCTGCAACTTCTTTTGTCGTTCCTGTCGCAGAGAAATATACGACCAACACATTTGTACCTTCTTCTAAAGATGCATCGTCCACAATCACATCCGTAACATCATTGGCGCTTGTGGTTTCTTGTGAACTGTTGTTTGTTGTTTCCGTGGTGTCCGATACAGACACCGAATCAGCCTTTCCTGCGCAACCGGCAAGCCCCAAGGCAAGCATTGCGCATACGATCATTGTCATCATTCTTCTCATCTTCATTTCTCCTTCGTGTTTCTATTTTTGTCCAATAGCATGGACAAGCATCTAGATGTAATTTCATATATGGATCGATAGGCAAAGCCTACGCCTGCCTGTTCCATTGCCATGCGTTGTTTGTCTGTGACAGCAGCATACGGATATATGCCAAACATGAATGGATAAAAGACATATATGAAATCCTGTATGTCCTCTTCCATCATCCAGGGGCAGTATTTGGCAAGGATCAAGCGCATGTTGTCCATCGACTTGCCATATGCTGCCTTAAAGGAAACAAGCAACTCTGGCCTACTGTTGGACTCCATGTCATAGTTGTTCATGGACAACAGCTTTAGAAGCTGCTCCCTGTCGGCGAGCGACATGGCAAGTCGATCAACAAGTTGGTTTCTTTCAAGTATTTCGGTATCCCTTAACAGAGTTTCCAGTTCCTCGTTCCATCTCTCATATTCCCTTTCGTACAAGGCAAGGAAGATTTCTTCCTTTGTCTGGAAATAGTTGTATATCGATGTCCGGGTAAATGAAGTCGCATTGGCAATTTCCTTCAACGTAATGTCCTTGAAACTCATGGATTGATACAATTGCTCGCATGCATTGACTATCTCTTCCTTCCTTGCGGCTGTAAGCTCTGGTGATCCTTTAGGCATAATACCCCCTTTTCAATGACACAGCGTATATTCTGACACAGTGTCAGAATATACATTGCACCCATTCTGACATCGTGTCAATATAGAAAGCAAAAAAAAACCAGCCTATTGGCTGGTTTTTCTGTCAATCTAATACAAAGGCAATGTCTTCGAGGCTTGCGCTTGTCACGGATCCATCGTCGTCGGAAATGACCTGCTTGATCACTTCCTTCTTGAGGTCCTGCAGTTCCATGACACGCTGCTCGATGCTTTCATCGGCGATCAGCTTGATCACCTCTACGTTTCTGGTCTGCCCGATTCTGTGCGTTCTGTCGGACGCCTGGTTTTCCGCCGCGACGTTCCACCATGGGTCCAAATGTATCACGGTGTCCGCGCCCGTCAGGTTCAGCCCGGTGCCTCCCGCCTTCAGGGAAATCAGGAAGACGTCGGTGCCGCTTCCGTTGTTGAACGAATCCATCATGTCCAGCCTGTCCTTCGCCGGCGT
>OMYM01000035.1 GCA_900315225.1 uncultured Erysipelotrichaceae bacterium | reverse complement strand
TATTTCTCCCTTCGCCGCTACATCGCTTTGTGGCGATTCAAGATTAGAGGATTTAGGATTCAGGATTAGCCACAAAGCGGGCCGCACACCGACATCGTCATAAGAGACACGGCAGCCGAAGGCGTCGACACCGCCACCGAGGTAGACGCGGGCAGCGAGGCTACCATAGCGACCGGGGGAGCGAAGCCACCATGTATTTGAATTATTTGTTCTCTTGATAAATTCATCAAATGTTATATATTTCTTTTTCTCATCCGATACTGTCTCGTCCACCAACTTGTATCCTTCGATCATCTTTTTCCTCGCATACTCCGTTGGCTTACATATCCTCTTTTCATCGTTCTCAAAGTACTTTCCTGCCTCTTGAATGCTTAACAGAAAAACATTGTCCTCTGTATCATTTCCTGGGTTTGTGTCATACGCTGGATTTTTTTCCACCACGATTTTTGCCATTGCGATTAGCCCCTTTTCATCCTGGCTGAATGCTTTTTCAAGGAATTCCTCGTTCAGCCATTTCCTCAGAGAACACTCCTTCCATGTGGTACCCACTCTATAATTATTATACGGTAAACAATCTATTGCGTATTTGCTGACGAGTAGAACCCTGTCCTCCTGCCTGTCAAGGACAATCCATTCGATTGGTTCCATGTCCTTTTCAGTGTCTCTATGCCACCTACCAAATGTCAGTCTCTTTCCCCGCTTGATCTTTTCCTCCTTCACCTCCATCGGTATCGCGTTGCCAAACGTTTCCACCTTATCGAACAGGTATTCCAGAACACGCATGTCCCCAATATCCTTCTTGTAGTCCTGGGCGTAGATGATATATGACAGCGACCCTGCATCATTCAACGGCTTTGTGAAATCGTATTTCCTTCCTCCTTTTCTCACCCCTTTTTCATTTATATACACTAATTTTGTTTGCTTGATCGTATCATTTCCCACAATCGCTGTAAGAAATGGTTCGTTTGAGATCCCATTTACCTTCAGGCAATCAGGTATCTTGTCCTCGAAGAATTTCTTTCTTTCTTCCTTCATACCCTTGGCGGAAAGGGAATGGATCCTCTCTGGATATCTGTGTTTTAGGAGTAGCAGGTAGAAGCACAGCTGCCTTGCTTTTAATGGGTAGCCTTTCAACTGGTACTTGTTCAGGTAGTAGAACGATGAACAGATCCCTTTCATCTCCCTAGGGGTCAGATTGAATTGTTTGCACATCTCGTAGAAGCTTTCAACATCCTCAAGAATGTCGTATTCATCAGCAAACTTCCTGAACAGCTTTTCATCAGATCCCTTTGGCAACAGGGAGTAGTAGTCGAAGAAGCGTTCAAGGTAGCCAATCGCATCAAACTCATCACCATACACCGTCTTGACACAGTGCTGGAGCTGATTAATGTCTAATGCAAAGATGAATACTATCCCCTTGACATTGAACAGGTGCTTAACAATTTCTAGAAGTTGTACTGCGAAAGTTGGCTTGCATCTATCAAGTTCATCAATAATGATAACAACCTTACTTTGATCCATGCCTCGGACAGAATCACGAAGAAGACTCTTAAGTTTTTTGATGTTTTCCTCGGTTTCATCCTTTTTATAATAATCGCCAATACCCTCCAGCTTAGCCTCTAGCATCTTTTGGTAGGTTTCTATGATTGTATCCGCCGCCTTCTTATAATCAACCTCGTTCATGCAAAGTGTCTTTAATATCATCCTTGAAAAGGGAAGGATTGGGTCTTTATGGAAGTCATTCTTCCAAGCATCGAAGTATGCTACTTGTCCCTTTTCATACTTGTTTCTTTGGATAAACTGCTCTGTTTCTGTCCCTTCTTGCTTTTCGTAACCTTTGCCATGAAGAAGATCGAACAGGTTCTTGACAAATGTTGTCTTTCCAGAACCCCACGATCCTGATATAGCAATGACAAATGCCTCATTGTCAAGATAATTCAGCTTGATCGTATATTCTGATTCTTTTTCAGCCTGCTCGGTTTGTTGTGGAACAAACTCAAATGTCCTCGCCTTTGCCTCTAACAAATGCACATTCCACTTACCTTCATTCGGATCATAATCCTCATACTTTATCTCTTCCTCATTAATCTCTCCGATGTCTTCATCGTCTCCACCCACGATCTCATATGGTGTCTTGGGAGCATAGTCGGCTATGATGTTGAACAATGTCATGGCATATTCTCCCCGATCCAGATAATCATCCTTTAGCTTGATTTGCTGATACATGCGTCACCTCCATCATCCTTGTTTGTGCATAGGCAATATAATTCTTCTTATACAAACATCTTATCAAGCATTGATTTCTTGATGTTCTTCAGAATCTCCAACTTCTGCATGTGAAGGGAGATGAGCGAATCAACACTAGACAAAAACCTACCTATTGCCTTTTGTTCCGTTATGGAAGGATAGGATATACTCAGCCTACCCAAAAGCTCAGAATTATAGTTTTGCTGTTTGGTACCTTGGGTGATCTTCAAAGCGTAATCATCACCAAAGCATTGATACCACTGAAAAAGGAATTCGGTTGAAAGCACATTTTCATCGGCCACCAAAGCCATGCACGCTTGGTTGATTGTTGACTCAATGCCCAATATTCCACAATTCCCTCTTGTTCCAGCAGCTTCCAATCCCATGATAGCAATGACCATCGTCTCTTTAGGCATAATCCTTAGCCCTGCCGATTGTCTTCCCTTTTCAGTGATTTTCTCAAGTGTGTGGTTAACAATACCTCTATTTAAATCACCACTGGAGAGCCAATTAATGGTTCCATCCCAATACTCCTTGTTTTGCCTGTATGGCGTTTGTCCATTGTAAAACTCTTTGATTGCCTTTCCTAGCTCTCGTTGTTCCCATTCACCAGTAAATCCTCCAAAACGAATTTCTGGTACTTTTTGACCATTTTGAGGGAACATTTTCCTCAGCATGGATTTCTTCACGTTGACAAGCTGGTCGCACTTACGCTGGTGAAGGGCGATGAGGCGGTCGAGGGCAGCAAGAACTTGGGCAATTCTAACTTGCTCTTCATGAATCGGAATATCAATCGCCAAATTTTTTACGATTTCACCAGAGAGATTTCCCTGACCACCTTGAAGGAATGTATCCACAATTGCTTTTTTCTTCATGCGAAGACATTGCATCAGAAATTCTGCATCATATCCTGAAAGTGGCAATATTGCTAAAATAGCTTGATTTATAGCACCTTTTACCTTAGATCTGCTTACTTCACCGCTAGTAGCTCCATAAAGTGCATAAAGGATATCTCCTACATCTACCATAGCTGCAGATGAATTCGTTAAACCTTCGTCAGTAATGAAAAGCTCAGTATGATCTTTACCAATTTCACCAGATCTGATAAACGGAATCATGCCACCGTAATACTCACTTTTGCCTACCAGTGGTGTCCCACCAGAATAGGATGCACTCACCTCCCCCAGCCTACGCTGTTCCCACTCATCAGTGTATCCTTGGAACCTCAAAGCAGGCTTATTGTTCTTTCCTTCCATATCACATTCCTCCAAGGAGTTCCTTTATCTCCACGATCTGCTTTTCATATGCCATTATAGTCTTGTATTTCCTTGAGTATATCCAGTTCTTTGATTCCCCTATCATTGTCGCAAACTGTTGTTTGTTCATGCTCTCCCCTCCAATATTACGCCTTATGATAATAGCACGAACTATCAAGAGTTTCAATTGTATATGTTATGTTAGGATACCAAAAGGAAGCAAGGGTCCTCCCCTTGCTTCCATGAGTGCGTTAGCTGAACAACAAATCAGTTATTCAAATGATCAATCGCATATTGTGCTTCACTTATCTCAAATTGGTCGCCATACTCGGAAATTAGTTGGTCATAGATTCCCTGTTTTGACATATACATCATAGACGAGTACATTTCAGCACGCTTTAAGGCATTCTCATTCCAATCAGCTTGAATATTGTCCATGGCGTATTGTGCTTCACTCGGTTCGAATTGCTCGCCATATTCAGAAACCAACTGATTGTATAATTCTCGCTTGGACATATTCAACGTAGAAGAATATGATTCTGCTTTCTTTAAAGCATTAGCGTTCCAATCCACATTAACATGGTCAACCGCATATTGTGCTGCTTCTGCCGAGAATCCATCCCATTCTGACGTGAGTTGATCGTATATGCCTTTTTTCGACATATTCATGAGTTCTGAGTATGTCAATGCTTCACGAAGGGCTTCCGCATATTCAGAAGGAACATCTTCCTGTACAATGATTTCTGACTGTGCTTCTGCTTGTTGTTGGTTTTCCTGGGCTGTGATTTGTTCTGCTGTTGGCTGGTATGTCATGCTTTGCATGATGTTTTCCAATGTCTTGGAGCAATCATACTTCTCCGCATTTAGCCATGTGCATAACAACATATGCAAGCGTTGGTCACCATGGTCAATGAAGAGATAACCTCTTCCAACGTAATCCACAGCATTCATTTCCATTGTGTAGTCAATATACTTTAGCTTAAGATCATTTGCGAGTAATTCTCCATCTCCTTGGTGCTGATATCCATCTTCTGGATTCATTTCTTTTTTCAGTTCTTCCGCAAATATATTCAGGATATCATCTTCCATGCCCACAATGTCATAGCCTGCTAATGAATCTGAAGATCTTACAAGAATGCCTAAAAACAACGTGTCTTCATCGTATCCCTGTATGAACAACTCACCATCTTCATCGTAGTTGATTTCCCATGATGCAGGGAACTTGAGAATATAGCTTCCTAGCCTAAACTCCTGTTCTTCTTTCGCAGATGGTCTTTTTATCGCTGGGATTGACTTTGGGGTATCTTGTGTTGTTGTGTCTGCCGCAGGGGATTGTTTTGTGGTTCTAGAATTTCCAAGAATGATCATCAAGACCACCGCCACAGGCAATAATGCCACAAAGACAAACCATATTGGCTTTTTCCTTGCTGTGTTGTTCCCTGTCTTAGCCTGTGGCGTTAGCGTAGATGGGATTTCTTGCCAATTTGTATCGTTAGCTTCGCTATTGCTTGTTGTCGGGGGATTTAAACCCGTTTCCGCAAAGATTTGTTCTATCGCATCTTTTGTCTTATCCAAGGCTTTTTCCACATGGACAGGGCTGGATTCGTTCGTCT
>OMYM01000096.1 GCA_900315225.1 uncultured Erysipelotrichaceae bacterium | reverse complement strand
CCTGGCTGTTTCTTTTGTCTCTGGGTTATACGCGCCGAGTAGGTTCTCAAATACTTTACCGAGCAACTCCGGATCGAGGGCTACCTGCTGTTCATTAGGTGTGTTCTCCTCAATGGTGAAATTGTATCTGTTCAAAATCGAGAACAATCCAAATTCCGGATCGAAGAAGAGAACATTAGGGACAAAAGCGCGATTCCTGTAACGTCCATCAGCAAATTTTTTGTCGTTACGGCTGAAGCCGTCATAATTATAGGCCTTCTCAACACCATCAATGGTTTTAGTCTTGTCAAGACATTCAAAAAGGCCGCCATTTAAGAACGGAACATCCGCAAACATCTTGATGACTTCTTCCTCGCTAATCATGAAGAGCTCTGAATACCGGTATGTCGTTTTGACTCCCTTGCCTACAGTCTTATCAAAACAGCGCTTTTTGCCATCCTCGTCAACAATCGCCCTATTGAGGGTCGCAAAGAACAAGTTTTGCAGGATAGCGTTGTAATAATTCCCGCTGGTTTTGCTCTGAGGGTCAAAGTCTTTGATGACCCTTTTCATCTGCTTAGCATCAAATAACTTAGATGGAACCAAATCTTTCTGCTTAATGAACCAGACGAACATCAACCTTGTAATAAGCCGGATAATCTTGGTGTCAATCTGTTCTCGGTCATCATCTTCAATGGCAGTATTGTTAGGGAAAGATACGCCGGTTTCATCCTTGACTGCCCATTGGTACCAGTCAAATAGTTCATTGTAGAACTGTTTTGTGAGAGCTTCAACGGAGAAAGCAGTCTTCAGATTCTCAAATGTGATACCATTCTTCTGAAGGAATTCGAAGCGGGCCACAGGAGTGTTGTATAAGCTGTTTCCGTCACCAAACACATACGTGAAACGGCGAGGAGACATCGCTTCCTCTTTGATATCACAGATTAATGAAAGGCGCCAGTGGCTGCCTTCAGAAAACACAGCTAAAGCGGCGTCAAACTCTCCCCAGTTGGGGTTTATAAAGGACTTGACAAGTTGGCGAAGCCCCACCTTCTTATGGACAACAGAGCCTTTTGTTAGTTCATACCAGAACAAACCAATCCGGTAGTGATCCTCAGTATCTAAGGCACCTAGATAGTAGCCACACTCTCCATCCTTACCGCCAACGAATTCGGGCTGAAGTCTCAATTCCTTTGAATGAAAGAAATCTTTGAGCATCACCTGCCAGGTTCCAAGTTCAAATGATGATTGGAAGATGAAACGGAGTTCAACGTTGGAATAAACCTTTCCCATGATTTACCTATTTAAACGTTTCTGATATGATAATTCGCGGATCTTCTACTTCCTGCTGACTGTTTCTTTCCTTTCTTGTTTGAGAATGGTAAGTCAGAATCAAACTGTCAATCTTCGTTGATATGTAATACTCCTTCTCTTTCATCAAGGCCCGGTCATTATGGAATTCACCTGCCAGTGCTTTCAAGAAGCGAGGAAGCTGAGCATAGACACCATCATTGATGTAGTTGATCAGGATGTCACATTTCGCCAACAAATCTGAATCTTGCGTAATCTTCTTAACAGTACGCAGGAAATTATTCGCTCTAAGGGAGGTCTGGTCCAGATCTACCCTTCTAGCGGTATTGTCATCCCTAGCTTCCATCACGGCGTATGAATAACTATCTAGAGCCCTGTTTACGTGCTCAAAGTGCGTATTATCCTCTCCAAACGTTGCAGGGAGTTCTACGGGCTTTGCTTTGAGATACTTGACTGCCTCCAGGAAGTCCAGCGGCTCAACAGCCTTAGAATTCACAAGATAGAATTCTGTTTTTACGTTGGAAGAGAGAAAAACGATAGATGTCCCAGAATGCTTTCCTGTGTCTCTCATGACACGGCTCTTCATAGGAAGATTCTTAATCTTGTTATAGAGTTTGCGGTCTTTGGCATAAAGTTCACGCACTTCACGCAGTAGCTGAATTTTCTTATCTATAGCGTCACGAACATTGCTGTCGAACATCTCAAATTGCTTCACGATTTCCTCTCGGGAATAAATCTGAGCGTCCTCTCCAAAGGCAGAGTGGAAGCCTTGCAGCTTCATAAGTGCGTTTTCATAGAGCTGAATCTGACTATTACCTTGCTTGGAGGGATAGAACATGTAGTTGTAGATGTTCTCTGCCACGGAGCCAATTCGATTGACACGTCCGATTCGTTGCATGAGACGGGTAGCATTCCATGGAGAATCGTAATTGACAATCACATTGGAACGATGGAGGTTAACACCCTCGGCCAGGACATCTGAGGTAAGAATAATATTGACAGTATTCAACTTGACGGGTGAATTCGCATCGAAGTTTTCCTTAACAATCTTGACTACTTTATTGCGATTATGAGAGGTAACCAGAGTAATGTCTCCACGCTCCAACTCATGAATCATACGTTCATATAGGTAATTCAGGGTATCAACACTTTCAGAGAAGATTACAAGTTCCCCTTCCTTATTGATATTAGGAAGCATTAATTCACTATTCAAGACTTCCTTGAACAAATCAAATTTCGGATCATCGTTTTCCTGTTTCCAGTCATCAATGAGGTACTCAAGGACTTCTTTATCATCTTTGAGAAGTTTAAGAAGCTTCGGGTCAAAATCTTCAGGAGAGAACGTAATTTCGTCGGCTAGATAACCCTTTGCAACAGCATACTCAATAATTTCATCGAGCTCCATCCCCTTGGCCTGCAGGTCCTTAACCTTTAAATCGGGAGCGATAATTACACGACCCTCATCGAACATCCTAATCATGTCATTAGTGATGCGCAAAAGGGTCTGTAAAGACTTTTTAAAGGCATGGAAGCTACTCTCTAGGCGCTTCACCATATGAACCTTGTAGATTCCTGCCAGAGATTGGCCAAGGTGAACAGCATTCTGATATTTGCTCTGAAATTCTGGCTTCAAAAATTCTATAGCACGGTATCTCGCATACTCCAGATGCTTTGGATTGGCAGGGTCTGTCAAGTAAGACAAAGTATTGAAGAAACGCTCACTGGTATCTTCATCCATCGAATATTCGAGAATGTTCGGAGCAAGAATATTCGGGAACACAATATGCTGACGTTCAAGATCCTTTCTGTAGTCCGGGTCGTTAAGGATGTTATGGCGCGTCCTTCTCACCGTAACCTTATCTATGACTCTCTCACGAATAGCATCGTAGATCTTGTCAACCTCGGATGTAATATCTCGTTGATCCCTTTCCCTCATCAGTTTCCCGTATTCTGCAATATAGGGCGCGAAGAAGGCTTTTAGGTTGGGAATACCGTCAATTGTACAACTCTGGCTATTTTGGAACAGAAGAAGCTGGTTCAAAAGATCCTGCGGACGGTTATTCAGCGGAGTTGCTGAGAGCAGCATAACTTTCTTCTGGAGGCTCCTTAAAAGCCCCACATTGGCGCATGCAGATTTGCAGATCTTTTGCAATTCGTCATATTTTCCTGATTGGTCGCTGCGGAATCCGTGGGCTTCATCAACGATAATAAGGTCAAATTCCTCTTTCTCCTTGTACTGGTTCTCTCCATTGAGTACTTTGTGAAGGCTACCATTGGTGATAAACTGCGCTTTGCGTTCGATTCCGAATAACTTGAACGTCTGCTTCCAGTTGTCCTCCAGTGCCGGAGGGTATATTACAAGAATAGTCGTATTCTTACCATTTGCTTCAATGTAGCGTT
>OMYM01000393.1 GCA_900315225.1 uncultured Erysipelotrichaceae bacterium | reverse complement strand
CGGTGATGGTCTCGGGTTGCCGTTCCACTTGCTTGGACAACATCCAGCCATACAATGTCCTGAGCTATGACTACGCCGATTGCTTCGGCTTCACGGAAAAAGAGGTGGAGCAGCTTCTCGCGGCGGCGGGATTGTCGGATAAGCTGCCTGAAGTCAAGGAATGGTACGATGGGTATATCTTTGGCGATGCGCATGTCTACAATCCATGGGATGTGATGAAGTATGTGCAGTACGCAAAAGGCAGGGGGCGTGCCCGGCTTCCATTGCCATTCTGGCTAGATACATCGGAAACAAGCGGTGACCTCATCCGGGGCTTCATTGGCAAGACACAAGATGCCTTGGAATCCTTCGAGGTGCTTCTTTCCAGGCAATCGGTCATCAAGCCCATCAATGAAAACGTTTCATACCACAGGCTTCACGAGTCCGGCGAGAACCTGTGGACAGGTCTGCTTGAAACAGGCTACCTCACAAAGGCAACGGAAGAGGATAGTCAGGATGCCGTTGCCCTCCGAATTCCAAACGAGGAAATCAGGGAGGCGTTCAGGAAAGAGGTATGGAGCTACTTCAAGAACCATGTGGACATTGTGCAAGTGAGGGAGCTTGTCAATGCATTGTGGGGGTCAAACGCGGAAGGGGCTAGGGCAGCGCTCGATCTCATCCTGGCTTCCACTGTCAGTTGCTTTCATGCGTATCACGAGTACACATACCACCTGGTACTTGATGGCTTCTTCACAGGACAGATGTTCCGTGTCAGATCGGAATTCGAGACAGGGTATGGAAGAAGCGACCTGGTCGTGACGGAGAAGAGCGGAAAACGTGCCCTTGTGCTTGAGCTGAAGCATGCTAAGACGCAAGAAAAGCTAGAGGCAGGGCTTGCGGAAGCATGCGACCAAATCAAGGCGAAGAAGTACGAAAGCAGCCTTTTGTACGATGGATACACAGATATTCACAAATACGGCATGGCATTTTGGAACAAAAGATGCTTGGTGAAAGAACTGTAGAAGAAAGCAAGGAGCGAAAAGAAGACGAGGTTGATGAACGAAGCCTCGTCTTTGCTGTTCTCGGCACACTAATTGCTACACCAGAAGCCTCAAAAGCTGAAATAGATTTCTACACGGCTTCCACATATAACTCTACCCATATTGTTGTCACGAATGTCTGGACAGGTCAAGAACTAGGTGTTACAATAAACGCAAGATAAACAGCATATATCCAGTCATATATGCTTTTTGCATCATATCATAGGAGGATATTTCATGGCAAAATATGTAATGGCGCTTGATTCAGGAACCACCAGCAATAGGTGCATTCTCTTTAATGAAAAGGGCGAAATGTGTTCCGTGGCGCAAAAGGAATTCACGCAATTCTTCCCACAGCCCGGTTGGGTTGAGCATGACGCAAACGAAATATGGCAGACGCAGCTTTCTGTTGCCCGGTCTGCCATGTCTAAGATTGGCGCAACATTTACCGATATTGCGGCCATAGGCATCACCAATCAACGGGAAACCACGATTGTGTGGGATCGCAAGACGGGACAGCCGATCTACCACGCAATCGTCTGGCAATGCCGCAGGACAGCGGACATGAAGGACGAACTCATTAACAAATACCCTGATATCGCTGATGAAGCGTATCATAAGACGGGTTTGGTGTTTGACCCTTATTTCTCCGGCACAAAACTGCGTTGGATATTGAACAATGTCGAAGGTGCCAGGGAACGGGCAGAGCGTGGCGAGCTTTGCTTCGGAACAGTGGACAGTTGGCTGATCTTTAAGATGACAAAAGGCAAAGTCCATGCGACAGACTATTCCAATGCCTCAAGGACATTGATGTTTAACATCAACACATGCAAATGGGATGAAGAGCTGTGTGAAAAGCTTGAAATACCGATGAACATGTTACCAACGGCACTTCCCTCCAGCTACATCTATGGGGAATCTGATCCCGAATTCTTTGGTGGTCCGATCAAGATCGCAGGTGTGGCAGGTGATCAACAGGCAGCGTTATTTGGTCAGACGTGTTTTGCGCCAGGGATGGCGAAAAACACGTATGGAACAGGTTGTTTCCTGCTGATGAACATTGGCGATAAGCCCATTTACCCAGACAATGGTCTTTTGACAACCATCGCATGGGGACTTGACAACAAGGTGGAATATGCCTTGGAAGGATCGGTGTTTGTGGCTGGGGCAGCCATTCAATGGCTGCGTGATGAACTCAAGGTCATCGACAGTGCCCCTGATTCCGAGTATTTTGCGACAAGGGTCAATAATACCAATGGATGCTATGTCGTTCCTGCTTTCACGGGTTTAGGTGCGCCATATTGGGATCCTTATGCCCGTGGTGCCATCATGGGATTGACTCGTGGTGTTAACAAGTATCACATCATTCGGGCTACCCTGGAATCTCTTGCTTTCCAGACAAACGATGTCTTGGCAGCCATGGAGGAAGGTTCTGGTGTCAAGCTCAACGCCTTGAAGGTTGACGGTGGCGCAAGCCACAATAACTTCCTAATGCAGTTCCAGGCAGATCTCATTGATGCACCTGTACATCGTCCAGTATGCGTTGAGACAACCGCCATGGGAGCCAGCTACCTGGCAGGTCTTGCGGTGGGGTTCTGGAACAGCAAGGATGATGTCGTCAAGAACTGGACCATCGATAAACAATTCGATCCATGCATGAGCCAAGAGAAGCGTGAAACAGAACTAAAGGGTTGGAAACAAGCGGTCAATGCGACCCTTGGCTGGGCGAAATAACCCAAGGAAAGACAAATATATGCATGATGTAATTATCATTGGTGCAGGTGTCTCTGGTTGTGCCATCGCCAGAGAACTATCGCGATACGATGTTGATGTATGTGTCCTGGAGAAATGCTCTGATGTTTGCGAAGGAACATCCAAGGCAAACTCAGGCATCATCCATGCTGGATTTGACGCACCAAATGGTTCCCTTATGGCAAAGTTGAATGTTCGTGGCAACGAGATGATGGACACGTTTGCAAGCGACTTGGACATCCCCTTCAAGCGAAATGGAGCCATGGTCGTTTGCATCCACAAAGACATGCTGGAAGGATTGAATACACTGTATGAGCGGGGTGTGGCCAATGGGGTCAAGGGATTGCGCCTATTAGGCAAAGAGGAAGCCTTATCCATGGAGCCAAATCTTTCCGATGATGTCGAAGGCGTATTATACGCTCCCACCAGTGGCATCATATGCCCCTTCATCCTGAACATTGCCATGGCGGAAAATGCCTTTACAAACGGGGTAGAATTCTATTTCAACACGGAAGTAGAACATATTTGGCATGATGCTGAAGGATTGTGGCACTTACGCACAAACAATGGCGAATATTCCGCAAGGTATATCGTTAACGCTGCTGGCGTATATGCGGATGTCATCCATAACATGGTATCCAGTGAAAAGCTCCATATTACCCCTAGGCGTGGCGATTATTGCCTCTTGGACAAAGAGACAGGCAACCATGTCTTGCACACCATCTTCCCCCAGCCAACCAACCTAGGCAAAGGTGTGCTGGTTTCCCCTACCGTCCATGGCAACTTGATCGTTGGTCCTACCGCCATTGACATCAAAGACAGGGAAGGAACAAACACAACCGCCGCAGGCATTGATTTCCTGTCATCGCGAGCAAACCTGCATGTCAAGAATCTTCCATTGCGAAAAGTCATCACATCCTTTGCGGGACTACGGGCACATGAAGATCGCCATGATTTCATCATAGGCGAAGTAAACGATGCCCCTGGTTTCATCGATTGTGCCGGAATCGCTTCGCCAGGACTCTCTGCCTCCCCTGCCATTGGTGAAATGGTTGGCAACTTGTTGAAGGAAAAGATGCATCTGATCGAAAAGAATCATTGGATCCAGCAAAGAAAGGGTATTCTTAACCCCAATGAGCTTTCCTTGGAAGAGCGCAATGAACTGATTCAAAACAATCCCGCATATGGTAACATCGTTTGTCGTTGTGAATCCATCAGCGAAGCAGAGATCATTGATGCCATCCACCGTCCCCTTGGGGCACGCACATTGGATGGCATCAAGAGAAGGACAAGGGCTGGCATGGGCAGATGCCAATCGGGTTTCTGTTCTCCCCGTGTCATGGAGATCCTGCACAGGGAACTATGCATTCCATACACCAAAATCACCAAGAGTGGTGGTTCCAGCAATATTGTCCAAGAAAGAACAAAGGGAGGCAACGCATGACCAACTATGACATTGTCATCATCGGCGGTGGACCAGCAGGCCTAGCGGCTGCCCTCTCGGCCAGAAAGCAAGGGATCGAAAAGATCCTAATTCTCGAAAGAGACAAAGAGCTTGGCGGCATTCTCAACCAATGTATCCACAATGGGTTTGGATTGCATACGTTCAAGGAGGAATTGACTGGTCCTGAATATGCCTATCGCTTTATCGAACAAGTATTGGAACAACACATCGAGTACCGTCTCAACACCATGGTCATGGATATTTCCCCCAATCTCGTTGTCACAGCAATGAGCAGTCAGGATGGCATGTATCGCATTCAGGCAAAAGCCATCATCCTGGCAATGGGATGTCGTGAGAGACCCCGTGGTGCCTTGAATATCCCGGGCTATCGCCCTTCTGGAATCTTCTCTGCCGGTACCGCCCAACGTCTTGTCAATATCGAAGGGTATATGCCTGGACGTAAAGTGGTGATCCTTGGCTCGGGGGACATTGGTCTGATCATGGCAAGACGCATGACGCTGGAAGGTGCCACCGTCAAGGTCGTGGCGGAATTAATGCCCTATTCGGGAGGATTAAAGCGAAACATTGTCCAATGTCTAGATGATTTTGGCATTCCTCTCAAGCTCTCCCATACCGTGGTCGATATCGAAGGAAAGGAACATGTTTCTGCCGTCACCATCGCCCAAGTCGATGAACACAACAAACCTATTCCAGGAACGGAAGAGCGTTATCCATGCGACACATTGTTATTATCGTGTGGACTAATCCCGGAAAATGAATTATCCACCAAGGCTGGCATTGCGATGAATCCTGTCACCAACGGTCCACTTGTCAATGAGAGTCTAGAAACAAGCATTCCTGGCATCTTTGCCTGTGGCAACGTCCTGCATGTGCATGATCTTGTTGATTATGTTTCTGAGGAAGCGTCCAAGGCAGGCATGAACGCCGCTAGATACATCCTGGAAGAACATACAGAACACGATACACACGTCATACACATCAATGCGATGAATGGCGCACGGTATACCGTGCCCTCCACCATCCATCCCGAAAGAATGGAAGACTTGTTAACGGTGAGGTTCCGTGTCGCCTCGGTATTCAAAAACGCCTATGTCAGTGTCTATCTTGACGATGAACGCATTCTCCACAACAAGAAGAGAATCCTGGCACCAGGGGAAATGGAACAAGTAATTCTTCAGAAAGCCAGGATTCTTGCGAAAGAAAACCTGAAAACCATCACGATCAGAATCGAGGATCAATGACATGGAGAAAAGAGACTTGACATGTATTGGTTGCCCCATGGGCTGCCAAATCACGGTGGAACTCGATAACAATGAAGTTGTTTCCGTAACTGGCAATACTTGCCCCATTGGCGATAAATACGCCAGAAACGAGGTCATACATCCCGAAAGAACTGTAACGTCCACGATGACGGTCATTGGCTCCAACAGCCAACGTGTATCGGTAAAAACCTCTGGAAACATCCCCAAGGACAAGATCTTTGCCTGTATGAAACAGATCAATGCGACCAGTGTCCATGCGCCTGTGCATATTGGCGATGTTCTCATCAAGAATGTCGCAAACACAGGAATCGATATTGTTTCCACCAAGAATATAGAGTAAACTATAGTGCGGCAGAGATATATATCTGCCGCATGAATGGAGGAATTCATTATGACTACTGCAAATAAACTTACTCTCCTGCGCATTGCGTTGATCCCTGTGTTCCTAGGGGTTCTTTACGCAGGCTTTCCTGGCGCAAGATATTGGGCTCTGGCTGTGTTCATTATAGCCAGTTTGACCGACTTTCTCGATGGCTATATTGCCCGCCACTACAACCAAATCACGAATTTCGGCAAGTTCATGGATCCCTTGGCAGACAAGGTATTGGTCATGGCTGCCATGTGTTGGTTCGTGGAATGTGGCCAAATGCCTGGATGGGTCCTTGCGACCGTCCTGTTGCGTGAGTTCTCCGTCTCCGGCATGCGTCTAGTCGCCGTGGAACAAGGAAAAGTCATCGCCGCCGCTTGGTCAGGCAAGGTCAAGACCTTCGCCACCATGATCTGCCTCTGCCTGATGATGCTTGATATCCCAAAGACATTGAACATCATATGCATTGGCATCATTCTCGTCACAACACTTTATTCCGGCATCGAATACCTGATCAAGAACAAAGAGGTATTCAAGAACGCCGACTAAGGAGACGCAAAATGGTTAAGACTTTATTGATTATCTTGATCAGCTATCTGTTTGGCTCCATCCCATGGGCTTTGATCATAGGCAAGGTTTTCTACCACAAGGACATCCGCAAATACGGATCGGGAAACCTTGGTGCTTCCAACGCAGGAAGAGTTCTTGGCAAACCTGCAGCAGTGATTGTTACCGTGCTGGATGCCATCAAGGCAGTCATATCCATGGCAATCGCTTCTTTGGTCTACAAAGAAGCGATACCCTTCGCTGGCGTTGCTTGTTGCGTGGGGCATTGTTTCCCGATATTTGCTAATTTCAAAGGCGGTAAGGCCGTTGCGACAACCTACGGCTATTTCCTTGGCTTGGCCCTCTTTGTGAACCATAGCTGGCTCTGGCAATTCTTCTTGCCAATCATCGTTTTCTTCGCCATGCTATACGCTACCAAGATCGTTTCCATCTCCAGCATGACCGCCATAGGCATCGAGGTTCTTCTCAGTGTTCTTGTCATTCACAATGACTGGAAAGTAACGATATGCCTATTGTTATTATGGGCGTTCATCGTCTATCGCCACAAGGACAATATCAAACGCATCCAGGCAGGAACCGAAAACAAGATCAAGTGGATGGGCTAATACTTACAAAACCGGCATGTTAACATGCCGGTTTCTTGTTTCTCTACCATGGCATCTTCTTTGATGCTATGGTTTTTCCAGGACACTCCAGTGCTTCTTTCATGAACACAGCGAAATACGCATCGTCCAGTGCTTCCCCAAGGGGATATGGTTCCTTCCCAGTATCGATAAATTCTCCCATGTCCAATAACATTGTCGCAATAGCATATTCATCTTGGTCATTGTCAAGCGTTAATCCTGTTTCCAGTAAATCAGGGACTTCCAATACAGGATGCTGTAGAGGCACAAGTTTCTTGTGGACAGGATTGTTATTCTCGTCTAAGAAGACTATATGGTCGTCGTTCCATTCCCCCTTATCGCCTCTGACGATTAAATGCCTTGAACGTATCAAGGAGTGATACTGAAGACCACTGAAGTCATACAGCGCCATCTTGCCAGATTCATAACAGATTGTGACCACATCCCGCTGGCGAACAGAAGTTCGCCCATCAAGGATACGACCATACCTAGAGTCCGTCTCAACAACCGTATTCTTTGACCTTGTTCCAATCATGGAATACCCTTCCCCTAGCGTATCCAACATTCTTCGCAAGAGACTTGCCGCATGGTATTCATGCGCTAGGGAAATATACGCCGAAGATGGGTTTCCAATCCTACCAAGCGTCAATTCATGCAGACCTGCTGCCAAGATTGGATATCGATGGTATTGTTCAAATACCGTGATCCTTGCGCTTTTCTCATGCAAGGCATGCAGTGCTTCTAACTGGGCAAGCGAGATACCTGCAGGTGTTTCCATTGCCACAGGATATCCCTTGTCCGCCCAGACAGCAGCGATCTCGCCAAGGTCTTTCTTGGTTGCGGCCACGACAATGAAATCGGGCTGGAATTGCTCACACGCTGCCAATGAAGTCGTTGCTTGCATGCCCATTTCTTGCATGAAGTCAACCTTTGCCTGTGAGCGACAAAGAAACATCGCCCTAAACAACTCTGGATGTTTTTTGGCTATACGACCATAGAATTGCGCCCGATAGCCAGAGCCAACAACGACAAACGAAAGCATTCTTCTACATCTCGTCTACATCAAGTTTCTCGTAGTGGTCAGCGATGATCACATCGCCTTCATAACCCTCTACGGTGACATTCTTAAGCTTAATGTCCTTGACATTGTCGAGATAAAGACCCATCTTGCTGACTTTCTTTTCAAACGTCATCATTGCCGGGACAGATGGCGTGCATTCTTCCGCAAACTGAATATCCACGTTTTCGAATTTCACCGAATCAACCGGAGCCTCTGGCAGACCATCGATGTAGCACGCAGCGACTTGGGCACCAGTGCAAACCATATTGGTGAACGCAAAGCTTCCCAGATGTGGCGTACGATCATCCACCGGCAAGTGTTCCCTAGACCACACATATTCCGAGTCTCCATCAGGGTCGCACTTGTTATACCACATGTTAATGACAATTGGGGTCAATACGTCTTCCATGCGGATATTGTCGAATTCAACGTTTTCAATGACACTGTACTCTCCTCTGCCACGTCTTGTCTTAATGCGCAAGCCACGGTCTGTTCCCTTGAAGTAGCACTGTTCGACATTCAGATTCGTGACACCAGCGCCAATCTCAGAGCCAAGGGTAATCGCTCCATGCCCAAACGCCATGAGGCAGTTACGGATGGTGTGATGGTCAGCAGGCTGCTTGAATTGCTTGCCAAGCTCGATCTTGCCGGACTTGATCGCTATGCAGTCATCGCCTACCGAGAAACGGCACCCGATGATGTTGACATAATCGCAAGATTCTGGATCCATCGCATCTGTGTTAGGACTGATCTTCGGTGCCGAGACAAATACATCATAGAGATTGAAATTCTTCGTGAAGTATGGGTGCAGCTGCCATGCGGCCGCATTGCATGCATGAATGCCATGGATAGTAACATCCTTGCACCGATTGAAGAAGAGCAAACGAGGACGAGAAGCCGGGAATTCGGTGAAATGTTGCCACCAATCGCCATTCTGGGCATTTCCATCAACCGTACCAGGTCCAATGATTGTAATATCTTCCGCATACTCGGCACAAATCAAGCTCTGGTACATATCCACCGCATAACCCTCAAATACGCCATAATGCACTTCCTTGAAGTCATGGCAATCCAAAACATACCCTGGCAGAATCGGATAACGCTCACGGTCAGTGGAACCAAGCAATGTCACACCTTCCGCAAACTCAATCGTCGTATGGCTTCTCAACGCAATCGGCAATGTCAAATACGTCCCTGCCGGGAAGAAGACACGACCACCCCTAGGAACAAAGTGGACTGCCGTCTGGATCGGTACCGTATCATCCGTAACACCATCTCCCTTGGCACCAAAATCCTTTACATTGACCACGCACGTCTCGCTCTTTGTATGAATGGAAAACTTCTCATTCATTTCATCGTTGCATACAGTTACCTCATAATCAGTATCTGGGTCCAGCCCAAAAATGGAGAACACATTCGTGTCATGCTTGGATACTTCCTTGCCATTCAGGCAAACCGTAAACTGCGCCGGAGCGTAGTAAGGCAATTTGTTTTCCAGTTCGAAGCAGGCGGAACTGGCACCGCAATATAATGTTTTTACCATCAGTCATCTCCTGTATTCTTTAACGACTACAACCATCGTTTTTACAATGATAATTGTAATATTTTTTTTCTTGCGTTTCCACAGATTTTGAAATAACATTATGCCATACTACAGTTTTTTCAACACAAAAGGAGCTATATCATGCCTCGAACACCGCGCACTCCAGACGCAACGATTTCAACAATCCACGCTGAACAGCAATTTCGCCCTCAAGGCTTTGTCATGCCCAGACATCACTCACACCCTTATTTTGAACTATTCTACGTTGAAAAAGGCTCTGCCCGCATCGTGACCGACAACGACATATACGATTTAAGCCCCGGTGATTTTCTGTTGATTCCCCCGCACGAATTCCATTACACAAACTATCATTCCAGCGACTGTAAGCGCTCCACAGTCTTCTTCCGCGATAGCGACATATCACCCCAGCTCATCGCCAAAATGCCAGGAAATGAATCGTTTTTCCAACACATACGCATATTCCAGGTACCCCATGCATATCAACCGCAAGTCTCCGAAATAATCCGCCAAATGGCAACAGAAGAACGCATTGACGATGAATATGCTCCATTCATCCTGCAATCCATGTTCAATGCCCTGATGTTCCTATGCCGAAGACATTGCATGTTTTACCAGGACATCCCCGACAACATCCACACCACCGACCGCCAACTCGTAACTGCTGCCCGTTATATCAGCGAACACTACATGGAGCAAATCACAACGAAAGACGTTGCTAATGCAAGTGGCTTCTCGCCAAACTACCTCACACGCAAATTCCGCGAAGCAACAGGACTCGGCATACGCCAATACCTCATCTTCATACGTCTCCAGCACGCCGCATCAGAACTATTGTCTACTCGCGACTCCATCACCCAGATTGCTTTCCGTTGTGGTTTTACCGACAGCAACTATTTCAAAGATGTGTTCAAAAAGAACTACGGCATGTCGCCTAGTTCCTACCGCAATGAATCCTAATCAAAGGCACACTTGCCTGATCGTATATTTTCATGTAAAGTATCTGAAGTATTCAAGGAGGTTCACATGAATATTCTAGATGCAATTGAAGCACGTCATTCTGTCCGTTCCTACAAGGACGATCCCATCCCTGACGAAACAAGAGATTTATTGAATGCATATGTCAAACACTGCAACAAAGAAGGAAATCTTCACATTTCCATTCAATATGACGATCCGGATGGTTTTGACTCACGCCTTGCCCATTATGGAAATTTTCGCAACGTCAAGAACTATATCGTCCTAGCGGGAAAGCCAGGCGATGATTTCTCCCTTCGCTGTGGCTACTATGGCGAAAAGATCGTTCTATACGCCCAAAAACTTGGCTTGAATACATGCTGGGTGGCTCTTACCTTTAATAAGCGCAAGGTCAAAAAACTTCTTGTGCCAGGTGAAGCCTTGTGCATGGTCATCTCCCTTGGATATGGCGAAACACAAGGCATCCCACACCGTTCCCGTAGCTTTGACAATGTTGTCAAGGCAACAGATTACCCAGATTGGTTTAAGAAAGGCGTAGAAGCTGCGCTTCTTGCGCCAACCGCCACCAACCAACAAAAGTTCCTGTTTGCCTACAATGATGGAAATGTTACTCTTTCTGCCAAAGGCATTGGTCCACACCTTGAGACAGACCTTGGCATTGTCAAATATCACTTCGAGGCAGGCTCCGGCTATGTCCCAAAGATTGTGAGGTAACATATGGACGCACTAGAAGCCATTCTCACCCGACGCAGCACCCGAAAAATGCGCCCGGAGATCCCGGAGATCTCACTCATCGAGAAAGTCATTGAAGCTGGACGCAACGCGCCATGCGGCTCCAACAGCCAGAAAACCCACTTCACCGTGATCACCGACAAATCTGTTTTGGATGAGCTTGCGGTCATTGCGCGAGAATCTTTTTCCCAGATGGAAGTATCCCAAGACACATATGTCTCTTTGCGAAACTCCATTCTTGCCTCAAAGAAGGGAAACTACGTCTTCCACTATAACGCCCCTGTTCTCATTGTGACATCCAGCGAAAAGAGCTATGGCAACGCCATGGCAGATAGTGCTTGCGCCCTTGAGAACATGATGATCGCTGCCAATGCATTGGACCTTGGTTCCTGCTACATCAATCAACTGCACTGGCTTGATGAAGATCCCAGCTTGCGTGAATACATAGCAAAGCTTGGAATCCCCAGCAACGAAACCATCACCGCATCCCTGATCCTTGGCTATAGCACTGAGGAACAACCACTCAGGACACCCAAGACAATCACCGGCAATCCCGTCACCTGGATAATGTGATAGGGATTTAAGTGGCAGACATATGATTGTCTGCCACTCCTGCTGATTCACATGCTTTAACATGCAATATTACTCAAGCGACTTTTGTGAAAGAATCATTTTGGTATTACTGGATTTTTTCGCCTATGTTGTTAGTCTTCCCTTCAAAATTGTGGTACATGTAAAGCGATTGATCTAACCTACGTTCAGGCATTAGCTTATCAAAATGTTCGGGAGATAGGATAATGTTGTTGATCTCATCCGTTGAAATAATAGGCTTGATAATTCGGTCGGATGTAATATATCCACGCCAAACCGTCCCACTCGGAGCAACCTCTTTGTCATTTTGTTGATTATATGTCATCTGTCTATAGATAGAATCAATTCGAATTCTTCCAGATTTGCTCAGCTCCCAAAGACATCTAGACATCCTTGCGGTAGCTCTCATCGGTCTACTCATAGTCTTACCAATATCCGTATCAATGAATAACCTAGAAAAAGCCATATCTGACCAAACAACAATATCAAATGCATTATCATCCAACACGGGAGATTGTCCCTTAGTTTTCCAAAAAGGCTGTAGAACCAAAGGTTGTTGCGAATCTATGAATTCTTTTTCAAAAGTATTCAAACAACCAACTAAATCCGCTGTTTTATGAGACATTTCGAAATCATTTGTCCAAGATTCAATCCTGGCACAAGTCTCCTCGAAAATATCGCGAATTTTATCTCGTTGATCCTTCACCTTATCCCAAATTCCTAAAGCTAAATAAGATGTTGTTGCAGTTCTAACGACAATTTCACTTCCCCATTCCGATTGAGGTTTTACTGATGTTCCGCTTGATGGCAATACAGTTAGTTTTACTTCAACAGGAGCGAGGTAGTTCCCATCAAGATCCTTTACAACCAAATCAATACCATCGAGGGAATCTGTACAATACTTCTGATATGGTTCAAATTTTGTTTCAAAATGAAAGAACAGACTACTTGCATTCTTGTTTCCACATCTGAATAACTCGTTAATACCGATTTTATCACAAACAACTTTTATCTCCCCATTTATTACCTCCAAGCGCGCGTATATTGCTTTTTTTCATTTTTCATCATGTAGCAAGCTAATGCTGTCGGGAAAGAAGAATTGAAACAATTTTTCGTCCAATGCTGATTATCTGAACGATTTGTGTGTTCAATACCGAATAAACCACTTGACATATCGATAACCTCCGTTTTATAATGAAAGACGTCAATCAGTTGACGCCGCTGCGCCTTCGGCTTACAAAGGCACAATAGGCATATTATAATACGAAACAGGAAGAAAGGGGGACATGAAATGAAAGTAATTGATTTATTTGCGGGATGCGGCGGTCTGTCGTTGGGGTTCCAAAATGCAGGATACGATATAGTTGCAGCATTTGAGCGCTGGGACACAGCTGTTAACTGCTATAAGGAAAACTTTAACCATCCTATCATTCAGTTCGATTTGTTAAATACCCATGATGCCATACAGGCAATACAAGCTTACAGTCCAGATATGATTATTGGTGGTCCACCTTGCCAGGATTTTTCTCATGCTGGAAAGCGCATCGAAAATGACCGCGCGGAACTTACAGAGAGCTACGCTAAGATTATCGCAGGAGTAAAGCCACAATGTTTTGTCATGGAAAATGTTGATAGGGCAAAAAAAAGTCATGCTTACGCCAATGCCAGGGAAATATTCAAAAATGCAGGATATGGACTGACAGAGATTGTTTTAGATGCAAGTCTCTGTGGTACCCCACAGAAGAGAAAACGTTTCATTTGTTTTGGCATGCAAGGGAAAGAAGATGATTTTGCCTTGGTTGATTTCCAACACCGCCTAGCAGAAAAGCCAATGACCTTGAGAGATTATTTTGGGGATTCCCTAGGGTTTGAGTTTTATTACAGGCATCCACGAAATTACAATAGACGCGCAGTGTTTTCCATTGATGAACCCGCCCCTACCATGCGCGGCGTTAATCGACCCGTACCCAAAGGGTATCCAGGACACAAGAATGATGCGTGCCCTGTCAATGAAAACCTGCATGTCCTTTCAGCTAAAGAAAGAGCCTTGATCCAGACATTTCCCGTTGACTACAAATGGATTGGCTCCAAGACAGACATTGAACAAATGATCGGCAATGCAGTTCCTGTAAAACTTGCTCAATTTATTGGCGAAACCATAAAGGAAGTTATAGGAGAATAAACCATGGTTAAAACAGAGAGTTTCAAAGAGTGGCTCAGAAGCAACACAAGTTACAGCGATAATGTAATCGGGGACACGGTATCAAGAATCAAAAGGGCCGATAATATCCTTCATTGGAACGATGAAGAAACATACATTTTCTATTTGGAAAAGGAACATGAATTTATTAGGCTGTCAGTTTCTGTTCGCTCTCAACTACGGAAGGCTGTGAAGCTATACTCTACATACATAAAGGAGGATACGGGACATTCATAAAATCATAAGCAGTATCCATGGGTTCTCTAAAAAAACCCGTGGATACTTTTCATCATCAAAAGAACCAGAATACACACAAAAAAGATACCTCATTTCTCTTGTTCGTCTCCCAATAAGATGGCTTGTCAAGTATACATCTTTCCTGCTAAAACGTATCTTTGAACCGATATTTTTCATTGTATTTTTTTACCATGCCGATCAAATATCCGGAACAGACATTTGATAAATTCCGCACAATTGCGCCGCCGAGTATACAAAGATTGTACCTCTAGCTTTGCTTCTAGACATACAAACTTATTCGGATGATGAAACTTGAAGGAAAAAAACTTCAAAAATGAACACGTCCAAATCCATGAGGAGAACCGTAATCAGACTCATCGCAAAAAAGTCAAGTCGAGTGTATCTGTGCGTCAGAATGAAAGCAAGGAACTATAAAAGGATTAATTCGAAAATATACCACAATAGAGCAATTCGTTTTCGTAAAAGAGTTGAATTTCATGCCTCATGAAGCATTGCATGCCTGTTTTTTCTTTTCTTGTGGTATAGTATGATGCGAAAGGAGCGGCACACATGAGAAAGACTTATGCAAGCGCAATTCTATGCACAGCACTGTTAATGGGATGTGGGACAAGAAAGCATTCCTCTATTAACAATTCAAATGTTTCAAGGGAGACACTTGAACCTGAACCAACACAAGAAACAATGCCCATCGAATATCGCGAAACCACGGATTCCGAATTCTATCGGAAATTACTGAATGAAGATGAAGACAGAATGTACAACGAATTATTGACTGGGTGCAGAGATTTCAGCGATTCAATCAATATAACGACAATCAACACCGATTCCTACATGAAGGTTATGCGCTTGTTTTCCTTGGATCACCCGGAATTCTATTGGACTTCCTATGGCAACCAATATTATTCCAACCAAAATGGAACTGTATTCAAGACACAGTATAACATGAAAGGCAATGAACAACGTAATCTTGATGAAATGAATTCTATCGTGGATGACTTCATTGGCTCATTGCCTGAAACCGATACATACGGGAAGATAAAGCTGATCTACGAATATATCATTAACAATACCGTCTATGACCCGCAGAGCGAAGAGAACCAGGATATCACAAGTGTCCTGTTGAACCATCGTTCTGTCTGTGCTGGATATGCCAAGACATTTAAGTTTATCTGCGACAGGATGGG
>OMYM01000077.1 GCA_900315225.1 uncultured Erysipelotrichaceae bacterium | reverse complement strand
CTTCTTTGACATCATCCACAATTGCAATCTTCAACATCATCTTCTCCTATCCAGCCTTCATTATATCAATTCTTGAAATAGAATGAAAGCTTTATGATGATTCAGGGATTGTCTCTTGGATCATGATTATTTCTCTCCACTCTATAACCTTATAATTCTTAAAAAACACTTAAGATAAACGTAGCGGTGTTGTAAATGTCTATTTTTTGCAATAATATTCATGGGGTATGGCTTGATACGTTTGAAGGAGGTAGGCGTGAAACGCATTTTAGCGTATGAGATTTTTATAACATTGCTTGTGGGGATGACGCTGATATTTCGTTTTTCCACCTTTCGTGTATTTGAACTGATCAATCTTTTATCAGCCCTTATCATTGCCGTATACAGTATTTTCAAGACAATGAAAGGCGTATCCTCCAGGGAGGAGATGCAGTTGTTTTACTTGTTCATAGCGATGGGGATGTTGTTCTCCCTGGCGTATGGGATGAGGGCTGGGTTTGCCTTGGATAGAGCATTGTTTTTGGGACTGTCCTTGTTTGTGTTGACGGAGTCGATCCTAGAAAAACAATAACACATGCATCCACAAAGACGATCATTAACTTGATACCTACAGCATGACAAAAGGCGAGGATTCTTGCTTATGCAAGAATCCTCGCCTATCTTTGGTTATGAGTCAATGATTGGTGCTACCAAGTCTTCTCTTGAAGTCTTGGTAGCCAAAGTGTGTCAGTTGTTCGAATGTGTTTTGCTTTGTCAAGCGGTATATGTTTGGCAAGGGCATGCCGTTGAATGTGTTGTTCTTGCATGTCGTATAGATTGCCATGTCTTCAAACACCAACAGTTCATCGATCTCTAGCTTGTGGTCGAAACAATAGTCGCCTATGACATCTCCTGCCAAGCATGTTGGTCCTGCCAAACGATAGGCATAGCCTTCATCCTTGCTGTTGTATAATGGTGGTTTGTAGGGCATCTCGATGACGTCTGGCATATGGCATGCGGCAGAAGCATCGAGTATCGCTATGTCTGTATCGCCATTATGCACAATGTCCAGCACACGGGTAATGAGATATCCGGCGTTTAAGGCGACTGCCTCGCCTGGTTCGAGATATACCTCGACGTTCCACTTCTTCTTGAAATCTTTGATGAGTTTCTCCAACAGGGGAATGTCGTAGTCTTTGCGGGTGATGTGATGGCCTCCACCCATGTTGACCCATGTGACTTTTTCCAATAACTCGGGGAATTTTTCCTCTATTGCCTTGAGGGTAATTTCTAATGCATCGGCGTTTTGTTCGCATAGGGTGTGGAAGTGAAGTCCATCGACATGGATGGGTTCCATGTTTGCTTTTGTCACGCCTAGGCGGCTTCCTTTGGCGCATGGGTCGTAGATCGCATGTCCTTCTTGTGTCGAGCATTCTGGATTTACCCGAATGCCTAGGCTTTTGCCTTTGGCCAAGGGGGCGTATTTCCGATACTGGGAAATAGAATTAAAGACAATGTGGTCGGCGTATCTTGTTATTTCCGCAAATTCATCTGCCCGATAGGCAGCAGAGAATACGTGGACTTCTTTGTCTGGCATCTGTTCTCTTCCCAAGCGTGCCTCAAAGAGACCACTTGCCTCACTGCCATCCAGGAAGCGGGATAGAAGAGGATAGAAGTCATAGTTGGAGAATGCCTTTTGGGCAAGGAGGATCTTGCATTGGGTGTTTCTTGCGATGGATTGAAGGATCTTGCCGTTTTCTTCCAGTCTTGCTTCGTCAATGACGTAGCTTGGCGTTGGTAGCGACGAAAAGCGTTTTTCCATCAGTCCACCAGAACGGGGTTGTGGCTTTCGCTTCTTGGCAAGCCGTGTTTGTCAAGGGCATCGAGGAATGGATCGGGGTCGAATTCTTCCACGGTGTGAACGCCTTTCATTGTCCATTTCCCCGTCAGTAACATCAATGCCCCACACATGGCAGGAACACCTGTCGTGTAGCTGATGGCTTGGGAGGATACTTCTTTGTAGCACTCTTGGTGGTCGCATACATTGTAGATATAGTATGTCTTTTCCTTGCCATCCTTGCGTCCAGTGAAAATGCAGCCGATGTTGGTCTTGCCATGGGTTCTTGGTCCAAGGCTTGCTGGATCTGGCAACAATGCCTTTAAGAACTTGATCGGGACAATCTCATGTCCTTCGAACATGATCGGGCTTGTTGATAACATGCCCACGTTTTCCAGACACTTCATGTGAGTGAGGTAGCTTTGTCCAAAGGTCATGAAGAAACGGATTCGCTTTACCTCAGGGATATTTTCTGCCAATGACTCGATTTCCTCATGATGAAGAAGATACATGTCCTTCATGCCAACCTGATCAAAGTCGTATTCACGCTTGATGGACATCGGGGGGATTTCAACCCAATGGTTGTCTTCCCAATAGCTTCCTGGGGCGGATACTTCCCTGAGGTTGACTTCTGGATTGAAGTTTGTCGCAAATGGATAGCCATGGTCGCCCCCATTGCAATCAAGGATATCAATCGTATCGATCTCGTCGAATTCGTGTTTCTTGGCATACGCGCAATATGCCTGGGTGACACCTGGATCGAAGCCACAGCCCAACAGTGCCGTTAGGCCAGCATCTTCGAACTTCTTGCGGTATGCCCATTGCCAGCTGTAATCGAAATATGCGGAGAATCCCTTTTCTTTGATCCTTGCCTCATAAATGGCACGCCATGTTGGATCATCGGTGTCCTCGGGTTCGTAGTTGGCCGTGTCCATGTAGTTTACGCCACAGGCAAGGCATGCGTCCATGATCGTAAGATCTTGATAGGGAAGGGCAATGTTCATGACCAAGTCAGGCTTGTATGCGTTGATCAGGGCAATGAGTTGGTCGACATCATCCGCATCCACCTTTGCGGTGGTAATTTGGGTTGTTGTCTTTCCTTCCAACTCTGCCTTCAAGGCATCGCATTTTTCCTTTGTCCTAGAAGCGATGCATAGTTCTTCGAACACTTCGGGAACCATGCAACATTTGCGGATGGCGACATTCGCAACGCCACCACAACCAATAACCAATACTCTGCTCATTTCTTATTCTCCTTTGCTTATCGCTAGCAATAATTCACGCAGTGCCTT
>OMYM01000149.1 GCA_900315225.1 uncultured Erysipelotrichaceae bacterium | reverse complement strand
TGCTTTTTGGCACTGTCATTCCCGCCCAGGCGATGTCCCAGGACAAAGCCTCGGCGTCAACCGTTGCTTTAGAATCACAGGACTCTTCAAGCCCTGGAAAAACAAGGTATTTACCTACCTCTTATAACTTTGAAGTCCAAAGAAACAATGGGACATATTGTGAAGTGAGAGTGTATTTTTCTGGAGACAGGGGTATTTTCGGAATGCAAATGAGCAACCTCAAAGTAAAGAATGCAAATGGAACGGTTTATTTCAATGGCAGCATTTATCATGACGACTATTCCCTTGGCTCGGGATCGGGAAATGGGCATGTTTGTTTTGTTACCATTCCAACGAATGTTAGCCAAGTTCGCATTACAACGACTAATTTAGTGATTGGATATTATTCAGGAGGTTGGATTTCAGAATATGACATCAACTATTTGGTTTCCTTCTAAGAGTCGTGTTTTGACGACTGATCCCACGGATCCCGCCTGGCTCCAGGAAACAGAGCTTTTCTATAACGATCTCCTTGTCATTCCTTGCAAAGACAAGGACGAAATGATTCGCATTCTTTCCAATACATTCGATCTTAGAAAAGCAAGCCTGCGTGAACTTCCATATTTCGTCAAGCGGCACATTGCCCTTGACGAATGCGATTTGCATGGCTTGCGCTATGATCCAAGTGATCGCGATGAATCGATCAGAAAGATCATGGCATTCACGGAAGAACATGATGACGCTGAAAGATGGATCGTCATGGAAAACGAGGCAAGCGCTCCATACTATCGATTCGAAAGATACGAAAGAAGAGCCAGGAAGTACGATGAAAACGGAGAAATCAAGAACCCTCGATGGCTCCATGACTTGGATTCATTCGGAAAAGACGTGACACTTGTCGTCTCCTACCATCCATCTATCGACCGGTTCACCGCAAATGGACAGTTGCTGTCATCGGCGATTTCCTTTAACCGAGGCATGGACAAGGATTGTTCATTTGAGGATCGCTACCTTTATGTTTCCACCGTATGGGGCTTGTGTAGCCACATCCTCCCTATTCTTGAGGAAAGCTACAGCGTATGCCTGGAATGAATAGAACTATTCCCTTGCCATTGCACCATACGTTTCGCGCATACGGTGTCACAGGCAATCATTGGATTGCAAAACTTTACTGCCGCAGTCTGCTTTCATCATGCACTGTGAACGACCAAGCCATGGCAAAGTCTTCTTGACCAGGATGCCTGCCTTTGTACCCGCCCTCGAATTATACTGGAACACAAAAATGTCAAACTGATTCACGGTTCATAATTTGTTACAGCGAGGAGACATTGAATGCCTCCTTTTTTTCTGTTCGTATATTGTATTATAGCTATGTATGACCAAATTTGCCTCGATCCTAGTATAACAGCGCATTGTAACGATAGTTTGCTACTTCCGAAAAAATAAACAGGCTTAGGAATGCTATGTCATATGGTCACATAGGCGATGGAACTATCATTTGATAAGCAAATAGCTTGTAGTAATCGGTTGCCTGTCATAGTCCTAAATCTCCATCCCATAGGGTATTAAATCCGTGTATCCCGATCATGTACCTTGCCCTGGATCCTGCCGATCTGCCAAAGGACTGTCTGGCAGAATCCAGATACTTACTGTTAACCGTCCGAAATCAGCAAGGATATGTTATAATGGTGAAGCAATCGATAAAAGGAGGCCTTGAAATGATCACCTTAAAATACGGTTCGATTTTTGACTTTGATTGTGATATGATCGTGATTCCTTGCAACAATTTTGGCGGCATAGCCTTTGGACTCAGAAAGTCACTGATTGAGCGTGATCTTCCTTTTAATATTGACCCAATCGGCGCTGGAAACTGCTTGTTCACAAAGGTCGATGGACAAAGATTCGAGCATTTAGTTTTCGCTGCCAGCGTGAACGGTTACGATATGAGTGGTCCTGTCACAGCCAAAAACATCAAACGCATTATCAATCAAATCGTAGAATACTGCCTTGGTAATAAAGTGTATACAGTAAACATGCCATTGCTTGGATCTGGCGCTGGAAATTTAGACGCACTTGAATCGTATGATGTCATTTCTGAGGCTTTTTCCGCTCAGAATCCAACGATTTGTGTCAATGTTTGCGTCATTTCTATGGAAAGCTATGCTTTGATCCAGAAGCATTCTCCCGCCTATAATACAAGTCAATCCACTCCTATAGGCAAAGAGAAGAAAATTCCCCTTGTCTTCATAAGCTATAGCCATGACAATCCCGAGACATGTTCATGGGGAAAGTCCTTGACAGATCTATTGAGAAGCAATGGCATCGATGCCATTTCGGATATCTATGATTTGAAGTATGGGGAAGGATTAAACGATTGGATGGAAATACAGATCGCCCGCAGCAATAAAGTCCTTCTCATTTGCGATGACTCCTACGTGCAAAAGGCAAACCACAACAAAGGCGGAACAGGCACCGAGATCCAGATCATTGAAAGCGAGATCAATAAATCAGATTGCCCCAAGAGAAAAATCATTCCCATCATCCACAACGAAAACAAAGCCATCCCATATGCTTTCAAGCATCTTTATGCGTTTGAATGGTTGGAAGACACCAATGACCATGATAAGTTGGATGAGTTGTTGAAAGTCATCTTCGACTATTGTGAGAAGCCTCCGATTGGTTCATTGCCACCATTTGTGCGCGAGCGCGAACGATAACATGCAAGTGCATTCTTTATTTTCCTCCTTGTAGACTATAGTCACAAGGAGGAAAATGCCATGAAGAACCTGCTGCAGCGTTTCCTTGCCTTTCTCTTCGAGGAAGAAGAGGATGATGACTATGATTATGGCGAGGAAGAAGAAAACACTCTTAATTGAAAATATTCTATTATTCTATCGCACACAATGATATAATAGATGAGGTATTACGAATAGGAGATGAGAATATGAGTGAACAGAAAAGAAGGCTTGTGACGCGCAGTGACTTTGATGGATTGGTATGCGCCATGATCCTAAAGGAGCTTGACCTTATCGACGATATCAAGTTTGTGCATCCAAAGGATGTGCAGGATGGAAAAGTAGAGCTTTTTGCGACGGATATCACGACAAACCTGCCATTTGATCCAAGGGTTGGGCTTTCATTTGACCATCATGAATCAGAGCTTAGCAGATTGAAGGCAAGTGAGACAAACACGGATGGCAAGTTGATCATTGACCCAGATGCGCGCAGTGCCGCAAGGGTTGTTTATGACTATTACGGCGGAAAAGAGGCTCTGCCAAAGATTACCGACGAGCTTATGACAGCCGTTGACAAGGGAGACAGCGCTGACTTCACATTGGATGAGATCCTGCATCCTACTGGATGGGTTCTTTTGAACTACTTGATGGATCCCCGCACAGGACTGGGACGTTTCAGGCAGTTCCGTATCTCCAACTATGAATTGATGATGCAGTTGATTTCCTTTTGCATGGAGCACCCGATTGATGAGATCCTGAAGTTGCCAGATGTCAAGGAACGCGTCGACTTGTATTTCGAGCAGGCCGAGAAATTCAAGGAGCAGTTGAAGAGAATCGCAAAGGTTGATGGCAAGGTTGTCATTCTTGACTTGCGCAACGAAGAGATCATTCACGCGGGCAATCGTTTCATGATCTATGCATTGTATCCTGAGACAGAGATTTCCGTCCATGTCGCATGGGGATTCCGCAAGCAGAATACTGCTGTCATGATTGGCAAGTCCATTGTGAACAAGGCTTCTCAGTTTGACATTGGCGAACTCTGCCTGAAGTATGGCGGAGGCGGACACCGCAATGCGGGAACCTGCCAGCTGGAGAACGATGAGGTAGATGCAAAGCTGCCTGATATCATCAAGGCATTGAATTCTTGATATAACATTTAAAAAAGCCATGGATACCATGGCTTTTTTTATGCGTAAACAGCAAATTCAGTATTTCCCTTGATTGACATTTAAGCATTGACAACTCCAACGGCAACCTGATGGTTTTTGGAGGAATCCGTTTTAGAGCTTTTATCTTTTTTTCTCAACGGGAAAATCACGTGTTTATAGGGACTTATAGACCAGAACATGAAATCAGATAATTTAATTGATCCATTTATTCTAGAAGTTCAGGTGTATATGATACAACGTTATAACTGTGTCGTTCCCTATGGGCATGGTTCACTCGCACTGTAATGGGGGCGGCGCATGGTCGTTCTTCACGCATGTGTCAATTCCCTATGGGTATGGTTCACACTGTATCTGGCTGATTAACTCAATCTCAGACTGAAGCTGTGTCAATTCCCTATGGGTATGGTTCACGGACGAAATGTCCAAGTATGGTCGCTGCAATCTCAGCGTCGACTACCAGTGTCAATTCCCTATGGGTATGGTTCACACGGGTAGTTAATTCACCGGGCATGGGTGGACGGAGGAAGAAGTGTCAATTCCCTATGGGTATGGTTCACGGCTTGAGCTTCTAAACTACAACGTGTTCCTTGAGCAATGCACAGCGGTGTCAATTCCCTATGGGTATGGTTCACAATGGAGTGGAAATCCCAACCGTAACAGTAAACTTTCCATTCAGTGTCAATTCCCTATGGGTATGGTTCACTAGGTTTTCACATGATTAGAGATGAAATCGAACAGGAGATTCACGGTGTCAATTCCCTATGGGTATGGTTCACTAATACTAGCACTGATGCTATTCTTACTATTTATAGCTATCAGTGTCAATTCCCTATGGGTATGGTTCACATGGCTGTGCGTACACACTGCTGTATGCCGCTGCGGCGGCTACTACGTGTCAATTCCCTATGGGTATGGTTCACATTATGATTCGATCCTTGAAAGAGCGTTTGAGTATGGCAGTGTCAATTCCCTATGGGTATGGTTCACGATTAGACTCGATCGGGTTGCCACCTTCAGCAAGGTGGCTAGTGTCAATTCCCTATGGGTATGGTTCACCTATCAATATAAAGGAAACAAGTTCATCGTTAAGGGAAAAGGGATGTGTCAATTCCCTATGGGTATGGTTCACAAAGAGTCTCATCAGCACGAACTCGAATCGAGGAAACTCGATATGTGTCAATTCCCTATGGGTATGGTTCAACTCGTTCTCGTATGGGTTGGCTCCCTCTGGGGAGCGTGGTCGTGTCAATTCCCTATGGGTATGGTTCAACGCCGCCACCATTGTGCGGCAGACATATGATACCACATTTTTCAGCCAAAAACCACCCAAAATTCTGGTCAGTACAGCGGGTACCCGCACAATACGAAATCGTCAAAACTACGTTCTGGGAGCCTGATCTCGCAAACATATATAAATTTACGATCTTAGTGATTTAGATTGACCGAAAATCAAGGGCATGTAAGCGCTTTCTTTTGGGTTAAAAACAGGTCAGTCTCATTTTGACGGTTTCAAACACTGCAACAATACACAAGTTATAAAAATAGTTTTAATTTAATGCGCTCGTTTCGCATTGATTGACCTGTTTTTGTATGATTTACCCCATCCATAAGCCGACATTTCATTGGATTTTGCCTTGTTCTCGTCAGGGGGTATCGAAATACTCAAACATCTATTCCATTTCAATATAATTCAGCATTTAGAAGCAAGTGTGTTCACTATCGTTACGTTACCACAATTGTTTCCAACGTCTATGACACGCACAGAATCATGAGTTACTTGCGCGTGGCGCTGTTCGCATATGCGTTTCCCAATGGAAAAAAGCATCGTTCTTCTTGGAGAACGATGCCTTTAGGTAGTGGTTGATCAATATGCTTTATGCATCGATTTCACGAACAACAGTCGACTTGACCAATCAGCGATTTTCTTGTCTTGTGGGCAGTCCTATGAAAGAGTACCCTGTTTCCCCATATAAAATGCTTTTATTCTTCTTTTTCTGATAATTCAAGCCATCGTACTTCGCTTTCTTCCAGTTGATCTCTTTTCTGTTGGAGAAGATCGCCGATTTCTCGGATCTTTTCGTAGTCAGACAATTCATTCAGTTGGTTTTCCAAAGAGGAAATTTCTTCTTCCAGTATGGGCATGATTTCCTCTAGATTGGCAAGTTCTTTCTTTTCCTTGAAGGTAAGATGGTTGCTTGGTTTTCTGACACGTTGGGTAGAGGTAACTTCTACCTTTTTTTCGTTGTTTTCTTTTCTTCCTCTTTCCTCGATATAGTCGGAATAAGATCCCTGGACGATTCGGATCGTTCCATCTTCAAACACAAACAGGCGATCGGCGATTTTATCCAGGAAGTATCGGTCATGGGATACCGCCAGGACTGCGCCATTGAAGTCGTCCAGGTAGTTTTCTAGAAGCGTTAATGTTTCTGTGTCAAGGTCGTTTGTCGGTTCGTCTAGCACAAGGATATTGGGTGCTGTCATCAGTATCGAGCAAAGATATAATCTTCTCTTTTCACCACCAGAACATTTAGCAATGGGTTTGTACTGTTCATCTTTTTCAAAGAGGAATCGCTCTAGCATCTGGGATGCTGTGATTGGGTCTCCTTGGGCTGTGTAGACGATAGAGCCAAAGTCTTTGATATAATCGATGACGCGTTGGTCTTTCTCAAATACTTCGTTTTGTTGGGCGAAGTAGCCTATTCTCACTGTTTCGCCTATGCGGATTGAACCAGTATCTGGTTCAATCCTTCCCATGAGTATCTTTAGAAAAGTACTCTTGCCACAACCGTTTGGACCAATGATCCCTACTCTGTCCATTCTTGCGACATTATAGGAGAACGAAGTAAACAGATGCTTGTCGCCAAAGGATTTGGAAATATCCTCGATTTCAATCGTTATGCCACCCAATCGAGATGTAGCGGATTTCAATTCAAGTGTTTCTCGCTCTTTTGGGGCTTCCATAGATGCGATCTGTTCAAAGCGTTGGATGCGGCTTTTCTGCTTGGTGGAACGGGCTTGCGCTCCGGCTCGGATCCACTTGATTTCATTGCGCAGGAAATTCTGTCGTTTCCTCTCCGAAGCAAGAACTTGTTGGTAACGGATTTCTCGTTGTTCCAGATAGTCTGCATAGTTGCCATCGTACGTATACAGATGTCCATTTTCGATTTCAACGATATGATTGGTGATGCGGGAAAGGAAATACCTGTCATGTGTGACAAGGACAACGGCTTTGGCGACCTTCTGTAGGTATTTCTCTAGCCACACAATCATATCGTGATCGAGATGGTTGGTTGGCTCATCCAAAAGATATAGATCCGCCTTGCGGATCAAGGCAATAGCCAATGCTACGCGTTTCTTCTGTCCGCCAGAAAGCAGATCGATCTGGGCATCGAATTCGTTAATGCCTAGTTGCGTGAGAACAGATTTGATCTGGTAGACTTCAAGATCATCCGATACATATGACTTGACCGTATCAAAGACGGTCTTTCCCGCAGGGAATTCCATGGCTTGCGGGCAGTAGGATATCGTGTATTTACGCAAGAAATTGACTTGTCCTGCATCAGGTTTTTCAACGCCTGCCATGATTTGTAGAAAAGTTGATTTTCCCGCTCCGTTCAATCCGACGACACCCCATTTGTCTTTTTCGTTGACGACAAAGTCTACGTGGTCCAGAATCGGTGCCTCAACATATTTAAAACTGACATTTTCCAAGGAAAGAATCATTTTTCACCTCCATTTGCCTGAACAATGCCAAGCATTGATCGGCTTATATCATAATACCCGCACAAGATAAACGCAACAAGTAAGGGATATATAACAACATATTGACCATGCCAAGTCAAAAACAGAAGTATATCTGTCAGCCTAGAGCAGGAATCGAAGTGTCGCGCGCAAGAGTAATATATTGTTTTTCTTGAAAGAAATAATTTTCATTTTCATTTTCCATAATTCGTATGTATCAAATTGTTATTTGAAAATTGATTTTATATTGCACATTAGCAATAAAATTTAGTTGCAATACCTATTGACAAAATTATCCGTTTGGAGTAATCTAGTATCATATTCGATTTTCTTGAAAACCGAATATGAGCAATCGTTGACAAATGATCTTGCCAGAATATGTGGCTTGTAGGTGGGGGAGCAGACATATTCGGCATGCGAAATATACCGTCCTTGTGTTGGGTTCTAACCCGCGCAACACAACAACTTATGCAAGAAAGCGCACACATCAAAGCGCTGGGTTCTCTGACAACCAAAGATTGATCTATAGGCAAAGTGCAAATGAACGAAAAAAGCTTCTGGAAACTATTGTCGACAATAGTTTCCAGAAGCATTCGGTTCATCTTGCTATATGCATTAGATTTTCAGCCACAGTGTGCCAATCTCTTCGACCGAAGGGATTGAGGCATTCACTTGTTCAAGATACAGCTTGCCTTTTTCAAGTCTTTTCGGAAAACGCGTCTTTTCCGAAAATCACATTGGCTCTTTGCAAGCGTTTCTTCACTTTAGTCGTCTTTTATCATGTCAATGCGCTCCCTTAGAAGTGAAGTATCATTTTCAAAGATCGTAATATTCTGCGCGGTGCCAATTGTAATAGCTTCATAAAGCGCTGGCACAAAAGCATTCTTTGATGTTTTGAATAGGTTTGCATCATTCAATGACATCAACAGTTTCATCACACGATAGAAAATATCCTTGTAATAATCCGCATTGAATTCAGGGTCATTTACAGACCTTTCCATGAACGAATCAAGATACTCATCGGTATTTGAACCGATTTCCTCAACATGATCCAGATAAGCAATAAACCTCAAAACAAGCTCTTGGTTGTATAATGTTCGCTTTTTCTGGCAACTAATTGTTACTAACGTCTTAAACGGTTCGGATTGTGACAGTTCTTCAATTAGCGTATAAATTGCAGGATTGCCAAACCTGTAGATTGCATTTCGGATTTCTTGAGCTGTAAGTTTTGATCCGCCTGAATTCAAACGCTTAAAAAGCTCATACTTCATTGATTCATCACTTTCATTTCTGAGTATTTCCACTCTGCAAGCAGAACGCTTAATATTCAGCAAGTATTTTCTAGGCATATTGTCGACAGAAAGACCTTCTAGCCCCTTGATAAGTCTTCCCTGTTCCATCACCCATTTGTTTTCATTGGTAATTTCGTCTTCTTCATCCGATTCATACGCATCACTGTCTTCAGTTTCCCAATCACTTCGAGATGAGCCATTATCCTTCAACTCACCAAAGAAACTAATTACAGTAGAAACTCTTTGCAACCCATCCACGAGTTCCCATACACCATCTGTATTTTCAAACACAAAGATTGGTGGAATCGGAATGTTCAACAATATCGACTCGATCAATGCGGTTTTTTGGGTTCTTGTCCACCTGAATAATCGCTGATATTCAGGTTGGATGATTAACTCATCGTTTTTATACATATTCATGAGTTCACCAAAAGAAACATCCATCCTGTCAGTAGACATCTTATTTCTTTCGATGTTAATTTCCTGATCAAGCAGGCTTTTATCAAAATTCATTTTTAATTCTCCTGTATTACACTTCCATCACCTGGGAAGATCTCCATGATCTTGTATGCCAGATAATGCAGAATTCTACCTAATTGTGCATCCGAGTTTAGTTGTCGCGACACTTCGCTGCTGTCTTTGCCATGTGACTCATGAGCAAAACATCCACGAATACTTTTATAGCATGGATTTCTAGAAATCACAATATCTGAATCGGCTTATGGTAAGCCAGGGTCTAATTGTATGCAGGAAAGCGCTTGGTTCTCTGACAACCAAAGATTGACCCATAGGCAAAGTACATAAACAAAAAACTTCTGGAAACCTTGATCAACAAGTTTCCAGAAGCATTTGCTTCATCTTGCTATATGGCATTAAACTTTCAGCCACAGTGCATCAATCTCTTCGACCGAAGGGATTGTGGTATTCACCTGTTCGAGATACAGCTTGCCTTTTTTCAATTCTTTTCTGAAAACATAGCCGTTTTCAAAGAAACAGGAATTATACAGGCGAGGAACCAGCTTGAAAAGCCTCTTGCATTCTTTTTCGCTAAGATTAGCTCCATTCTGGTTTACCATCTTCAGGAAATCGGGAATCGTCATGGAAGAAAGAACGTTTTCAAGCATGTTGATGCAGCGGGCTATCCAGGTTATTTTCTTCCGTTCTTTTTCCAATTCCTGTTGGTCGATTTGTTCCCACAGACGCGTCACTTGCTTTGTCACAATATAGTCATCGCCTCCGTCATAGACATATCCCAACAAGTGTGGTCCAATGATTGCATCTGCCCCAACATCGACCGCATCGAGGAAAATATCCATTTCCTCATCGTTCAAAACAACCATCGTATCGTAGAAGTTACGCGAGTCAAGCATCTGCTTGGCGAGCTTATCGGTTGCTTCGTATTTCTCGATGCCAAATCGCTTGGCAAGAGCCATCAGCTCCTTGTCCTCCAATTCATCCAAGACATGTTCCAGCGTCATGGTCGACCCTTCATAGTCATCATCGTCATATTCATAGTCCGAATCATTTGTGAAGGAAGTTGCTTCTTGTTGGAAAACGTTCCACTGTTTCTTGTTAATCATTTCGTCCAGTATCTTAAGCATTCTCTCATCAGCATCCTCACGTTCCTCGACCATTGACAAGGACATCGCAAAGAGTGTCATTTTTCGAGCAACGTCTTCGTTGGAGTGATTAGCGATCAAATCGAATCGCTGCACAAGACCTGCGGGTTCATCGTTAAGAAGACGAATATCAAGAAGCGCATCAAACTGACTCTTTGATTCACCAAGTAAATGCGCGTCAACCCGCGCCATGAATGTCTTGTCTTTCAGTTTTTTGCCTAGATCCTGGCAAGTATCATAGAAATAGCTGAACTTGACGTAAGGGATGTCTTTATCCACACATTCTAAGGCAACCTTGCGTGCCTTGATGTATTGTTTCCGATGCATCAGTGCTTCAATATAAGCGCCATAGCAAAAACAGCTATCGGGTTCTTGGTCATGCCAGCGAGCAAAATACTTGTCACCGGCTTCCTCGCCTTTCAGGGCATCCAGGGAAAGCAGCACAGCTCTGTTGCTTTCGTTCATCAAGTCTTTGTCGAACATGCTGGCAGGCTCCCAAAGCGCCAATACATCACGTGCAAGACCGATGCATGAAGAATACATCCTTGCCTTTCGCATGAATTGGTAGCACATTGGCAACATGTCAATGATCGTTTCGCCTTTGTTGTAGAGACATCCCAGCTTCATGCGGTTAATCGGCTGCATTTTCGCTAGTTCAACGCGAAGTTCCATCCAGAACTCCAGAAATGCCTTTGCCTTGTTTTTCGCTTCCTCCTTACTCGTTGTCGACATAAACATCATCGAACCTATGGTGCGATTGATCTTCTTGATTTTTTCGTCCATTGAATTCATATCATCCACCTCCATGTCTACTATGGTCTATCATACAACATTTTATCATGCGCTTGCAAATGGACTTTTGCCTCTACATAAAGTAGATCATCGTCAACAAAGGCATGGTCGCAATGCACATCAGGGTTGTAATCGTATTAATTGCCGTGGCTTGACCGACATTCTGCTCATACAGTTGCGCCATTTGGGTAATGGTTGTCGCGGTAGGTGTCATAGTGGCCAAAAGACTGATAAACACAATTGTTTCCCCTTGCGCAGATAGCCTTGCATATCCACTGTATTTCATGATCAGCACTACGATCAATGGTGTGACGATCATCTTGACAAAAGATATCAACCAGACCCTTTTGTCCTTTGCCATGGTCTTGATATCAAGACCAGCCAGAATCATCCCCAGCATTAACATGGATATTGGTCCTACTGTTGACCCAAGCGACTTGACGGTTGCTTGAACAACCTCGGGTAACTGGATGCGCAACAAGAACAACGACAATCCCACTACACATGCGATCAGATTGACATTGGAGAAGATCGCCTTGAGATCCATCCCTTTCTTCCCCTCCATCAAAGATTTTCCATGTGTCCAAATGATAAACAATTGGACGACCATGAACGCGCTGGCATAGATGACCCATTCTTCCCCCAAGATCGCCGTCACCAAGGGAATGATCAAATTACCTGCATTAGAATATATGATCGATGCCTTTTCCACGTTGTTCAAATGCAGAAGCTTGTCACCCATAAAGACATAGGCAAACAACACAACATGTATGATCAACGCCGATCCCACCGCAAGCAGGAAATTCCCTGCCGTATCAGCGGTAAACTTGATCTGGAACGCATTGATGATGGTGCATGGCAGAAGGATATAGACGATGAGGATGGAGAGAATCTTGGCATCGGAAGATTGCAGGATCCCTTTCTTGACGATCAGCCAGCCAAAAAACATCATAAGAAACAGTGATATGATTTGCTTTGTCAACAATATTGCGACCATTGCGTTAAACCTTAGATGTTGCCTTCCATTGTCCCAACAGATTCAGCAATCTTTCGTCAAGGTTGACCCTTGTCGCAAGGCATTCCTTTGGATATAGTCTTCCTGCCTTGAAGAACCCGCCAACAAACAATCCCGCTCCCACTGGCGATATCATCCTTAACAAGGATTCCGGGAACAAGAAGTGTGTCCCGCGTTCATAGATCCATGCTTCGAATTGATTGACGTGAGGATGTTCCGCCAGTCTCTGTTTCATCCGTTCAATGTATTTGCAGGTATCCCAGAGTGCATCGTCCTTTGCGCCTATGCACACAATGCGGCCACGGATATTCTCTACCTTGATCTTTTCCTTTTCTTGCAAGGGATGGCGGCGTTCCGATTCATCAAACATTCTTCTCGAAGCGATCATGTTTCCCGTTGCCCTGGATTCTTCCTTGATCCTTTGCCAATATTCTGGATGGCGATAGGCATAGGGAAGGTATGGCAATGGCTTGCCTTGCCATGTGACGGTAGATTCGTTGTTCCCTGGTCTTTCACGCATGCCATCCAATCCATCTTGGTAGAATCCTTCCATGATGAAATCTGAAGGGGATATGGCGATGGTCAACGATATCTCGTTGTAGTACGATGCTGCAACTAACGCAAGCATGCCGGTTGTTGAAGCGCCAATGATCCCGATCTTGTCGCATCCTTGTGTCTTTAAGAAGGCAATCGCCTTGCCAAAGCGTTCCAATGGGTAGTTGTGATGGCCATAGTCCTTGCTAGCGGGAGACATTGCCAAGGCATGAAATCCTTGCTTGTGGAGCCATTTGGCTCCACATGTTGCAAGTTTATCGTCCGAGGAATCCCCCAACATGATGATCATGGCGCAATTTGTGTCTGTATTCGGACATGGATACCAAGAACCATGGAATCCATCGTTTTCCGCATCGAATTGTTGCTTGATGATTTTCTTTGCCATATTTCCTCCTGTTGTCGCATGAAAGCCTGTGGATGTCTTGTCCACAGGCAAAGCAATCATTTGTCTTCCTTTGTTCCAAGCTTGTATGTTCCATTCTGGATCTTTTCCAGAATATCTTCATATGGCATTGGCTTTCCATAGAAATAACCCTGTAGTCTGCCACAGCCAGCTTCACGCAGGAAATCCACTGCTTCTTGCGTCTCAACGCCTTCCGCCAAAGTCTCCATGCCCAACTCCTTCGCCAGATTAATGACACTGGCAATGATCTTGCGGGAGTTCTCGTTGCCATTGAAGTTGCGCAAGAACTCCATATCGATCTTGAGCAGGTCAAAGTCGAAATCTTTGAGGACATTCATCGAGGAATACCCTGATCCAAAGTCATCCAGCCATATGACATAACCACTTTCATGAAGACGCTTCATTGCTTTCTTCAAGCCTGCCACATCATGGGTGAGTGTGCTTTCCGTGATTTCAACATGCAGGTATTCCTTTGGTATGTTGTACTTCTCCACCAGTTTTTCCAATTCCCCCACAGCATCCATTAGCTCAAAGTCTAGACGCGAGAAGTTCATGGACGTAGGCAACACAGGCAAATCATTGTCCAGGCAATAGCGTATGTGCTTGCATACCGTCTCATACACGCAAAGGTCAAGCTTGTGGATTTGACGGCCTTCCTCCAATGTAGGAATGAACACTCCCGGGGACATAAACCCCATGACTGGATCAATCCAACGGGCAAGCGCTTCGCTTCCGGCAAGGGTTCCATCCGCCCACATGACTGGCTGGTAGTATACCCTGACATACCCTTCCTTTACCGCTTCTTCGACATGGTTCAAAACATACTGCTTGACGCTAAGATCCTGACGCATCTTCTCATCGTATTCCTTGAAGAACTCATCCTCATGGTTATGAATCTTGGATAAGGCATGGCTGGCACGATCCAAGGCATGTCTTGGGTTCTTTGACGTTGCCTTTGCCCGATATCCCCCCGTCTTGATATCCAGATATGTCTCGTTAGGATACAAAGCCTTAAACTTGGTGCGGATATGTTCCGCCTTCTGTACAAAATCCTGCTGGTTGGTCAATACCGCGAAATGATCGCTGGAAGACCTGGCACATGGTTCATCGGGAAATTCAACCATCACAATTTTTCCCACCTCAATGAGAAGCTTGTTCCCAGCAGAATAGTCGAAACGATCATTGAATGTCTGGAAATTGATCACGTCAAACAACAGGTACATGGGATACTGCCCTTTTTCCATGCTATCCTCCATGTAGGCCTTCGCATCTTTCTCAAAACGGCGCATATTGGGCATGCCTGTCAGGCTGTCAGTAACAGCCGACTGCTCGATGTTATAAGAATCCCACGCTTCACGATAACGCTGGAAATAAACGCTGATCTCCAAAATGACAAGCGAAATGATAAAAGTGATATAGTTGATCGTATCGCCCGATGTCATCGATAATTGCACGCCTGTCTTGTCATAGGCCTTGTTGTTAAGGATATAGAAGAACACGACAGCAGGTATGATTGTCAATCCCAGGGATATGAATGGCCTACGTATGACAATGACCGTCACATACATCAATGTTGAAAGAAAGCAAATGATCATCCTTCCTCTTGTGAAGTCGCTGAACGCAGTCATTGCGCCAAACCATGTGCCCAGCAAAAAATACATAAGGATGAACAACTGGCTGAGTTTCTTCAATCGATCCCGCATGTTTCTGAAGTACATAATGCAATACCCCAGCAACAAAAAACTCGCCGCAAGCATGATCCAATATCCATATGTATAATGCAGGAATTCTCCGATTGTCTCGCATTGATCCCCGTAATTGATCGTGTACCTCACGATCATCCAAATCTCCACGCATCCCACGACAAACGATAGATATTGCGCACTATGCACATCGGCCTCGCTCAATCGATCTTCAACATATGGTGGATTCTTGTAGAACCCCAACCCATATTTGATCCAACCCCATATCCCTGTCTTATTCCCAATTTTTTCCATAGCCCCTTTCTCCTATCTATGTAGCCAAACAACGCCATCCAGCGTCTCATTCCACACGTCAAAGTTATCCAGCATGGTTGCCCGGACATAGACATGCATGTAGTAAAATGTCGTATTGCTTTTTCCAATCAAGGATTCTCCTGCCATGTCAACCCCTTGCGTGGAATATGCATAGCGAAATCCTTCAAAGCATTTGTTTCCAACCTGCTTTTCCTTGAACTCTTCCAGCTTGTATCCAAAGGACTTCATAGCCTTTGCGATTGACTTCTCAAACGTCTTGACGACATCCTTTGGCTTAACGAGGAAACTCAGCAAGCCAACTTTCTTATATCCGATGCTAATGAGGATATGCCTTTGTTCATCATGCAGGCATATGCCTTCCCCATCTTTTGCGAAACTCAACTTGTTGCGTTCTTCTTCCGTCAACACCCTAAATCCTTGTGGGATTTCCATTCTGCATTCATTGTTTACCGTAATTTCCATGTATTCTCTCCCGCCAACAAAACACTCATCGGTTTCGTTGGTCATCCTATACTTAGCAGCGCAATTTGTATTATTTTCCCATGCCTGCAGCTATATGCGGAACGATTGTACATATCTTTTCCGATATTTGATCGTTCCCGTATAAATATACTCGATGATGCACATTTTCGCAATACACCAAACGGTTCAAACATTGCAAACCTTATTCTTCCACCAATGTATCCAACAGCCTTCTTAGCGCTGAAAGACTTCCTATGACCTCATATCTTTTCCCATCATCCATGACAATCCATTCCGCCTCAAACTCATATCTTTTCCTTGAGCCATCCGCATAGATGAAGTCTATGACATCGGTATAGTCATCGGCTGCCATCTGTGTCTCTTTGCCTATCTGAAGTTGTTTGATTGTTTCAAGCACTGTCTGAATAAATGCAGGATCTTCGCTTTCTCCATAAGCGCTGTATTCCCACATTCTCCGATACGCCAATTTCATTGGCATATCGTCCCGTATCTCAATGGGCTTTTCTTGCGTACCTGCGCAAGCACCCATGATCGCCATTGCCATGGCAATCAATAGAATCTTTTTCATCGCTGTTTCCTTTCGATATATTTATATGATGTTCTTCTCTCTCATCGTCTCATATAGTATTTTCCCGGCATTGATGCCATTTTTGATCTCCATCAGATAGGAAGCGATCATCTCCTTGTTACTGATGGATCCAACGTTGCCAGTAAACGCAAAGCTGATATTATCCAGTCTTCTTTCCACCTTATATTTCAGCCATGTCGTAAAGATCGTATATGCGGCGTATCTGGCACTTCCTACCAAAAGCAGCCTATCCCTGTTTCCATGATCGAGGCATTCTTGGATCATCAAGTCAATAGTGTCGTATGTGTTGGCACGTCTTTGCGAGGGATCGCTGCTTGGGCATGACATGACGATAATAGCATTGCCTTTGTCTTCCATTGTCGTTTTTCGGGATGAACCCCAAAACTGGCAGGTATCCCATTTGCGATAGTCGTTTCCGTATCTTTGTTGCTGGTGCAAATAAGAGCTTGAACATGTCTCGCCAATGACACGAGAGGGTTTAAATTCATGAAGGATGCATTCTTTCAGGGAATCATATTCACTCATAATCGCATCCACATCAAGCCCAGCCTTGACAAGTTCGTTTCTTTGCACGATTCTTTCTCCTGCCAAGCCAATGACATTGATTGGATGATGAATGCAAGCAAGGTCGTAAAGTTGCTTTGCTAAAAGGGTGCGATGTTGGTTTGTGCCTGCGGTAGCGCCAAGAATCACAATCCAGCTGGATTTCAGAGCTTCCCTTTTCCCGTTTTCGACAAGCTCTTCTGTACCTGGAGTGCCGATTTCCTCAATCAATCGCGAGAACTTGTCCCTGTTTTCCAGCAGAAACACATCGTCACACACAACAAATCGTTCCTTTAGCCGCATATGCTGTAACAACTCTTCACGATGGGCATTGTCAACCAATGCCACCCCATCGTTTTCTCTTGCATACCCCAGGCGTTCTAGATACAGATTGATCGAAGACAGATTATCGTTCAGCCAAGCGATATCATGATTAGAAAGCGCTTGTTCCATCCTTGACGCGAATTCCCTTGTCTTTGCCATGTAGTCGAATTCCTTGGCAACAAATGCCGATGCTTCATGGAGATACGTTCCAAGATCGCTGCTATGGCATTGAAAGCCAAAGCAGCCAAGCAATTCCCTCATGGCATCGCCCCAAAGCCACTCCCTTAATTCGTTGACGACAAATGCGTCTTGACCATCTGATGTATCTGGAAATCTCAATAACATGCCATACCCCCTTGACAATTCTAGCGCAAAGCCATTTCCATTTCCACCGCCCTCTATCGCATTTCTGAAAAATAACTGTAAGATGATGGAAAGATACAGCGTGTATATGGATGAAAGGAGATATGCAAGATGCAAGATGAAGAGATTGTCCAGCTGTATTGGAACAGGGATGAAGAAGCTATTCACGCTACCGCAACCAAGTATGGCGCTTATTGCCAGACAGTGGCGAAGAATATCCTGGAGGATTGGACAGATGTGGAGGAATGTGTCAATGACACATGGCTCCATGCCTGGAATGCCATTCCTCCCCACAAACCTTTGTTATTATCTACCTTCCTTGCCAAGATCACCCGCAACCTGTCGTTTGACAGATATCGCCTTTTGCACCGTGAAAAACGAGGAAATGGCCAAATTGACCTTGTGTTGGATGAATTGGAAGAATGCACATCTGGCAAAGACGATCCTGAAGCGTTCATGCACGAAAAAGCATTGAGCGAAGAGATCAATCGCTTCCTATCTTCCCTTGGGAAGAAGAAACGAATCATGTTTGTATTGCGGTATTGGCACGCTTTCAGCATAGCGGAAATCGCCGAAAGGCTTCAGACAAGTGAAAACAACGTATCGGTGACG
>OMYM01000286.1 GCA_900315225.1 uncultured Erysipelotrichaceae bacterium | reverse complement strand
CAACATTCTATGAAAGTGTATGGTATTGCTATATTTCTACATATGTCCATACGAAAGATATGCATGATAGATACAAAGTGTCTCTACTATTCTCAGATGCACAAATAGACGGAATTCTGCATTGTCTGCCTGCTGTTATATGCGGAACGATTGTAAATATCCGTTCCGGATATTTGATCGTTCCAGTATAGCAAAAGAGGCTTTTGTAGAGCGCTATTTTTCAGGAACACTCCGCCATGTGGAATCTTGATCCCCCACTAAATCCTGCAATTGCATATCAGCGAGATAGACAATGAATATTTGCTAACAATGTTGGGTATGAACAATTATCAAACCTCAAATTCTATCGTTGAGAATGCTCACACAAACAAATCATCAAGTGTGATCACCTTTGAGAATATCCCACTGTACTCGTTATACGACAACCCATATGTCGTAATTAGCGTCTGATGAATCACTTTTTTAGGAGAGATCTTCGAAGCAAGAATCACCTGTCTGTTTGATAATAACTGGTAGTACGCTTTGTCTACGGAAAACTGCCCACCATAGTATTTGATCTCGCACATATTCATTACATTGTCTCCCCTGTCCAGAAGCAAATCAATTTGCGTGGAACCCAATTCTTCATCCGATCCAATCCATGCGGATTGGGTCGTTTGAACACCATATATATCCAACGCTTTTTTGATCTGATCTACATGCTGAAAGCAAACATTCTCAAAGGCACCCCCTCTCCAGGAAACGATCTTCTGAGCATTCTGGTTATTCATCCAGAAATGCTCATCAGGTGTATGTGATTGATCCATAAAATGAAGCCAAAACAGGCAAAATGGATCCGTCAACATATAGCGTGCTTCACTTTTTTTCTTTCCAAACGGAACGTATTTCACCGCAAAGTCACTTTCAACAATTGACTTTAAACATTTTGACAATGTTCCCCCTGATGTAAAGCCAAGCTTATCCGCGATTTCCTTTCGGGTATATCCGCTTCGACGAGTTGACAGAAACCGAATGATTGACTTTATTGCTGAAGCATTAACAAAAATGGACGAAAATAGACGGTCGAATTCATTTTTTAGCGCTGCATTTCGTGAAAAAAGAATCCGGTCTACATTCTGCGGCAGGCTTTGTCCAGGGACAAAATAATCCAAATAGTACGGAATTCCACCCAGAATCATATATGCCTGGACAATATCATAACGAGATAAACGAACCTGATTCTCCTCAAAAAACTGCTCGCATTCCCGCAGGTTAAAAGGAGAAAGATGCATTTGGCAAGTTAGCCGGTTATAAAGGCCTCCATGGTTATTGATCAACTCATCAATCATCCAAGAGCTTGCGCTGCCGCATACAATGAGCATTAAATTATCACGATGACATCCCCAATTATTCCAAAAGCTTTCCAAAGCAGAAACAAAATAAGACCTAGGCGTATCCAGCCAAGGAAGCTCATCCAGGAAAACAACCTGACGTGAACCATCATCAATTTCCTCAAGCCATGTTTCCAGCATGAAAAAGGCTTCCATCCAACTCCTTGGGCAATGATCTGTCTTCACATGATAACGTTGCAATGTTAAATAGAATTGATTTAATTGTCGAGACAGCTCTCTGGTTTTTGCATCATCTGCCAGCGAAAGACCAACATGGCGAAACGTAATCTTCCCTTCAAAAGTTTTATCAACCAGAAACGTCTTGCCAACCCTGAGTCTTCCGTAAATTGCCACAAACTCAGCTTTCTTTCGATAATATCTGCGAAGCAGTTCCTGCTTTTCCGATTCTCTTCCAATCAAAATAACACCCTCTTTTTTATTCAGCCAATTCAGCATTTTTTTCTTTGAATTGGCTGAACTAACAAGGTAATGGTAACACGGAAATAGACGCCTGTCAACAACACCAATGCTCTTTCACTCGTCATTTAGATATATTTGATGATCAAAACAGATTATTGATTATGTCATCCATGGTTTTATCCAGCCAGAACCGTCAAAAATCTTCGGAAATGGCTGAATAAACACGCTTAGGGCATCGACCATGCACCCATCCATGGTTTTATCCAGCCAGAACAAGCAAAAATCCCTGGAAATGGCTGAATAAACACGTAGAGACCATCGATTTGAATGTGAAAATCATTCCAAAACTTATCTATCAGGACATTCACTCCTACAGATCATCTTTTCATGGACAACCACTACATATGATAAGCGTGGAGCCTCGCTTATGATCGATAATCATTGTAGCTACAGAGAACATCTATCCAATTTGTATATTTTGTAGCGTCGAATCAAGTTTATAATAATGGATGGAGACGAGGTGGTCCAATAAAATTTGCACAATCCAAACCTTCGCATCTGTCGGGACAGACATTCGAGTTTTGGCGGGTTCGGCGACATCCATTCATAAAGATGCCACTAACTCGGGTCCTCTTGTTTCAAATGATACATGGATATTCTCTCCTTTCGGTTCGTCCAGCGCCCCGCAGGGCACGGCAAACCTGCAGGCGTGGTAGATGTGGACACCCGCCAGATAGGGGGATTGCCATGCAGAATGTCAGTCACCGTATATTGCCACATAGAGCTTTGGTCCATATTCGTGCCGATACAGTTTCTTGCCAGTACGCCGAATGCCATGGTCCTGCCTGTCCTCGGCTTTTCGGCAGTTCCCCCAAGAAATTGCAGTCCATAGGTCCTTGACGCTCCGTCCATTTATCGACCAGCCCATTTGGAAAAGATTTCATAACATCTCCAAAAATCCACCCCACGCGACCCTCTTTCAACGGGATCAGGTTGCGCTGTGGATGATTGCTGCTTTCTTCCTCCGACTCATGGTGGATGATTAGAAATCGATCCTCAAGCTGGGCAAAACGGAACCAGTACTACTGTAAACCCACATGCCGCGGAAATGAAGCGAGCCATCGGCAAGGACGTCGGTCGCGCTGTGAGATATGTTGCCAGGCGAGCGCAACCACCACCAGCAAGTGTGGTATGTGTTGCTTACATATGCGCCTTGCTTCACCGCGTATGCTGTTGGCTTGTATTGCCTTGCTTCATTGTTTGGGAAATACCTTTCGGCTTCATCCAGGCTCAGCAGGAACACCTTGTCTCGCGTATCCCTCCCTGGGTCTGTGCTGTATTTGGGATTCTTATCCGCCTTTACATGGCTATCCTTTATCCTTTTTTTCTCCACAGCGCTAAATGCCTCATTGTAGAATGCATTGTTCAGCCATGCTCTCAGCGAGCATGTCTCCCATGTGACCTCAACATTTTCTGTGTTGTAAAGCTTGCAGTCGAGGGCATATTTACTGATTATCAGCAGTGTACCATCATTTTCCTTGTCCAGGACGATCCACTTTATTGGAGACTTCGCCTTCCCATTAGCGTCTTGCCAATAGCTGCCAAATTTTATTACATCGCCTTTCTTGAAGGATGACTGGTTGTTACCATTTACTTTGGGTTCGTTCTTTCTCTGCTGTCCGAGCGTCCATTTGCGGAATAATTCCACTGGCTCGGGTCCACTCCACCGCACAACTGTTTCCAGTCGTTTTACTGCCGCATCGTATCCCTCGACATTCCCTTTGTACATGTTGTCAATCATATCAACCAGTACTTCATAACGACTGGATTCATTGGCGACCTTGCGACTATACTCGGCAAGGTAGTCTGCCTCTTCGTATCCCTTGATCGTTTCCGGAAGACTTACGGCGGATTCGTATTGCTTGCTGGTGGTTGCTGTCATAAGGTTGTTCTTTGCCTGTGCATAGGTGTCAGCCTTGAGCTGTTCTATCGCCTTTTCACAGTTTTCTATGCATTCTTCCGATGTGCCGAGCGAACCATGATATCCAGGAATTGTTTCGAACACCTTGATGGCTTCGCGATAGCCATCGATGCTGTTCTTTTCCATCATCTTTACTGCTGATTGGTAGATTACATCCTTTCGGCACTCCTCGGCTCTTTTCATGCATTCCGCATGAAGTCTTGATCCATCCTTGAAGCCTAGGATTTCCTTGAATTTCTCGGCAGCCTTGCGGAATTCTTCTTCCGTATTCGCTGTCTTCATCAATTGAATGGCTTCGTTGTAAACCTTGGATTTTCTCTCATTCTCGATTCTGTCTTCAATCTCTTTATTGTATGTTTCCAACTGCCTTTTTAACCGTTCAGTCGCGGAACAATACGCCATTCTATAAAACCTATGCCCCTTGATTGGCTTTTCGCATTGCCCCAATGCCTCTGGTGTCTTGACGTTCAACTCTTTCATCAGGCGGATCATATACACCATTCCAATGTTTGGGTTTTTCTTTTGCAGTTCCTCTCTACACAGGCTTTCCGCTTCATCGTATTCTTCAATGACCAAAAAATCCAAAGCGGTTTTCAACAGCAGAGGCACATCGTCCTCTTCCTGCACCGACTTGATCGTCCTGATTGCACGGCTTGTAAAGCTTTCAATCGGGTCAATGGGAAACACCTGGTGTTTCTTTAATTCCCCAGGCATGTCCTCGGGCTTCATGTTCTCATAGGCAGGGATCAAGACACCCTTGCCTTCCTGGCAAACGGGAAGGTATCTGCTCCATTCGTTCTTTACCCAT
>OMYM01000042.1 GCA_900315225.1 uncultured Erysipelotrichaceae bacterium | reverse complement strand
GTTGACATAATTGCCTAGGAATGACTTTATGGGAACATCCACCACATATGTGGGATAACCAGCTATCGTAGTCTCATTGATGATAGCTATTTCTTCCAATTCATCAACGTCATCCACCTCCAACCCGATGACATCTTCAAGCATTCCTTCTAGTATTGATCTTATTTCTTCTTTGTTCATACGTTACACCTCATGGCTATTATAACCACTGAAAAACTCGGAAGCAATATGCTCAGAGCATAAAGACTCAAATAAACTCTCATCCAACATTTCCATCCTCTGCAACCACTATATCAGGAACAATCCGTTGACCATGTTTATGATCCCGTATCTACGCTAAAGGAAAACTTTGAAGTTCTTTTCTTGTTACGATCACATAGAAAGACTACGCACCGCGTACTGTTACTATTTAGATGAAATGTCGAAATGGAATTGCATTTCCAGAAGAACTCCCTATCCTTGGCGCAGGTGAATTGTGCCAAATGTTCGGCAGCCCATGTCTTTGACATACGCAATAGCGTTATTCCATTGTCAAAGAGATATTCCAGCAAGACATTGGATATCTTTTCTGTCCCCTGCCTGGCAAACCCTGTCGTCCCTGTATCATCGCATCCAACAATGACATGAATGCCAATCTCTTTGCAAGCATCGTTGCTCGGATATCTCCGTTCTTCTTCCTCGTGTCTATCATCTCTATGGCATTACTCCATTTTTTCTCAAACGAGCTTTACAGCTCATGTACAGAATACATCCGCAAAAACAAAAAAGTTCCTGGAACAAATTCAATCTTTCGTGTACCAAGAAACATACTTATTTCGGCTTGAGTTCCTGTAGGTTCTTGATTCGGTGGTCTGTTAAATGGAATCTTTTACTCCTTCAATTATCCTGATGTAGATGCCATCCTGATCATCCATGAACTTGACGATGGTACAGGCAATTCTTTTGCCAAACCATAGGAGTGATACAACTTGGCTCCCATCCATGAGATGCAGTTTGGAATCAATGTTGAGAAGCTTGATGTAGAACTCACTCATTTTCTTGGCTTCGCCGTTTGGCAGAGTAGAGCTTTGATTCCTTGTTGATCACAATATCATTTTTTTCGATGTGTCTTCCGTTGTCATAGCGCTTATCTGCCATTCCCACTATCTCAAAGCAAATTTTCATCACTTGATATCAACGTAAAGAAGTTCTAAAATATCTTTAACTATCGGATGAATAACAGCAGAGGGAAACAATTACGATATGACAGAAGAAAATGCTGCAATCGCACAAAACGAAATAAACGAAGTTTCAGAAAAGAATTATCACAACAGCACGGTAGCTGCATATAAGCTAAAATACTATGACGATTTCATGGAAACTGAGTTGGCAAAAACTATTGGCGAAGATCTGCTGATCCTGGACATGCCCCTCTTGAAAAAAGATCTAGGGAAGAATCTTAATGATGACATTGAAAGCTTCTTCAAAGAAAACAATGTGATTGAGAACAAAGGGTGTGGCGATGGCATCAGCGTCAATGATGTATTCAAGGCGCAGGGCTACGCAGCAATGTACATGTCCATCGACAAGCATGTAGATGAAGTCCTTGGGAATCAATGACTTTGACAATCGTGCAGTTCCAACACCCAAGAGCTGCTTCGACCAGACTGAAGGAAAGGGGATGCACGATTATGAAACGCGCGAACTGTTGTGTCTGGGAAACTTCTGATCCGCCGATCATGTTTCCGTTCCAATTGGTGAATGCCTCAAAGCTTGGTGACGACTAGGCATTGACCATGGCAATGATTCCCAGAGCAAGCGAAAAAGCACTGCAAAAAGTCCTGAAAGACTACGAACAGGAGATTGACCCAATCAAGAAGCAGCATCTCGCCGTTGTTCGTTAGGCTGGCATATGCGAACAACAGAGAGACTGTCAGGAAAATGAATGAGACTGGACATATGGATGACAAGATCAGCGAGGCGGTCAAATATATCTTTGCGGCTGAGCTTGAAGCGAAAAAAAAACAGATGGCTGCCAAACTCGAAATGAATGAAGAAGAAAGGAGAAGGGATCGCAAAATTCGGAAAGCATTCGACAGGATGCTTTTTTTGATCGCTATATTACCAATTTGGTGAACTGTACAAAATCATGTGAATTTTTATTGCGTTAGTTATAGATAACCGCCTTGATTTCCTCGGGCGTCATCGGGTTCCGCATGGCCCTGCGCCACTCGTCCATGACCGTTGTCATCCCATTCCTCTTCAGCTGGTCGTCGTCGATTCTCAGG
>OMYM01000068.1 GCA_900315225.1 uncultured Erysipelotrichaceae bacterium | reverse complement strand
TTTCGTTCTTTCATTCATGAACACAAGATGATTGTTGCGGAGGGATTTATTAGAGGAAACGGCAAGAAAGAGTGTTCTGATTTTAAGGGCTTGCCATTGCTGGAAACAAAAACTTTTCAACCGTATTTCATTGAAGCGAATGATTTGCCCATAACTGATTTTTCTGGCTTTGTGAGAACGGCAGAGAGCGCCAGAGAGATCTTTAAAAATGCTACATTTGTTTCTGAAGCGTTGCCTTATGATGCGGTTTTCAGTGCCAGTTTTATTGGAGTTCATGGTGATGTTAGGTTACTAAAATATCTTAGTGTGATCATCGGATCAAAAGTGTTTTCCTATTATCACATTTTAACAAGCGGAAAATGGCTGGTGGAGCGGGATGAACTGGAAGCTTCCGATATTCTGCAAATGCCAATCCCAGAGCCAGCCACCTCAGAATTATCTGAAGCGTGCAAACTATTCGATGCTCTTGTCGAATCGCCTGAAAATAACCGAGATGCGGAAGAATTCGTTAGGAGAATCTATGGAATGAATGAGAGCGAAAGATATCATGTTGATGATGTAATTGATTATGTTTATGATTATTTTAAGAAAAAGAAGAAGTCTATATGCTTTGAGCGTCCTTCCAATGAGCAATACATTCTTTACTATAACGCAACAAGAGAAATCCTTACCAGTGTGTATGGCAAAGAATACGGATTTAACGGTGTGCTGTACAAAGGGAACAGCCCTTTATCAGTGTTGGCTATGCGATTAGAATCAAACTATTTAGACGCTCTTGAAATCAAGGAAAACTTTTGGGAGGTAGATGAGATTCTCCACAAGCTAGAATCATCGTTGGTTGACGAAAACCAAATGATCTATATCAGAAGAAACCTAAGAATATATCAGGGAAAGACACTCTACATCATTAAGCCAGCCCAGAGACAATATTGGACATATTCTATAGCATGCAAAGATGCAGATGCGATTTTCAAAGATATTGCATGCGCAGGGAGGTAAGCATTATGATAAGCTCTCTTCGATATAAAAGTTATCAATCATATATAAACTCAAATGATTTTGTGGAAACACTTACACTTCCGGGAATAAAGCACATCTTGGGTCTGGTTTGGGAAGCGTATGATTGCTTAATCAACGATTCAAATATCGTAATAGATAAACAATCTCATGAAAATGAGATTACTCAAGAGCTGTATACAAAAATTCTACTTTTGTGGCGTAATTCCAAATTGCCAATATTTTTCACAAAAAACATCATTCCGGACAAGCAATATGTGGATGCTACTATGAGGAAGGATAAAGGTGAATATCCGACAATTGATATTTGTTTCAGGGATCCTAAAAAGCCGCAATCATATTTTGGCTTAGAATGCAAGAAGCTTCTTGGTATTCGGAAAAAGAATATTCAATATTATATTGATACAGGAATCGGAAACTACATTTCTGGTCGATATGGTTCATGTTCTTCACAAAATGCAATTGCGGGATATGTCATGAGTGGAGAAATTCCAAAAGTCGTTGGCAGGATTATCAATGAAATCAAAAAGAATTCCTTCATTTCGAATCTATCCCTTGACAAGAATTCTATACATTCTCAATATATCTCTCGCCACGTGAGAGAATCCGATAACAAGGATATTTTGCTTTATCACATGTTATTTGATTTTACTGTATAATTTTATTTCTACAATGAAAATTCACGCTAAATATAGAAAGTTTGGCGCTATGGGAGAAAATATTGGACAAAAAGAGAAAAATACTATTCTCTATCAAGAGTTATTGTGGTAGAATGGCATAGGTTAAAAGGAGAAAAGAAAATGTTGAATATCAAGAAAGTGATTAAGGATGAAAAAGCGGTATTTGAACTAGATGGAAGGCTGGACACTGTGTCTGCTCCTGAATTGGAGAAGGTCTTTAAGGAAACGTTGGGCGGTGTGAAAGAAGTTGTCTTGGATTTTAAGGGGCTGAAGTATCTTTCATCGGCGGGATTGCGCGTTCTGCTTGCGGCACAGAAATCCATGATGCAGGCGGGAGGTTCCATGAAGCTCATTAATGTGAATGAGATCATCATGGATATCTTTGAGGTTACTGGTTTCCTGGATATTCTTGACATTGAATAGGACTTTGTAAGAGTATGCCTGATAAAACAGTAAGGGAAATGAATGTTCTCGAGAAGAAGAGTCATTCCCTTGAAGTGAAGACATTCCACGCTGTGGTATTTTGCTCGGTGATTCTGGGTATTGTGTTATTGGTGGTGGGATTGTCTCTGTACACTATTTCGCTTATCGGGAAGTATGTCTCGCATGCGTATTATCTATCGCAATACGCAGAGATGTCAACTTCGCATGGTGCGGATAGCCCTGATTTTGCGCGGAGGGTGATGGAGAGATACAAGAGTCTGAGTGATGAAGAAAGGGCTTTGGTAGGCTTACAGGAGTATCGGGATTTATTTGCGGACTTTGCGGAAAGCAGTGAGTATGATTCATTGGTTCACATACTGCCAACGTTTTTGAAGAGTGAAGATGTTTCGAACTTGTATATCGCAGCATTCGATGAAGAGGAAAGCTCTCTTGTGTATATCGTTGATTCCACTGAGAATGGTTTCTATCCAGGTGAATATGAACATATCACCAAAAGGGAAATGGCTCGTTTCCTTGGCTGGGATGGGGAAGGGATGTTGTACTACATTCTCTACAACCAGCGTCTTGGCTGGATGTGTACGGCGGGAACGCCTTTGCGTGATCATGATACGGGGAAGTTGTATGGTTTCTTGATGGCGGATGTGACGATAGGCAATATCCTGGGGGATATCAAGTCATACTTCTTGCAAATAACGGTGTCGCTTGTCGCGGCGATGGTGCTGATGGCATGGCTCATGATCTGGCGCATGAAGAATTATCTCGTGAAGCCGATCAAGGAGATTACCGAGGCTGCCCAAGGGTATGTTGCTTCACGTAGGGAAGGAGATGTGTACAAAGGGATCTTTGCGGATATCGACATTCATACTGGAGACGAGGTGGAGGAACTGGGGCTGGTCATGGCCGACATGGAGAGAGATCTTGCGGAATATGAGGCGAATCTCCAGAAGATTACGGCTGAAAAAGAAAGAATCAGCACAGAGCTTGGTCTGGCGAAACGCATTCAAGCAGACATGTTACCGAATATATACCCTGCTTTCCCGGATAGGAAGGAATTCGACATCTATGCTTCGATGACACCTGCCAAGGAAGTCGGGGGAGATTTCTATGACTTCTTCTTGGTCGATGATGACCATCTGTGTGTGTTCATTGCCGATGTATCGGGCAAGGGAGTCCCTGCGGCTCTCTTCATGATGGCTTCCATGATCATCCTGGCGAATAACGCCAAGCTTGGCAAGAGTCCTGCGCAGATCTTGATGAGCGCGAATAGCTCTATATGCTCGAATAATCGGGAACAGATGTTTGTGACGGTATGGCTGGGCATTCTGGAACTCTCGACGGGAATATTGACGGCAGCCAATGCAGGACATGAATATCCCGTGGTGAAGACACCTGATGGTATATTCGAACTGTACAAGGACAGACATGGGTTTGTCATTGGGGGAATGGATGGTGTCAAGTATAGGGAATATCAGATCATGCTGGAGGCAGGATCAAAGTTGTTCGTGTATACCGATGGTGTTCCCGAGGCGACTGATGCGGAAGACAAGATGTTTGGGACTGACCGCATGTTACAGGTGTTGAACAGAGAACTGAATGCTTCTCCTGAACAGATTGTCCAGAATGTCAAGGAGGGCGTGGATGACTTTGTCAAGGATGCGGAACAGTTCGATGACTTGACGATGCTTTGCCTGGAATACAATGGCATGGAAGCTTGATGAATTCAGGGGGTGGAAAGAAATGAGAAAGGCATTGCAATGCATTTTAACAATGACTTTGTTACTGGCTGGATGTAACAGAGGAAGTGCAAGCAGTTCGGTGTCTGAGGAGATCCCCTTGGAATCCTGGACTTGGTATGACTTTAAGAACGTTGACATGGCGTTAAAGCTGCCAGGAGACATGGAAGTGATGTCCAATGATATGGATCGCAAAGACATGGTGATGACGGCGGAAAACGACCAGTTATACGTTGAATTCTCCAAGTGGAATTGGGTGTCATTGCCCGATGATGAACATCTTGCGGAAATGGTTGCCTACGTCATGGAAACAGATGTCGAGACGTTGGACCGTAATGGCATTGCGATCATATCTTCCGTGCAGGAAGATGGTGCGATCAAGTATTTCATGATCTCTGGCGAGGGAGACGATTATTGTCTGGACATCGTTCCCAGGGAGAATGTTTCGCTGGATGATGTAAAGGACATTGTGTCGGAGATTGATGATAGCATTTGTCCCAATACCGATGTTCCTGCTTCGGTCAATGTGATTGCGGTTGAGAAAGAAGATCCGGAAATCGACTATCTGGTGTTGGTGAACAAGTTGAATGCACTTCCTGAGGACTGGGAAGATAATCTGGATGTTGTCTTTGCTACAAATTCGTTTGGCGATGAAATCGAAGTGGAGCGCACTGCATGCAAGGCATACCTGCAATTGAGGGAGTACCTGAGGAAACACGATGGGATTGAAGTGGAGCTTGACTCTGCCCGTCGCAGTGTTGCGACTCAACAGAAGATCATGGATGACTTCACGGCGGAATATGGGGCTGATTACGCAGCCAAAACCGTTGCGATGCCTGGTTATTCAGAACATCACACAGGTCTCGCTCTTGACCTTTATTTCCGCCTTGATGGCGAAGATGTCTACTACAACGAAGACATGGTGCAACATCCTGAAATCTGGGAAAAGGTACACGCTGTCCTGGCAGACTATGGTTTTATCCTTCGCTATCTTGAAGGCAAGGAACACATCACAGGATATGGCTATGAGCCATGGCATCTCCGTTATGTCGGTGAAGAAGTCGCCAAGGAGATCATGGCCACGCCTGGGCTGACATTTGAGGTTTGGCTTGGCGCAGATGAAGATCCTGAGTTGACGATTGACTATGGTGCCTCTACTCTCTACACAAAGGAAGAACTGGCAGAGGCTGCCGTGCAGATCAAATGCAAGTTTGCGTCTTTTCCTGGGGCGGATTTGCTGGAACTGACATATGCGGGCGATGAATGCAACAGCGAAGAAAACATCCAGTGGATGAACGAGCTTGATCCTGGAAACGATTATGTCCAGGTTGCGGAATTCCTGACGAACTTCACGACACGGGAAGACGCGGAGGGAGTGCTTGAACCTAATGCAGAATACACTGATTACCAATGGTGGTTGGCACGTTCTGAGGATGGCGGCTGGCAGTTGTTGTCCTGGGGTTATTGAATGGGGGAAAAACAAATGACGCTTGAACTGAAGGGGAAAATCGACTCAAAGAACGCGAAACAGGTGGAACAAGAACTCTTCTCCTCATTGGTAGGCAATGAGGAGGAAGACCTTGTTCTCGATGCCAACAAGCTGGAATATATATCCAGTGCAGGATTGCGGATCATACTGAGCTTGAAAAAGAAATGTTCCAAGCTAAAGATTATCAATGTCAATTCGGAAATATACGAAATACTGGAAATGACAGGATTTACCGATATGATGGACGTGGAGAAGGCTTGCCGCATGGTGTCAATCGAAGGTTGCGAAGTCATCGGCGAAGGTTTCAATGGCACGATATACCGCTTGGACAACGAAAATATCGTCAAGGTATACAAGAACAACGATGCTCTGGATGAAATACAACAGGAAAGAGAACTTGCTCGTCTTGCCTTGGTCATGGGTGTTCCCACGGCTATTCCATTCGATGTCGTTAAGGTAGGCGAGTATTACGGAAGTCGGTTTGAGCTTCTTGACGCCAAGACATTTGCGAAAATACTCGTAGATGATCCAGCGAAGATGGATTGGTGCGTTGACCAGATCATTCCATTGGCGAAGAAAATTCATTCCATCAACGTTCCATCAGGGAAGCTTCCTTCCATCAAGGCAAACGCCTTGATGAAAGCCAAGAGAACAAAACAAGTCCTCTCTAAAGAACTTGGCGACAAACTGGAACAAATGATCAAAGACATGCCTGATGCCAATCACATGGTGCATGGCGATCTCCATGCAAAGAATATCGTGTATTCGGGGGGAGAGGTCTTGGTCATAGACATGGACAAGCTATCCCATGGCGATCCTATCTTTGAACTGTCGAATATGTTTAAGGCATATGTGGCGCTACAAGAATATCGCCCTGTCGATGTCCTGGAATATCCAGGCTTCACTCCCCAAATGGGGATAGATCTCTGGGACAAGATACTTCACAAATACCTTGGAACAGACAATCAAGACGACATTGTCCACATAGAGGAAATCATTCGTTGTCTGGCATATTCCGATTTGATTGAATGGAAACTTCGTAGAATGGATCCAGACAGTGAGGACGACAAAGGAATGCTTGCTCATTGGACGGGAGAACTGTCGAAACTCTTGGAACATGTGGACACATTCATCATCGACTGGGATCGCTTCATTAACAAAACCATGGGTGAACTGGAAATCGAAGCCACGACCGACAATCTTCCCCAGGTGGCGGAATTTGTTGAAACGCAATTGGAAGCATTGGGCTGTCCTATCAGGATTCAGATGAAGATGGGAGTGGCAGTGGAGGAAATCTTCGTGAACATTGCCAACTATGCCTATGGCGACCAAACAGGCAATGCCATTGTCAAGGTAGGCCTTGAAAACAATACTATTGCGACGGTCACTTTCATTGACCATGGTGTACCATATGACCCCACCGCCAAGACAGATCCCAACATCAAAGCCTCGATCGACGAACGTCCAATCGGAGGCCTGGGCATCTATCTTTCAAAGAAACTCATGGATGAAATCGTGTATACGTACAAGGATGGTAACAACATTCTGACGCTAAAGAAAAAACTATAGCAGAATATGGATCTACGTTTAGACACAAGAAACGCAAAGCCAAAGCTATCAGCACTAAATATCTGGACGATGATCGCCTTGGCGATCATCGTCATTCTCAACCTCTTGAATGCCGAGAAATACGTTCTGGCTTCAGTGATTACAGTATTGGTGTATTCGATAGGAATGACAATCATGTTGGTGGTTGCATTCTTTGAACAAATGCGTTATAACCTGTATTCCTACAACACGATATTTTATATAGGCTTTGCATTGTTCTCTCTTTCGGTTGACATCACCTTTGGCTTCTTGACGCATAACATCCTCCGTCACCCTGAATACTACGGGTTTGTTAACGCAATAATATATGCAATCATAGAATCCGCAAAGAGCTACATCATCCTGTCGTTCCCGTTCCTTCTGATCTTCTCCCTCGGCCTGAGCATTTCCAACATTGAACTCATCAAACGAGAGGGAAAAAGTCTTGTCAACCTGCTGGGAATCGTCTTGTCAGTCTTGGTTGTTGCAGGAGTAATATTTTTGTTTTTCTTCAACTATTACGCCTCGGGCAGTCAGTTCGAGGTCATGATCCATGATCTTGTGACAAATCTGTTTGCGACAATCTATCTCTATTTCGAATGCATGTTAATAGGGACAATGATCGCAACCGCAATCGCCGCCAGATATGAGCCAAAGAGAGACAAAGACTTCTTGATCATTCTAGGATGTGGGCTATTGAAAGACGGAACGCCCACCCCATTGTTAAAGGGACGCCTTGATCGTGCCTTGTCGTTCGACAAGAAACAACGAGAAGAAACAGGCAAACGCTTGGTATTTGTCACATCTGGTGGACAAGGTCCCGATGAAATCATATCGGAGAGTGCTTCCATGAAGCGATACCTCATGGAACATGGCATTGAAGAAGAACGCATCATTGAAGAAGACCAATCCACCGATACCTACGAGAACATGAGAAACTCCAAGGCGAAGATCCAAGAAGTCAATCCCAATGCCAAGATCGCATTCTCCACTACCAACTACCATGTTTTTCGCAGTGGCTTATTCGCCCGTAGGGTAAAGATGCGTGCCATAGGCATGGGAGCCAAAACAAAGTGGTATTTTTGGCCAAACGCCGCAGTAAGGGAATTCGTTGGTCTTCTGACAAAACACTTGGATAAACAACTCGCAATCCTCATCTCCATGGTTGTTTTCTATCTTTTCATGACAATCTATCTATACCGCTAAAGAGCCGAAAGGCTCTTTTTCATCTACCGCCAAAGTAATTGAACTTTACTTTTACATAGGTAATGCTATACTTTTCGTGAAAGGAGCAACGTTATGAAAAGGAAACTGTTTGCTTTGTTAATCGCATTATTGCTTGTGTGTCCGTTTGTGGCCAAGGCGGAAGAAAACACTCTCCCGGAAATCGAGAGCATTGCTTTCACCGAAAGCACGATTGTCATCGAGGGTAGGAAAATCTTTGAACTTGAATACACAACGGTGCCAGAAAACGCTTCTAGGAAGGGTGTAGAGATTTCAATCGAGGATTATAAAGTTGTTAGCCAAGATTTTGACGTTGACAATGAGGACAGCGATAGCATCGTTCTCATGACATGGAACCCAGGAACAACCAAAATAACCCTGACAGCGCCAAATGGCGCTACAGCGACAGCTACAGTGGTTGTTAATGACGTGGATGTCGAGGGTGTCTCTTTCGAAGAGACAGAGTACACCTTTGGCGTGAATAACCGCTTGGTGATTGGCTATCATGTATCGCCAGAGAATGCGTTCGAGAAATCTGTTACATTTGAATCGTCAGATGAGAGTATTGTCAATGCTGAATATGCTGGAACTTTCGATGCCTTGTTCAATACGGTAGGCGAAGGAGATGCCACGCTAAACCTGACGGTAGATGGCTTCACGGCAGAAACCACAATCCATTCTGTCTTTAAGCCAGTGGAAGGAATCACCATTACGTCCGAACCGATTGTTGCGGGTATGGGGGTGGCTACCATTCAGTTCAACCTTGAACCATGGGATGCATCAGAACACAAGGTGATTGCTACTTCTGACCATCCAGATATCGCAATGGTGTCTGAAGTAGAATCATCATACAATGGTGGAATGAGTGTGAATCTGATGCTCTTGAAGCAAGGTGAAGCAACGATTACACTTGTTGCGGAAAACGGATCTAGTGCTAGCCTTCCTGTCACGGTAACAAACGCCCAGCTTGAAAGCATCATGTTCGCTTTGCCTGTCATGAACATCCCGAGCGATTGCCAGTTTCCCAATGCACTTGTGACAACGCCATTCCGAGCCGATGTGGGTAACCTGACATTTACATCCACTGATGAAAGTGTCGCTAAAGTCAGTAGTTCTGTCCCGCCTGTAATTATGATAGAAACAGGAAAAGAAGGAACAGCCATTATCACATGTACAACGGAAAACGGCTTATCCTGCAGCACTACCGTCATTTCTGAATATGTTGAAGCGGAAGACATTTTCTTCATCGAGAATGAAGTCACATTGGAAGGAAAGGGAAAAACAAAGGAAATCGAATTCTCACAAGTCCCTGCTTTAAGTTCCAGCACTGGCATTGTCGCAACATCCGACAATCCAGAAGTAGCTACCGCTGATTTCTCTCATTTCAAATTCACGGTAACCTCGGGAAAACCTGGAACAGCCAATGTGACAATTACCCTTCCCAATGGCAAGTCCTCCACATGCAAAGTCACTGTCACAGAAGTATCCGCAACAAATGTATCATTTGTTGAAGAAGGACCAATCACACTTGTCGAAGGAAATTCCGGTTCTGTGGAATACACCTATGATCCTGCTGAAGCAAACGGAAAAATCACTGCTACAGTCGATGATCCAACAATTTTGTCCATTACACCATCCCAGTCCTGCAATATTTTTATCTCAAAATCAAAAAGAGGCTTTTTTTCTAGGGTCTCTGGGCTGATAGAAGAATAATTACGAGATAAATTATCTCAAAACGTTGAATAGGGGGTGGGTTCGTGGCCAGACCTCCAAATCCAGATGCACTTATTAGGGTGCGTCCCAGGAGACTAATCAGCCATGCGGAGTACACGAACGGAGTCGCCCAATGACCAGCCTTAACGGAAAGCATTTTCCAATTTGCACGACATTTAAAACGTTTTCGCCTGTAGGGTGCATGACTGAGGACTAGAAGAAAGAGTACAGGCGCACAACCAACCTCAAATCTTGGGATCGCCCTTAGGGGAATACAAATAAGCCTAAAATACAATGAATGCATTTCCTCGATATTCAGGAGTTTGTTTTCTAAATTTCGGAGAAATTGGTGAATGGGGTTTTGAGATAAATTAATTACAGGACTGGGA
>OMYM01000489.1 GCA_900315225.1 uncultured Erysipelotrichaceae bacterium | reverse complement strand
AAATACGCGCGATAACGGTCTTCACATTTGGGCAAAAGCGCTATTCTATTGCGTTTTTATTCTTGTTAGTGTTTTTTCTCTTTTTGACAATTTTGCCACGCACCACCCCTCCATTTGAGTAATATCGCACATTTATCTGAAACGAATTGAAACAAATTTCGCTCATAAAGCTTGCAAAAATCCAAGAAGATGTGATAGAATAAATTAGATCGGGGGAGAGGATATGGAGAAGCTAAAGCCAAATAATGAGACAGGGAAATACATTTTCTTGTCATACCCGCATATTAACGATGATCAGGCGTTCAACATTATTGAAGCACTGCAAAATGATGGATACAGGGTATGGTTTGATGAAAGCCTTGAGCTTGGGACAAGGTACAACGAGGTGATCGCTGAGCATATTGAGAATTGCGAAGTATTTATGGCTTTCTTGACTACTGACTATTATAAGTCAGACTACTGCCGCATGGAGTTTAATTTTGCTCTCGAAGAATGCAAGAAACCTATCATACCTGTCTTCATGGGAAGTCCAAGACAAATTAAAAATTCATTTCCAGCTGGAATGCGGATGTTTCTGGCTGGTGTCAACGCTTTCATGATGGGAGAGAACATGAACATTGTTCAATTCATGCGAAAGGTGAAAGAATCAAAGATTCTTGATATTTGCAGAGCTGAACCAGAAGATACTAAGCCTGAAATTATCGAACCTGTAACCGGTAAGGAAGAACCGTTGGTTGCAAAAGTAAGTCTTATTGACAATCTTTTGGCAATTGAGCGAAAAGATATTGTTACATTTGGCAATTACTGGCAGGATAAGATAGGTGAAAAAAAGAGTCCCATCGAATGGATTGTTCTTATCAAGCAAGGAAATAAAGCTTTATTACTTAGCAAGTATGCTTTGGATGTAAAGCCGTATAACGAACAGAGAGAAGATACAACATGGGAAAAATGTACATTGAGGGAATGGCTGAACAGAGACTTTTTTAATGCAGCTTTTAACGAGAAAGAAAGAAGCATTATTTTGACAAGTAGACTCACGAACGAAAAAAATCCAGAGTATGATGCTGACCCAGGAAATGATACGGATGATATGGTTTTTATGTTGAGCATAACAGAAGCAAGAAACTATTTTGAAAACAACGAAAACAGAGGCTGCCAAGCTACAGCGTACTCGACCGCAAGAGGAATCGTTTATTTCGAAAAGAATAAAACGAGCTGGTGGCTTCGTTCTTTGGGACGCAGTGGTATCGATGCTTCGCTCGTTCTCAGCGATGGATCAATAAATTTGTTTGGATATGGCGTTCGTGGCCTTAGCGTAGGTGTTCGTCCTGCTTTATGGGTAGATCTAGGATTTGAATTTAGCGAAAAATAAAGATGGTCAAAGGCAGAAAAATTGGAATTGCGAATGAAATTGACTTTGGAAAGTAGATAGCGCAGGATTCGCGGAAGAAAACCCACGATAAAAAAGTGAAATAATGAACAAGTGAAACATTCAAACACAGGAACGTGTCTACATTTGTAATTTCTGCTTTCTTGAAAAAAGCTTTGCCAACATTTAAGAATCAAAGTGCCGCTATCTCAGCGGAAGATATTCTGAAGCGATCATACATCTAGAATAGATATCTAAAAGCGTTCCCCATAGAATCTAACAGTTATAAATGCCAACTCAAAACGCTCGCCATTTGAATGGCATATAAGCTGCAAAGCATTTGAGATTTATGATAAACCATAATAGTTTAAGGAGTGTGAACCATGAACGAGAATATCACTAAACGTAATGACCTATTGTCCCAGAAAGTCATCAAGGGACTCGCATCCCGCAACATGACAGGCTACTATGCAAAAGATGCAGGAGAAGCATTGAGCATTGCATTAGACTTGATCCCAGAGGGATCCACCGTTGCAATGGGCGGTGGCACATCCGTCCACGAGATTGGCCTTGTTACAGCATTGAAGGAAGGAAACTACAACTTCATTGACCGTGATGAGGCAACAGACAAAAGAGCCGCAATGCTCGCTGCATATGATGCGGATGTCTTCCTCTCCAGTGTCAATGCCATGACAGAGGATGGCATCCTTGTGAACATTGACGGCAACGCAAACAGAGTATCCGCTATTGCCCAAGGTCCTAAGAAAGTCATCTTCATCGTGAGCATGAACAAGGTGTGTGACGATGTGAATGGTGCTTGCAAAAGAGCAAGGAATGTGGCAGCCCCGATCAACGCCCAAAGATTCGGACTCTCCACCCCATGCGCAAAGACAGGTTCTTGCATGGACTGCAAGTCCCCTGACACAATCTGTTGTCAATTCTTGATCACTCGCTTCTCCAAGCATCCTGGAAGAATCCATGTGATCCTTGTCAACGACGTACTTGGCTTCTAACAAATCAGCCCATGGCTTATCAGCCATGGGCATTTTTTACTTCTTTTCAAACAGCACTGTGGTAAACTTATCGTCTAATCTAATCATGATCGGTATCTTGTTCTCCTCCACGATGCCAAGATACACCGAACCTGTCTTTCCATCCTCAGACGCATAGCCTATATCCATGCTATAGGTGTCGTCATTCACAAATACATCAAAGCCATACCCAGCATCATACCTGACATCCACATGCCCATGGGGAGGAAGGGCTTGAAAAAAGATATACTCTCCCTCAAACTCTCCCACGGGAACACCCGTAGCTTGGGAAAACACTTCATCGATATCCACGATGACACTCTTGGCATCGCCATTGAATGTCAAAGATCCATGTTCAGAGACAAACGTTCCCGTCAAAGGCGCAGGTTCTGGCGTATCAGGCAACACCGGATAGTTATAATGATCTGGTTGCTTGCACCCTGTCATAAGCAATGCTATGCATGCTAGAAAACATATTACCCTCTTCATGATTCCCCCTAAAAGATGAGATTGATCGCCAAGCTACAAATGCCAATGGCTACAGCCGGTGGATCAATATGAGCGCCACATCCCATGTTCAAGAAGCCACCAAAGAGTATGAAGATAATCTGAGCAATCACCCCAAATATCATGGCGATAAAGATGTTTCCTGTTGCGATCATGGCATATCCTGCCACCATAGTAATCTGATGGGTAGTCGGGAAAAATACCGTTTTAGGAAACAGCTGCAGAACCAACAAGGCTGCCGAGAACATGAAACCCGCCGTCACAATGCCTGTCTTCTTCACAAAGACGGCGGTCAACCCCGCAACAACGGCAGCCATCACACACTCCCACAACCACCTTCCACCATCATTCAACACCCTGCTAGCATGCTTGTTTATTGTTTGTTCACGCCGAAAGAGCAAGCGTGCCACGACCGCCACACAAATCACCGAAAAAGCTCCGGTATCCATGGGGAAATGATAATTCACCGCCAAGGCAAATAGGGAATAACCAACCATACCCGTAATCGCTCCCACAAGCAAAACCATAGGATCATGGGTAAACGCCAAAGAACGATCAATCTCCCACTCCTTGATGTCATATTTCCGAGCGGCATAAGCCGTGGCTGGAACAGCCGCCGAAAACATGACCGCTGGAAGAAACACCAGATTAGACAGGTACTGTTCAAAGAATGTCATGTCATGACCACAACTAGCAAGTATTGTTTGCGCAATGACAACAAATCCATAGATGATGAATGCTTCCATGCCGCCGGTGAGAGTGCCAAGCACTCCCGCACCCGCCGCCATGAGCAAGGTTTCTAAACTAACAATCATAACGATGCCTCCTCCTATAGTTTATCGCAACTATGCCCTATTGTCTCTAAGAATTTTCTATGATGACATATCATTGCCAATAGGTCTAACGCGCGCTAGATACGAACTACTTATTTTTATCTATACTTT
>OMYM01000247.1 GCA_900315225.1 uncultured Erysipelotrichaceae bacterium | reverse complement strand
CTCAATGAAATCAGAGGTCGAATGATGGAGGATATCGTTCTTCTCGAAACCACAATGGCAAAACCGGAAAAGGAAGTTTTCCAGCTATGTTTCGCGATTGGCGAGTTTGACATGGTGGTAGTCGATGAGAGAGTTCCGAAATGCGAAATATACGAAATCAAGCATAGCGATAAGGTTGTTCCCGCCCAATATCGTTTCCTGTCGTATACAGAAAAACAAAAGGCGACAGAATTCAGATACGGAAAAATCGTACGCAAGGCCGTCATCTATCGTGGCGAAAGCACAATTCTAGACAACGGGATTGAGTACATAAACGTTGAAGAATACTTGAAAAGCCTATAGTACATTAAAAGTATTTCAACTTTCAGGACTATATTCGCTTAAAAAGGCACTGATGGCCGTTATGTGAAGCCGTTGATAAAGGCGGCCAGTCTCCCTGACATGGCAGCGATTGGAACCAGGCCTGCCCGAATCCTTGACGACGGTAATGACCAGGCGAGGGACTTTTCTTACTGATTCCGATACCATCTTGGTTCACAAAAAATAGTCCTATTAAGTCATAAACAGGACAATGCAAGTAAGAAAAAAACACATACGCCTAGCGTATGCGAGATTTACTTCTGTATGCATTGCCCAAATGAGCCGTTTCCATGATGGAGCGCATGTTTCCTTGGTGTTTAGCCCGTAAACAAAGGCTGGAACCTATAGTCCAGAAAGTTGAAAAACTTTTATTTGAACGAAACGTACTACGTCCCGATCATGGTTTTCCTTCATTTTCCTATCGGCAGATATTGAGATATCATGGATGAATCGAATCATTTTAGATGCCGATAGCATTTCAATTCAGTATCGTTAATAGCAACATAAACTCATTAAGCCGTTTTCCGAATTGTTCTGGTGATTGCTTGGTTGGCCTTTGGTTCAATATTAACGCACTGGCTCAAATCTTTTTACTTCTTCCTTTGTCAATTCCCAGCAGCTCTTTCCGTTTTTGCGTGCATATGCGACTAACGCACCGAGATCGACTTTTCTCGTTGGCGCACTTGCATATGGATTTGGCGAATCAAAATATCCTGCCGGAAGAGGTTCACCTTCCAAGAACTTGGGAACTCTCCGCATTCTCTCAATTCCATTCATAACTGTACACCTCCAACAGTTTCATTGCATTCTCATCTTCAACAACAATCTGAAACTCATGCAACATTCCAAGATGATAAGCATTAAAGGCTTTCTTATAATGCTCTACAAGCTGCATATTCGCAGCAAACCCATGCACTGTACCATCATAGCCCCATTGAAGCGATTTATCAACTGCAATTGCAAACAAATGTCCACCCACACCTTCGTACTTTCGTGTTCCGAATTCGTGTTTGTTGTTCCAAGGAGCCGTGCAAGCCCAATGAATATATGCCGCTTTTGCATCGTGGTCGTTCTTTACTCCTACCAAACCCTGGATTTCATTTGTGTCATGCAGGGCAAGGGCATAGACCTCGACATCTTTTGGGACCTCATTCCAGTCAATATGCCAGCCGTTATTCTTTTTAAATTTCTTCAGATACGAGCGGCTTTCAATTTTGAAAACCACAGACTCCTTAATCTCCCCGGTCTCAGTATCTTTCAGGCATGGAACAATCTCATCGATCCAAATATCCAGACACCCCAGCTTGACTAATGGCTTAATGCCATCCACACGCTTCACCTCCATTTCTACAGGCAACGAGTACGCCCCTACTACTCATATTTTACCGCAGAGCGCCACATTTCTCAAGGAAAACGGCTTCAAGCCGTGTTTCTTTTGCTCGTGCCTGCTTGACGGATTTGCTGTATAAAGAAATACACCGTCTGGCCTATCTGCATGTTTCATTGGAAGCTTGGAATGGTTCTTGCACGAAAATCATATGCTACAGGAGAAAAACAAGAAGGTGGAGTGGCTCGCATCGCTCCACCTTTGATGCTATGTACAATACAACCCATGCAACAACTGTTTGCACTATGCATGCATTGATGCTATCGTTTTCCCATAAGTGTGATATTTTTTAGAAGCAAGGGGAGGCAGGCTATGAATACATTTGTGAAGCGTTTGATGGGAATGATCCTTTCGGTTGTATTGGTAATCGCTATATTGCCCGTATATGCCGAAACGGATTCTTCTTTTGTCAAGGAAGGAACGTATGAGTTTTCCTCGGTGGAAAGATCCAACAAGCAAATTGAGGATCGCTTTGTGTTTCGGACGGATTGCTTTATGCGTCCTTCTGGCATAGCGTGCGATCATTTGGCGGAAGTTTCCGCAAGGCTTGCGGAAGCATCTGCCGCAAGGTTTGGCATGGGAGAAGATTCTGATTTGCTGGATGATTCCAACAGTAGCTACAATATCGAGAACATGTTGAGAAAGATGGGATTTACGGATGTACGTTCCAATGAATACTGTAGGCAAGAGAAGCTAGAGGACTCTATTGGTGTCACGGTGGGTCATGCTAGTATTGCGGCATATGGCAGGACATACACCTTGTTGGCGGTGATGCCGCGTAGCGCTGGGTATAGGCAAGAGTGGGCAGGTAATTTCATCATTGGCGATAGCATGATGCATGTTGGCTTCAAGGCCGCAAGGGACGAGGTTCTTCGGTTTATCAGGCAATATGTCAAGGATCTTGGCATCAAGGGAAACTTGAAGGTGTATGTGGCAGGGCATAGCAGGGGAGGTGCCGTAGCGAATCTTGTGGCGGCGTATTTCGCTGCGGGGGATATTTCGTATGTCTCAAGCAATGTCTCGATTACACCAGATGATGTCTATGGATACACGTATGCTGCTCCGAATAATGTGGTCTCAGGAATCACAATGGCGCAAGAGCATAATGTCTCAGGCAATCGACAAGGGCATCCTTTTGATACGCCTGGCAATGCATATACTTCCAACGCCAAGGGAACCACCGACCCATATGACAACATTTACAACGGCATACACAACTATCGTTCGCAATACGATATGTTTCCCTTGTTGCCATTGCGACAATGGGGATACACGGTGTATGGGCAGACGATCAATCTGGAAGAAGAGAAGGACTTTGGTTCCGACAAGATGATGGACATTCTTGCAGGACACGGAAGCTATGCATACGAGAAATACACGCAAAACAATCCCGAGTACTTTTCCTGGAATACATTTGACCTTGCTGATCTTTCATTGGCTCCAATTGAGAGGGAAGGGGGATTCGAGGCTTTTTTAAGGCAGCGTATCGCTGCCTTGGGCAAGCCATTTCCTTCGGCCAAGGCATATGTGGATGCCAATGCCCAGGAAGCGCTCAAATCCTTTGGGGGAATCTTTGGCATGGCGGATAATCGGCTTCAAATGCCACAGGACACATTGTCGGTGTTGTTCAAGCCATTGTCATACACATATCTAGCCTATGCCTTTGAGCGTCTTAAGGAAGAAGAAAAAGCCACGACAGACGGGGAATCCACAGCAATCGCCATTGAAGGCTTGCTGGAGTATTTCTCAGGCAAGCCAATCGACCATGACACATTTACCGTGGATGATGCAACGGTAATGATCCTGGAATATCTGGTGGAACACGAAAACGATCCTGTTGCCGACAAGGCGCTTTCCTACCTGATCGACTTGATTCCCAAGCGTTACCATGAAACGCTGATCAGCATTTTCAGCGGTTATCTCAAGGGAAGCAGTCCGAAAGAGTTGACCCCTGAACTGATGTTGCGCTATGTCAAGGTTTGCCTGTATGGGGCGGAACGTGGGTCTAGGATGTACTATTTGCCTAGGTATCGCGAAGGAAAGACAATCCGGGGATACCTGTATTTCTTCTTGGCAACGATCTTGTCAGATCGTATTCCCAATATTTCCAGTTTGATCGGCATGTCGAATTCTGCGACATATGATGGCAGCGGAATCTTCCATGTGTTCATCGAGGGCTTGATGCCGGTGTTTTTACGAATCAGCGATGAAGAAGGAAATATCATAGGCACATATGAAAACATAGCCGATGCGGCGGATGCATATGTGTGTTCTCTTTTGGATTCCCTATTTGTGGATATTGCGCAAGACATGGAAAAGACATATGGCCTTGGACAAGCAACATCATTCAGGAACCACCTGAAGACGTTGAAGGAGAATGTTCGTTCCTTCAGGGTATTCTTCAGCTATGTCGTGTTTTACACGGAAGGAAAGCCGTTTGACACAAAGGATCATGTAGAGCTTGCTTCTACGTTCATGGCAAATGCAGGAATGATTCCTCCTTCCCATTATCCCGAGACGTATGTCGCTAGGATTTGTGCCGTTACAATTGGCCTTGACCATGGCATTACGCATGTCGATGGGACATTGCCAACTTGTGGGAAATTTGGACAGAAGGAACATTGGGCATATGCCGAGGGGGAAAGCATAAGATTCTTTGCGGACCGTCATCTGGCGAAAGAGATGACAAAGGAAGAACTGGTCATTGCTAAAACGGAGCACCAGCTATCACAGCCTGTCAAGGAAAACATCATTGAGGCAAGTGAACAATCGGTTGGCAGCTATGATGAAGTTGTGTATTGCCTTGCATGCCATGAGGAACTCTCAAGGACAACCATTGTTGTCCCAAGGATTGATCCAGCTGCTTGCCGTGTGTTTGGCTTCTGCCATTACAAAGGCAAGCATTATTGGTATGAGGATCATCAGCGCCAGGGAATCATAGGGGATCCAAAGAATATTTGGGATACCGTGTATGGTTTAGAAAGAGGCAGGGAGATATACGATCCGGAAAGCGATGGATGGTATTGGCTGGATGCCGTGTACGATGGCGCAAAGGCATTGGGAAAAGAAGTATGGATGCCATATATCTACCAACAAGATCTTGTCAAAGGCATTAACAAACAAGGCAAATGGGTTCGCTACGACAACCAGGGAAAGATGATCAAAGGATGGTATACGGTGCAAACAAAAGAGGACTGCGAAAGATATCCATTCCAGGTAGGCAACACATACTATTATGACCCTATGACAGGTGAAATGGCAAAGGGAAACTGGAACATCGAAGGGAACACATATCGCTTTGATGAAGTGACAGGAGTGTTGAGAAAATAGGCGTAGAAGATAAAACATTTGGGTTTGGGCTTGAATATGTGTTCGACTTGTGGTTTAATTGCTACATGTTTACCAAGGTGATGCGCATGCTCATCGGAGCCATTCATGGATCTTTTGGCACCGAACCCAGATATTTTAGGAAACCAACTTTCGAAAGTCGGTTTTTAAGAGTGCCCGTAGTGCTTTTGGCACCAAATGGTGCCTTTGACGCGGTGTGTTTTGATTATGCTTGCAGCATGCCTATCGCCTTTATTGAGAGCCTCGTGTCTCGTGTTTTGTCGCTTGCCATCAAGATACAGGGGCCGGACGGCGTTTCTCATCGCAACGCCGCAGGCACCTGTAGGATGTTTTTTCAGCATGCCTTTGCAAGGCATGCTGCGGATGACGGAGACAAGCGCATTGTGTTTTCTTAAACTCTTTCCACCTGTCTCCGTCTGAACATACTTGGCTTGTTTCATACAGGAGGATAGTTTGAAATGGCAAAAGGAAAAAAGAAAAAGACACAACAGGCAGAGGTCATTGACCGCTACGGCAAGGCGTGGTTGAACAAGGACGGCTTTGCCGTGCTGCGCAGTTTCATGAAGCTGCACTTCGCGTTCGAGGGTGTCGATGTGGACGCACTGCGAATCATCGAGGCAAAAAAGGAATTCAACTATGTGCGCGAGAACGCCAGCCTCTTTGTCGACAAGAATTACATGTTCGATGCCATTTACAGGGTCGAGGTGAATGGCAAATGGGTGAAGGTGCTGGTGGGGATTAAGGACATCGAAAAGAAACCCACGATCGCCTGGATGACCGCATATGCATGCTACATGTTCTTGTACGATATCGAGAACATCATTAGAAGAAAGGGCTATGATTCACTGAACGGCTTTGGACCAGATGATTTCGTTGAATGCTTTGTGATGATTGTCCTTAACATGTCTGGCGAGGACTGGGGAAGTTATGTGGACGTGAGTGATATCTACGACAACCGTGATGTTTCGGAAAGAGAATCGATTCCAATCAAGGTGATCAATCTTGGTCATCTCCTCGACAAGGAAAGGGATGTACTTGATTCCGAGGTGCTGCTGGCTGATGAGATCCTTAGGGAAATGCAGAAGTTTGGTAAGCTTGAGATCGTCTTGGAAAAGTACAAGGACGAGATGGAAAAGGTTAGCCCAGAGCTTTTTGCGGTATTGATGAACATGCCTGGCTTTGCGGGAAAGGCAAAGAAGGAGCATTGAGGTGCTTTGATCAAGCCCAACAACGTGACGTAAGCAAGATCCTTGGCTGGTTTTCCAAGAATAAAGCCGTTCCCATCAGGGAACGGCTTTTTGAAGTATTTTGGGATAAGCGTTAGTCCAGTACAAATGCAATATCCTCAAGGCTTGCGCTTGTCACGGATCCATCGTCGTTGGAAATGACCTGCTTGATCACTTCCTTCTTGAGGTCCTGCAGTTCCATGACACGCTGCTCGATGCTTTCGTCGGCGATCAGCTTGATCACCTCTACGTTTCTGGTCTGCCCGATTCTGTGCGTTCTGTCGGACGCCTGGTTTTCCGCCGCTACGTTCCACCATGGGTCCAAATGTATCACGGTGTCCGCGCCCGTCAGGTTCAGCCCGGTGCCGCCCGCCTTCAGGGAAATCAGGAAGACGTCGGTGCCGCTTCCGTTGTTGAACGAATCCATCATGTCCAGCCTGTCCTTCGCCGGCGTT
>OMYM01000197.1 GCA_900315225.1 uncultured Erysipelotrichaceae bacterium | reverse complement strand
TAGCACGGATCACAGCCATTTGCTGACTTTTTTTGAATTTTTTTGATTTTTCAATTATTTCTCTGAGGTTAGGAAACCTGTCTAATATTTTCTTAAGAACAGCAAGCAAGTTGATATTCTCTTTTTGTGTTTGGTATAATAAATGGTGTGTATCATCTGTTTTACGGTAATCCAGAAGGAGGTGAATATCCGTATGCTATATCAGTCGATGCGTTTATGCATCAGAAAAATGATGCAAGTGTTTATTCTTGCTATTTCTATTATTCCTGCAAGTGCTTCGGGTACTGTCAAGACCGTCCGCGTTGGCTGGTATGAGTCGCCCTTTAACATGACCGACAGCCATGGGAGAAAATCTGGCTACGCGTATGAGTATCAGCGCAAGATAGCTGCCTATACGGGTTGGAAGTATGAGTACGTTGAGGGAAGCTGGGCGGAGCTAATGGAGATGCTAAAAAGGGGAGAGATCGACTTGCTGAGCGATGTCTCTTACATCGAGGAAAGAACCGCAGACATCCTGTATGCCACGCTTCCGATGGGAACTGAGGCGTATTATATCTATGTGTCGCCTGAAAACCCTGCGATTTTGGCCGATGACTACACAACGCTCAATGGCAAGAGGATTGGCATTGCCAAGGGAAGCATACAAACCATGTTGTTTGCGGATTGGTCGCAAATGCATGGCATCCAGGCACAGCTCATTGAGCTCACGGAATCCGAGATAGAATCCATTCGCATGTTGAATGAAGGACAGTTTGATGCCTACATCACCTTGGATATCTATGGAAACAAAGAGACAAATATCCCGGTGTGCAAGATTGGTTCATCTGATTTCTACTTTGCGGTTGCCAAGGGTCGCAACGACCTGTTGCTAGAACTTGACGCGGCGATGAGCAGAATCCAGGATGAGAATAAGTTCTATAACCAACAGCTCCATGAGAAGTATTTCAAGAACAGTGATGTCAACCGTTATCTTACGACCAGTGAAAGAGAATGGCTGATGGAACATGGTACCATCCGTGTTGGCTACCAAGACAATTACCTGGCGTTTTGCGCCATGGATGAAAAAACAGGACAACTCACAGGCGCATTGAAAGATTACCTGGAATATGCCTCGGATGCCTTGGAAGAAACGCATATCGACTTTGAGGCAATCGTCTATCCCACGGCAGCCAGTGCCATGGAGGCGCTCAATAGGGGTGAAATCGATTGCATGTTTCCCGCCAACCTGACCGACTTTGATGGCGAGACATTGGAAATTGTCATGAGTCCCGCCATCATGCATACAAGCATGGATGCAGTTGTCCGCATGGAAGACCAAAAGACATTCATGACAAAGCCAGATATCTCGGTGGCGGTCAATTACGGAAACACAAACTACGATATGTTCCTGATGGACAATTTCCCCGCATGGAAACGCGTATATTACATTGACACTGTCTCTGGTCTAGAGGCAGTGGCTAAGGGCGATGCTGATTGTGTCCTCATCAGCAACTATCGTTTTAACAATATTTCCCGCCAATGTGAAAAACTTCATCTTACAACAGTTTATACCGGCGTAGACATGGACTATTCCTTGGCAATCAGGGAAGGAGACACACAATTGTATTCCATCCTTTCCCGTATCGCCACGGAGGTTCCTGAGGCGGCTGTCAATGCCGCCTTGACAAGCTACTCCACGGATGATGTGCGCCTTGGCGTAGTGGATATTATTCTTGACAACCTCCTTGGTGTCATGACCATAATCTCCTTGGTGCTAATCGTAATCTTGCTTCTTCTCACCCGTAGCATACGGGCGGAAAAGAAGGCAAAGGCGGAAGAGACGCTTGTCAAAGACCTCAACAAGCGTGTCTATGTGGATGCCTTGACATCCGTTGGAAACAAAGCCGCATTTGATGAATGCGTCAAAGATCTTGAGGCAGGGGAAATCACCGATGTAGCAATCGGTGTGTTTGACTGCAATGATCTAAAGACCATCAACGATCAATACGGTCATGACAAAGGCAATATTTACCTCAAGATCGCTAGTTCCTTCATATGCGATGTGTTTCTTAACAGTCCCGTGTTCCGTATCGGTGGCGATGAATTCACGGTTGTCCTTCAGAATGAAGACTACGACAATCGTATATCCTTGGCGGAAAGGTTTTCTCTTGAGCAACAAGAGAAATGTGCTTGTGCCAAGAATGTTTGGGAAGAAGTCCATGTGGCCTTTGGCATTGCGGTATATGACCCAGAATACGATGTATCACTCCATGATACCGTTCGAAGAGCGGATAAATTTATGTATGAAAATAAACGCAAGGAAAAGAAGATGCGAAAGATGAATACGCAGAGTCATAATTAAGTGGATTTCTGAGGTTTCCACATCATTGTGCATCTGCGTATAAAGAGAAACACCCGATGCATATGCATCGGGTGTATTTTGTTATTGAGGGAGTTTTTCCCTCATCTTGCGCAAGGCAAATACAGCTGCCAAAGATAACAAGAAACAAGCCGCCAAGACAGCCATGGCTGTCCGCATGCCATAATGATCGCCAACAAAACCAGTCAAGGCGGTAAACACGACTCCTCCAATGCCTGTCGCAGTTGTGATCATGCCTGTGGCAGCCGCCTTGTGGCTGCCGGCAAAGGGCATTAATATCGTCAACACGCTTGGATATATTGCGCCTGAGGCAATGCCCAGGGGAATACACAGGATCATTACCGCCGTGCTGTTGTTCAACAGGGAAATCAAGAATGTGATCAATGGAATCGCTGCCACGGAAGCCAAGAGAATTGTTTCGGCTTTATGGGCATACTTGCCAACCATCATGCGGGAAGGAATCATGACCATCCAGAACAAGCTTAAGGCAAACTTGCCCGTGGATACCTTGAACACATCCGTGAACATCGTGTCCACAAAGAAGGCAAAGCCATTCTCAAAGCCGACATAGACGCACATGATCACACACAATAACAATACACCGACAAGGATAAAGGAACCTGTTCCTGTTTCTTCTTGTTCACCTGTTCCTACTTCTAGCGTTCCTTGTCCATATCTTTGCAGGCCAAGGAACGCTATGACACTTCCTATGACCAACAAGGCAAATAAGGTTCGCCACCCCATTCCCAGGTTTAGGTAGAACGAGACGATGAGTGGCGAGATAAACGCCCCAAACGCATACATGGAAGTCATGAAGCCGATCTTCTTCTTATGCGATACGGGGTAACTATCCGCCAATGCAGCAATCGCGATAAACTGCAGCGCGCTTGTTGTCATCCCAAGAAAAAACACACCTGTCAAAAAAACTGCCTCGATGCCACTTGCCAAGGCAAGTACAGCAGCCACCGTTTGAACACATAGTAAAATCTTTAGGCACCTGATCTTATTGTTTCGATCCGCCCAAGCTCCCAGCAACAATGGTGCTAGCATTGTCGCAAACAACTCAACAGACGCAAACAACCCCATCAGTGAAGTCGATAGGTCATACGTCTGTCCAATGTTCCAAAGGCTTGCCTGGTATCCACCCGCCTCAAAGCCATTGATGAATACAATCAGGAAGAATACAAGCCAGAGATAGTCCACCCCCTTTGTCTGGTTATGCATAAAAACCTCCATAATGCAATAATATAGGTGATATTATTGTACACTTTGTTAAAATGTGTGTCAACGGATAAATTAGTGTTCTTGTACATGATGCATCTTTTCTACGGATATCATATTTTGCTTGCTATTTTCCACAGGAATGGTAAAATATATTCATATGAGCTGGAATGGCTCAAAGGAGAAAGAAATTGTTATGAAAGAAACACTGAAAAAGCTTTTGGCTATTGCGATGGCATCATCGCTAGTCGCATGCTCTGGCGCTAGTTCTGCGCCTGCAGACACAGACACTTCAACCCCTGCGTCCTCCACAGGATCGACAGATTCTTCTGTTATCGATGATGGCGAAGAGAAGGACTACTCGGGATACACCATTCGCATCTATTCCAACTCTAATTCCACAGAGCGCACGACTTGGCTGATCAATGAAGCAAAGGCAGCTGGCTTCACAATCTCCATTGACGATAACTCGGTCATCTCGGGCGACACGCAAGCAGTGCAGTCTGCCAATGAGAACAAAGATGGCGACTTGATCTTTGGCTTGAACGAGACAAGATGGGGACAGATTGTTGATGGCGACTACGAGAACCTGGAACTCATCGAATGGACACCTTCCTGGGCGGATGAAGTTGGCGAGTACAAGTATGATGGCTTGGCATATGGCATTGTCATCCAGAATGTCCTGATGCTTTACCGTAACGATGAATTTGGCACAAATGGCGAGGAACTCCATTTCGAGCATTGGGCGGATGTCGTTGATTCTGGCTATAAATGGTATCGTCAAAACAAGATTGGTGGAACAACCAATGCGAACATTAACTCCGCACTGTTGTATCCGTTTGTGGATCCTGAATCTCCTGCCGGTGGCATTTCTGTTGATGGTTGGAAGACTCTTTGGAAGTTCTGCGCCGATGGCGTTTCCGGTGGCGATGACTACAAATATGGCTTTGATCCACTGAACAAGGGAGAGGTCGCAATCTCTGAGTTCTATTCTTCTGCTCTCTATGGCAAGATTGACGTTGCGGCAGATGGTTCTGAGCATCCACTGATTGGCGCATTGGAGCCTGAGAACTGGGATTTGGTAGACATCGAAGATGGAACATACTATATCGCTGAATATATTGGCATTCTTGACAAGGCTGGACGTAGCGAAGAAGAAACAGAGGCTGTTGAAGCATTCTGCGAGTGGTTTGGCAGTGCCGATGTCCAAGCGGATTGGGCAGAGGAATTCGATTCCTTCCCATGCAATGAAGAAGCTGCTGCACTTGTCTATGGCGATGATATCCCTGCCATCTATGAGATTCCTAACTTTGCTTTGACAACCGTGGATGGAACAGACATGACCTATGCTGCATATGTGGCGGAACACAGCGCAGAATGGACAAGCATCATGACAAACCTTGGCTTCTATTGGGCAGACCAAAAAGACGCAAAGGCTGAGCCGGATTGGGAGAACCTTGATTGGGCAACATTGACAGCGAACTAATAAGGCATTAAGAACATGGGCGGGCCGTGGTCGGCCCGCCTTTCTTCATATGCAAGGAAGGAGAAACTATGATTCATCTAAATGATATCGTCGTGAAATTTGGGGATTTTACCGCCCTGCACGATATTAACGTACATGTCAAAGAGGGAGAGTTCTTTACTTTCCTTGGACCTTCCGGTTGTGGCAAGACCACAACCCTTAGGACGATTACCGGTTTCATTGAGCCTGTGCAGGGAACGGTGGTTGTCAAAGACAGGGACATTACCCATGTTCCCATTGAGAACAGAAACATAGGCATTGTGTTCCAGAGCTATGCGTTGTTTCCAACGATGACTGTCCATGACAATATCGCCTTTGGCCTCAAGATCAAGAAAATGAAGAAACCCGAGATTGAGAAGAAGGTCAAGGAGATCGCCAAGAAAGTGGATCTCAGCGATGAACAACTCCAGAAAGCCGTTAGCGAGCTTTCTGGTGGCCAACAACAGCGTGTCGCCATTGCCAGGGCATTGGTCACCGAACCTGCAATCATATGCATGGACGAGCCTCTTTCCAACCTTGACGCAAAGCTGCGTGTCCAGTTGCGAAATGAACTCAAGCAAATGCAAAAAGACTTTGGCATCACCACGATCTACGTCACCCATGACCAGGAAGAAGCCTTGACTCTGTCAGATCGCATTGCTGTCTTTAACAAAGGATACATCGAACAAATCGGAACACCCAATGAGATCTATAATTTCTCAAAGACTGAATTTGTCTGTAACTTCATTGGCGATATCAATCGCCTAGAAGCTGGTATCATCGATGCATTGAACGATAAAGGAGCATCGCTTGACACAACGAAGCATAATTACGTACGCCTAGAGCGCCTGCATGTCAATGTCGAGCCGACAGGGAAACAGATCTCGCTCAAGGGAATCGTTGAAAGCAGGGAGTATTATGGGCTTTACATCAAATACTACGTCCGCATTGGATCGCAGACAATCAAGGTCATAGAGAAAAACGATGGCTTCTGCATCTATGAAGAAGGACAGGAAGTATCCGTGGTATTCAACCCTGATGATGTCATGTCCTACGATACCTCGGGAGAAAGCGTATGACAACCCGTGCGAAGAACAATATCCTGACTCCGGATTATATCATCCGCATGGTTGGGTTGTGCTTGTTTGCCTATCTGTTCTTCGGGTTCATGTTAATGCCGTGCTTGAACACACTGACAAGCATCTTTATGACAAAGAACGCCGCAGGCCAGATCGATGCCATGGCAGTCATTCGTTTCTTCCTTGCCGGGAACATGCGTTCCTATGTGTGGAATTCATTGAAACTGGCGGTCATGTTGGTCTTGACCGTGAATATCGTAGGTATTTCCATCGTCTTGTTAACGGAGTATTTCGACATCAAGGGAGCCAAGATCCTTCGTCTAGGATACATGACAACCATGATCTACTCAGGTGTTGCCTTGGTCACGGGATATATGTTCCTGTATGCGAATGATGGCATGGTCACCAAGATGCTTGTGAATACCTTCCCAGATCTAAATCCCAATTGGTTCACTGGATACAATGCGGTGTTGTTCACCATGACATTCGCCTGCACCAGCAACCATATGTTGTTCTTGCGCAATGCCCTCCGTAGCATTGACTACAATACAGTGGAAGCAGCGAGAAACATGGGAGCCAATCCATTCAAGGTATTGTGGCAAGTGGTATTGCCCACCCTCATTCCGACATTGTTCTCATTGACGGTCATGACATTCATTACCGGTCTTTGCGCCATGTCTGCTCCGACCTTGCTTGGCTATGACTCCATCAACCCTGAGATCGTTCGTCTTGCGGGATCGTCCACGGCAGACGAGGCATTCCCCCAGGCACGGGCAGCCCTGTTGTCCATCATCCTTGCGATGTTTACGATTGTCCTGTTGACGATTCTTTCCGCCTACGAAAGAAAAGGACACTACCTATCCGTGTCCAAGACCAAGGCGAAGCTACAGAAACAAAAGATCGACAATCCCATCGCCAATATCATCGCCCATGTATATGCCTATGTCTTGTTCATCATATACATGATTCCTGTTGTCATGATCATCATCTTTTCGTTCCAGGGATACAGTGCCGTCCGAATGAGAAAGATCGACCTATCCAACTGGACATTCTTGAACTATTATGGCATGGCGGACTATGAGTACCTGACATCCAGAGGCACATACAAGACCCGTATTGGCTCTATCTCTGGTGTTTTCTCCAATGAAGCAACGCTAGGAGGAATCAAGCTTAGTTTCCTTCTCTCCGCCCTTGCGGCAGCCCTTGCCTGCATCATTGTCGTTGTAGCATGTAATTTCATGTTTAACAAGAAGAACAAGAAAAGCGGCATTGTCTTGGAATACGCCCTGTTGTTTCCATGGCTGTTGCCAACGATCTTGATCTGCTACTCATACCGCACATACTTCAATACAGATACCATCTGGTATGTGGGAAATACCAATCTGTACTATGCGTCCAATGTCCGCTTGTTAATCATCATGGCCTACACTGTAACAAAGCTTCCTTTCTCATTGCGCATGATCAAAGCTTCGTTCTATTCCATTGATGAAGAACTAGAAGATGCCGCAAAGAATCTGGGAGCTTCTCCCATCAGGACATTCCTGCAGGTCAAGCTGCCGATTATCCTGCCAAGTGTGTTGGCTGTGTTTGCCTTGAACTTCAATGCCCTATTCACCGAATACGACATGTCCGCAACGTTTGCTTCGACATACGGCACATCCTATGCCATGGTCATCCAGGCAATGTGCCGTGAGGAAGGTTTATATGGCTATAACATCAATGCTTCGGGAAGGCGATGTGCTTCCACCGTGTTTATCATGCTTGTGTCTGGTCTCATCCTATACCTTGTCTATGGCGTGGGTGCCAGAGACCTAGGCGAAAGACGCGCTGCCAGGGAGAAATGGAAGAAACGCTTTGCGAAACTGACAAGAAGGAAATCCGCATGATCAAAAACATACTGTTTGACATGGGAAATGTCTTGGTTAAGTTTGATCCCCAGTTATTCATCGACCGTCTCCATCTCTCCAAAGAAGATGGCACGATACTCTTGAGAGAATTATACCAGACCCCAGATTGGGTGGGATGTGATCGTGGCACGACGAGTGAAGAGGAGATGCTAGAGAACATCAAGCACAATATCCCCCCTCGTTTGCATGGATACATGCGAGAACTGGCATTGCATTGGAACATGCCCAGTGATCAAATCCCTGGCATGCAGGAACTCGTTGAAGAACTCGCAGGCAATGGCTATGAACTATACCTCTTCACCAATGCGGGATATCGCCATAGGCAATACTGGTTCAGCTATCCCATCGCAAAATGGTTTCCCGAAGAGCGAATCTACCGTTCCGCCGACCACCATATGGTAAAACCTGAACAACGGTTCTTTGACGAAGCCATTGCTCGCTTTCACTTGGATAAGGTCGAATGTGTCTTCATCGATGATTCTCCAAGTAACGCGGAAGGGGGAAGACACGCTGGCATCGATAGCATTGTCTTTCACAATGATGTCGTTGAACTAAAGCAAAAGCTGTTTCGAAGAGGCATCCACCTTACCCAATAATGCCAAATGAAACGGGAAACATCCCTTGTCTACGGGATGTTTCCCATTTAGTGTACATATGCACTTTGTTGTTGGATTTCTGAAGAGTCTTTTGTATAATATACTCGGCAGATACTTTATTGAGATGCCTAATGTGTTCCTGCGTATCCTTTTTGATATGGCTTGGTCAGGCAGGATGAAAGAGAATAAAAGGTGATCGTATGCAAAGATTTGAATTTCCGCCGCAAATACAGACGGCACTTGAGCAATTGAGGCAACCAATTGCCATATATCAGTTAAACAACCAAGAGATTGTTGCCTTGGTTCTTTCCGATGGATTGTGCGACCTGTTTGGATATCGAGATCGGGCGCAGGCTTATGAAGACATGGAATGCGACATGTTTGTTAATGCGCTGCCAGACGAAAGAAAACGGGTCATAGATGCTGCAGGGGGGTTCCTTGAAGCCAAAGATAAGCTAGATGTTGTCTATCATGCGCAAAAGAAAGACAGCGCTAAAAACATCGTGATACACGCTGTAGGCGAGCATTTGGAAACAGGCGATGGAACAAGCATAGCATATGTTTGGCACAGCGAAGAAACAGGCGGCGTGGATTCAGTTGCGACACAGATGGCTTATGCGCAAAGCATGCAAAAGATTTCGGAGCTGAAGGACTCTGTTTTGTCTCTGTTGGAGAACATGCCCGCCATGACATTCTCCAAAGACGTGACCACGGGAAAATACTTGGCGTGCAATAAAGCGTTTGCGAAGTACGCTCATAAGGAAACCCCTGAGGACGTTGTCGGCTTTACGGATGCCGAGATATTCGATGCTGAAACGGCGGCGCATTTTGTCGAGGACGACAAGAAAGCATTATCCATGGACGCTCCATATGTGTTCTTTGAGGATGTTCCAGATGCGGCAGGAAACCAGAAACAGTTCCAGACATTAAAGATGAAATTCATCGACAGTGCGGGAAGACATTGCCTGCTTGGCTTGTGCCAGGATGTGAGTGATGCAATTCGCATTCAAAGAGAAAGAGACACGACAAAAGAAGCCTATGAACAGGCTCATAACGCCAGTATCATCTATAATCACATTGCCCATGCCTTGGCAAGCGATTACATCTCTTTGTTCTATGTGAACATGGAGACCGATGAGTTTATCGAATTCCACACGGATGATCAAAGCGGTATGCTTAGCGAAGTGCGCAAGGGTGTTGGGTTCGTTGCGAATTGCATCAATGATACACAGTGTGTGCATCCTGATGACCAGGCAATGGTGAGGCAAGCGATGGAACAATGTTGTCATGTGGAAACATCGGACAATTCCGAGTTGATCGATATAACATTCCGTTGCCTTCATGACAATGAACCATCGTTCTATGTGAGAATGAAGGCTTCCCGCATTAAAGATGACAAACGCTACGCTGTATTCGCTTTTTCAAATGTCGATGAAGAGGTGAAACAACGCCTCGCCGAGAAAAGAATGAAAGAGGAGAGGGTTGTATATGCTCGCCTTCATGCGCTTTCTGGCAACTTTCTGTGCGTCTATGTGGTGGATCTAAAGACGGGGAGTTATTGGGAATTTAGTTCTACCGACCGATATGTGAAGGAATTTGGCCAACCAAAGGAAGGAACCGATTTCTTTGGAACGCTACAGGCGGCTTCTTTGGCATACACCCATCCCGAAGATCGTCTGCTCATAGCAAAGTACATAAACCAAGAGAACGTGCTGAATGAGATTGAACAAAATGGTATCTTTACATTTGATTATCGCTTGACAATGAAAGGACAGCCTTTCCATGTCCAGATGAAAGCCGCTTTGGTTGAGGAAGAAGAAGGAACAAGGCTCATCATAGGTCTCAGTGACAACGACGCCCAATACCGCCAAAAGGAGATCGACAAGGAAATCGCTCGCCAGAAGGAAATCTATGACCAGATTACCGCCAGCCTTGCGGAACAATACGATACCCTGTATTATGTTGACATCGAAACCAGCACATACATCGAAATCTCTTCCACCGATGAATACAAGAAACTGAATGTACCTGCGACAGGAAACGATTTCTTCGCCGAAAGTCGCCGTAGTATTCGGAAGTATGTGCATCCCGAGGATCAACAGAAAGCCTTGAGCATCCATTACAAAGACGTGATGCTGGATAATCTGAAATACAGAAGTTCTTATTCCTTGGCATGGCGTTTGGTCGTAGACAACCAAGTCAAACACATCCGTCATACCGAAATCATGGCAAGGGATGATAAGCATATTATCGTATGCATAGAGAATATTGATGCCGAGGTACAGGCAGAGCTTGCCTTGAAAGTGGACCAGAAGAAAAGAATTACCTTTACCCAAATCGCCGAGCGACTTGCAATGCATTATGATTTCATCTATTACATTGATTGCGCTACCTCGCGTTACGCTGAATTGTCAATAAAGAAGAAATCCGGGGAATTGAATATCCAGGAAGAAGGTTTCGATTTCTTTGCGGCTTCAAGGAAGAACATAAAAAGATTGGTTTACTTTGAAGATAGAAACAGAATCAGGCAATTCATTGACCGTGACAACCTGATTACCCAACTAGAGACCAGAAGACAGCTTACGGAAGATTATCGCATGATCGTGGAAGGGGGAAAAACCCAATACACCCGCATGTCGGTAACATATTCTTCTGACCATAGTCATTTCATCATCTGTGTGGAAAACCGTGATGAAGATGTCAGGAGGGAAAAGGAACATCTTGCGGCACTCTCCGTGGCAAACGAAATGGCTAGGCGCGATGGCTTGACACAAGCGAAGAACAAGACCGCATATCGTGAGATGGAAGCAGAACTGCAGAAGAACATGGAAGGAAAGAAAAAACCTTTTGGCATTGTGGTATGCGATATCAATGGACTAAAGCGAATCAATGATACAGAAGGACACAAGGCAGGCGATGACTATATCAAGGCAGCATGCAAGTTGATTAGCAATATTTTCCTTCACAGCCCAGTGTACCGCATCGGTGGAGATGAATTCGCTGTGATTCTCAAAGGCCAAGATTATGTTGACAAGGAAAGTCTTGTTAATCGGTTTCAACGACAGATAGAAGAGAATATCCGCATTGGCGAAGGATGCATCGTTGCATTGGGATTGGCGATATATGAACCTGATGAAGATCTTTTGGTAGAAGATGTGTTTAATCGTGCCGACAACCAGATGTACGAAGACAAGACACGCCTCAAGGAGATGAAATATCTTCAGGAAAGCCGTTCGCTTAAGCAAAGAACAGATTTCACGATTATCAGCGATGAACGACGCACAATGCTAGATTCCCTGTACAAGTCATTCGAAGTCGTATCCGATGGCACATATGTGTTCCTATGCGACATGAAATTCGACTTCTCACGCTGGTCTAAAAGCGCTGTGGATCATTTTGGTCTGCCATCTGAATATATGTATGGCGCGGGGGATATCTGGGAAGACTGCATACATCCAGATGATCGTGCTGCCTACCACAAAGGCATCGATGATATCTTTGCGGGCAATGCGGCAGGGCATGACATGCAATATAGAGCGTTAAGCATTACAGGAGAATACGACGTATGTACCTGTCGTGGGACGGTTATCCGCGACCCATCGGGCAAACCTGATTATTTTGTCGGAAACATCCGTAATCATGGCATACAAACACAAGTGGATACCTTGACTGGATTGCGAAACCAATATGGTTTCTTCGAAGACCTGGAAAGCTGCCTCAAGCGAAATACGGGAATCAGCGTTGTTCTCTTTGGCATTAGTAAATTCTCCGAGATCAACGAGATGTATGGCTATCATTTTGGCAACCGTGTGTTACAGCTATATGCCCGAAGTGTCTTTGAAAGCATTGGAAACACAGGTCATACATACCGCATCGATGGGACAAAGATGGCTATTATCAGCCATACGCTTTCCATTGTGGAACTGCAAGAGAAATATAACAACTTTAGGGCGTTCCTTCAAGAAGATTTCCAAGTGGATGGCAAGAAGGTGTTGCTTGACCTTCACTGTGGCGCATTGCGAGTGGAAAATTTCGACATCGACTCTCAAACCATCTACTCATGTTTGAATTACGCCGATGAAGAATCCAAACTCCGCAAGCAAGGTAATTTCGTAGAGTTCCACAATGACTTGAACGAGAACAATCACCAAAGACTGGAACAACTCCATGCCATCCGTGCCTCCATCATGCATGGCTACGAAGGTTTCTTCCTGCTCTACCAACCAGTGGTAGACGCAAATACCGAGGTACTAACAGGCGCTGAAGCACTTCTTAGGTGGAAGAATGATTTCTATGGCATGGTTCCGCCCGACAGATTCATCCCTGTTCTAGAATCAGATCCGCTTTTCCCAGATCTTGGCGAATGGATCATCAGAGAATCCATCCATGCTGCAAAGCAAATCCTCAAGCAAAACCCAAACTTTGTCATCAACGTCAATCTGTCCTATACACAGATTGAGAAACCAGACTTTGTGGACATGGTTCTTCGTATCTTGCATGAAACGGGCTATCCGCCAGAGCATCTATGTCTGGAAGTGACGGAACGCTGTCGACTGCTTGATCTAAATTTATTGAAAAACGTTCTTGCCAGCCTGAAATCCCAGGGAATATTGATTGCCTTGGACGATTTTGGCACAGGATTTAGCTCCGTGGGCATTCTCAAGGAAATCCCCATCGATATTATTAAGATTGATCGCAGTTTTGTCCTTAACATAGAGACAAACGACATCGAAAAGAAATTGATTGGCAATATTTCCGAACTCGCCCATATCTTTGGCGCAAAGGTGTGTGTTGAAGGAATCGAAACAGCCGGCATGCGTGATATCTTGAGACAGTTCCATGTAGGAAGTTTCCAAGGTTATTACTATGCCAAGCCTCTGTCCATCGAAGTATTCCTGCAATGGATGAAATCCTAGGCAGATGTATAATATTTTGTAGTATAAATATATCAAGACAAGGAGAAAAACATGAAAGAACTCATTAGCCAAAAGATGCGTCAACTTGCGCCAGAGTTAGATCCCTTGCGCATTGGCACAGGATGGACAAAAGAAGATCTTGCGAAGCCCCAGATTATCATTGAAAGTACATTTGGTGATAGCCACCCAGGATCGGGGCATCTCGATCAACTTGTCGAAGCTGCAAGGAACGGTATCGCTGAAGCAGGGGGACATGGAGCAAGATATTTCTGCACCGACATGTGCGATGGCGAAAGCCAGGGAACCGATGGCATCAATTATTCCCTTGCCAGCCGCGAGATGATCGCCAACATGATCGAGATCCAGGCCAACGCCACACCATTCGATGGTGGCGTATACATCGCTAGCTGCGACAAAGGCATGCCAGGCAACCTCATCGCCATGGCAAGGGTAAACATCCCATCCATCATGATCACCGGCGGAACCATGAGCGCTGGTCCAGAACTGTTGACCCTAGAACAACTCGGCATGTATTCCGCCCAATACGAAAGAGGCGAAATCTCCGAAGAGAAACTCGATTGGGCCAAATGCAACGCATGCCCAAGCTGTGGTGCTTGTTCCTTCATTGGAACCGCATCAACCATGCAAATAATGGCAGAAGCCATGGGACTCTCCTTGCCAGGATCAGCCCTGCTGCCTGCCACCAGCCCAGATCTGATCGAATACGCCCGTGAAGCTGGAAAACAATCTGTGACGCTTGCTAAAGAGGGACTAAAGCCAAGCGACATCGTGACCATGAATTCCCTGGAAAACGCCATTATGGTCCATGCAGCAATCTCAGGCTCCACCAACACCCTCCTCCATCTTCCCGCCATCGCCCACGAATATGGCATAGAGATTGATGGTGATACATTTGATCGCCTCCATAGAGGAGCACACTACCTTCTCGACCTACGTCCAGCGGGCAAATGGCCGGCAGAATTCTTCTATTACGCAGGAGGTGTTCCTGCGATCATGGAAGAAATCAAAGACGTCTTGCACCTGGACGCTATGACAGTAACAGGAAAGACCCTAGGTGAAAACCTCGCAACCCTCAAGTCCAACGGATACTACGAACGTTGCCAGAAATGGCTTGACGCTGCCAACAAGAAATATGGCATTCATATTACAAAGGAGGACATCATCCGTCCGTATGCCAAAGCCATCGGTACCAATGGCAGTATCGCCATCCTCAAGGGAAACCTTGCGCCAGAAGGAGCTGTCATCAAGCATACGGCTTGCCCCAAGGAAATGTACAGCGCCATCCTCAATGCCCGTCCCTTCGATAGCGAAGAAGAATGCCTTGATGCAGTACTGCACCACAAGGTAAACAAAGGAGATGCCGTATTCATCCGTTACGAAGGACCACAAGGCTCCGGCATGCCCGAAATGTTCTATACAAGTGAAGCAATCAGTTCCGACAAAGAACTCGGCAGATCCATTGCCCTGATCACCGATGGACGCTTCTCAGGCGCATCCACCGGTCCCGTCATTGGACACTGCAGTCCAGAGGCACAAGCAGGTGGTCCCATCGCCCTAGTGGAAGAAGGAGACCTCATAGAGCTAGATGTCTTTGCCCGCAAACTCAATATCATTGGTGTCAAGGGAGAAAGAAAAACCCCCGAGGAAATCGATGCAATTCTCCAAGAAAGAAAGAAACACTGGAAACCAAAAGAACGCAAATACAAGACAGGCGTTCTCAGACTCTTCAGCGAACTTGCCGCAAGCCCAATGAAAGGCGCATACCTCGACTACACTGTATTTGAAAAATAATCTTGACAATCATAATGCATGAATGTAATATGATAGTGGAATGTGCAGGAAGCTTTCCAAGCGCATAGAAGGAGTAAAGGTTATGGCAAATAACAAAAGAACAAATGCTATCATGTTTGCAGTCGCAAACAACAGTGCATTGCATGACACTTTGGTTGAAATTCATCGC
>OMYM01000263.1 GCA_900315225.1 uncultured Erysipelotrichaceae bacterium | reverse complement strand
CCTCATCTTTCTTTTCATAGGACAAAAACGCCCCTTCGTTGTACTTTCTCGAATACTGCATGATCCTTTCGCAGCACTCACGCATCCCCGGCGCCCTTTCAAGGAGTGCCCTCACCTGTTCGTCAAACAGCTTCACATCCTCTACGGTCACGCCTCTGCCAAGCATTCTAAGGCAGGCGAAGCGGTCGCCTGCAAGCTCGCCGATGCGCACAATGCGTACTGTAGTGTCAAGCACGTTTCCTCTTGAATTATAGATCCCCTCTGATACTTTTTCAATAGAAACGTGAATTTTGTTCGTGACCCTTTCCATCAGGTCATCCGAGAACTTGTGGCAAAGGACGAGCGCACAGGCCCTTTGATTGTCCTTGACGTTGATCTCAGCCCTCTCCAGCCCGCCACTCTCGCCCGCCACCATCAGTGCGCCCTTATCATTAAGCTCCCTCTGTGCGCTTAGCGTTGTCATGATCAGCTTCTTCACACTGTCCATGGACACGTATTCGTCGGGTGGCTTCACCTCCCCAACGATAATTTCCTCATCGCATCCGAAAATCCCATCCCCGTCAATGATTCTGTCCCCCCGACGAATCCCGATAAAATCCACACGGTACGTCCCTGACGAAACGTAGCACTCCTCGCGCAGGTCGAGTTCGTGGAGTCCGTTGTACTCTCGGTAGAACCATATCGCATCGTAGGTGATGGAATGGTGGTCTTCGTTGCCGTTCTTGAAAATCACATGTCTTCTCCTTTCCGGGCAATAGCCTCTTCTTCTCTATTGCCCGGAAAGATGGAAATCCCCCAAACATTTCATCATTTTTATGCTTGCAGGAAAATGCGTGAATATTATACTTGAAAGATCAAATATCTGGAATAGATATTTACAATCGTCCCGCATATAACTGTCGGCAGGCGATGCACAATTCTACCTATCTGTTCGTCCAAGTATAAGATGTGGAAACATGAAAGACCAAAAAGCCCAGAATCATTCGTAAGCTCTTCAAGCAAACGATCCTTCTTTGCTTTTCACAGGAAACAAAACTTGCAGCACATTCTGCGATTTACCTCTCGCAATCAAAGCAAACGCATATTGTGAATAATGTCAAACTATGCCTTGCCCAGTGATTCCTGTATGTACCGCTTCAAAAACATGCCCATTTCATCCAGTGTCTTCTTGTATTGGGGAAGACGCTGCTGGATTAGTTCATGAATGCTTTCTTTTTCCTTCCAACAGCGGGAAAGAGTTTCCTGGATCTTCCGACCAAGTTCATGATCGCTGACTTTCAACAGATAGTCTTCAAGATTTGTTTCCTGCATAATGCCATCCAGCCTTTCATCCATCGACACGGCAACAATGGGACAACCGCTTTCCATGCTCAAGACAGAGGCATGATAGCGGGAAGTCACCAACAAGGATAATTTGCGCAGAATCCCAGTCATGATGTTGCCCGATGTGTCGCGGGACAGAAAAATGGCACTTCCTGCATTGAGTTTTTGTCGTACTTCCTTGCATGCTTTCTCGTCCAGTCGCTCCATGCCAACGACAACGGGAAAGAATTCATTTTCAACCAGAAACGCATTGACTCCCTTAGCAATTTCATCGATATAGCAATGATATGCTTTTCTTCTTTCCGGTGAATCGCTGAAGAAATACCATTTATCATACTGTCCAGGCAGATCATCCTGGAAATGTCCCTTGATCCATTTCCATAGACTTGCCCTGACTGGCCAGCAGAAAGGATTTATGACAGCGATCCCAAGCAAAGGCATCTTGCCATCCCAACCCTGTTTCTTCAACAAGCATTCCGCTTCCTCAGAAGAAATCGCCTTGTCGTAAATCCATGCAGTGTCCGTGCCATTATGACCTTGCAAGCCAAGTTTCCTAAGCTGATCAAGGGAGTTCTTTGTCCTTGTAACAAAATAGGTTTTCCTGCATAGTCTTTTAGCGGCTTGGGATAGAAACATCTCCATCTTGCCAACCTCTGAGCCATAAGCAATGCATGGCTTTCCCTGATGCGTGGTTACACCTGCGGCTTCGCAAAGAAATAACGTAAGCGCATTGGCAAATGTGCTCTTCAAGGTTGATCCTTCCACGAGTATCGTCACATGATGACTTGAACAAGCCTTGAACAAATCAAACGGAAAAAGAGAGCTGAAACGGAGAAGTTTCACATCATCGCCAAAATAGCCAGCAAGCGATTCCTCATCCATGGTCATCACTGTGATCTCTGCCTGTTCCTTAAACAAGGATTTCAACTGTTCCACAATCGCCACCACCCTGACATCAGAGCCAGTGTTCCTGGCTCCATTATATCCAGCAAGCAGGATCTTGATTTTCTTTCCTTCCCTCCATTCCTCGTAATCGTTAGAAAAGTGACCAAGCTGAGCCAATGAAGCCAACACATAGATCAACAAACATAATATTCTATCCATAATTCCTCCTTCCTGCCTTTGGCAGGCATCATTTCCATTAAACCAAAGACATTTTCATTTCCGATGCTATTCAATGAAAGAGCTTGTTCCATAATCATTATACCTTGACACAAGAAATAATGGAAGGAAAAATACAATTGATCTGAATGCTAGATCTCAAATGGTTACGATTGCTACAACATAAAGAACAGATATTATTCTCTTTCTGTGTTGTTCATGATGTGTTTGTTTCTTCTATAGATGTTTTTCTGTTTACATAGTTATACATTACCCAACCAACCCTGAAGATAAACGGTCCGATACGATTGCATCATAGACAGAATGAAAATCTTATACATGCTTCCATTCATTAGCAAGGAATGATGCAGAAATAAATTTTGATTTTATATCTTATTCATCTGCTACAATAGGACAGAAGAGAGAAAGAAGTCTTATGCCTCATGCACCAGACAATTCCTAATGAGACTTTAGAGGCTGATGTGATCACCATCACGGTTCCTATTCCGAATCAAACAGTCGTTTCAGATCTTCGATATTGGGCAATGGACATATCCTTGGATGTCTTATAAGTCGCCACACCCATTGGCTTGGTATAATCCTGTATCACATAATCCGCTGCTGAACTGGACTTGAATGAATAGACATTACTCAGCAATTTTATACTTGGACGCACAAATAGGTTGGGTTCTGCATTGTCTACCTACAGTCATATGCGAAATGATTGTAGAAATCTGTTTCAACTATTTATCGGGTATATTTTCTGGATCATCATAGCCAAACATTATTCACCAGCCAAATCTGAATGAACCAAAAAGGGATCAAAGGACTAGCCTTTGATCCCTTTGTTCAAGATGATGCTTTATATGCGCCAGTTTGCGCTTGCGTTTTGTCGTTGAACCATGTGCTTGAAGATGCTGTTGTCTTTTGCCATGAGTTCTGTTGGAGAACCCTGTTCTGCCACTCTGCCGTTTTCAAGGACGATGATTTTGTCGGCGGCTTCTACTGTCCGCATGCGATGGGCGATGACTAGGACGGTTTTCCCTGCTAATAAACGTGACAAGGCTCCTTGGACTTTTGTTTCGTTCTCTACGTCAAGGGAAGCGGTTGCTTCATCGAGCAGGACGATTGGAGCATCCTTCAATAATGCACGGGCAATGGATATGCGTTGGCGTTCTCCACCAGAGAGCTTGGCTCCATTTTCACCAATCGGGGTATTATATCCCTGGGGGAGTTTTTCAACAAACTCATCGCAGTTGGCGGCTTTGGCAGCTGCCTTGACTTCTTCATCGGTGGCGCCACGCTTGCCTAGGCGGATGTTCTCCATGACGGTATCGTCAAACAGGACAACGTCTTGGAACACCATGGCGAAATCGGTCAACAGGGTCTCTGGATCAATGGTGCTGATATCCACTCCACCAACCTTGATCACACCTGCACTGACATCCCACAACCTTGCGGAGAGGCGGGCGCATGTACTCTTGCCAGAACCTGAGGGTCCAACAAGGGCAGTGACTTCTCCCTCTTTTGCTGTGAAGCTGACACCATGGAGAACTTGTTTGTTGTCATATGCGAAGGAAACATTGTCGAACACAATGTCATGTCCATTGGGGTGGAATGTCTCTGTTCCTTCGGCTGTCTTTGTGTCGTAGATTTCCATGAGTCTCTTGGCGGATACCTGGGACATGAACATTTCTGCGATCAGTGCCAACGCTTGATCAAATGGGGCGTAGATTCTCGTGATTACCAACAGGAACATGAAGAATTTCATGAAATCGATTTGCCCTGATAGGATTAGGTTGGTTCCTGTCAAGATCGTTGTTGCGACACCGAGGCGCATGATAACACTTGCTGAGTTGACGAATATGCCGGTATGCAGTTCACCTTTGATCATTGTTTTTTCATGTCTGTCGATTTTGGCGTTCAGTGTTTCCAGGAAACGTTCTTCTTGGTTTGTTGCTCGTATTTCTCGGATATTCTCTAGGGTTTCTTGGATGCCATCGGATACTTGTATAGCCGCTTCTTTGGTGATCTCGGAGTTTTTCTTTGTCAGCCTGCGGCTGCCAAAGAGAAGACCAAATGCGACAGGCACGCCCCATAGACAAGCAATGGCACATCGCCAATCCATGATGAACAGCACTATCGCAACGATTCCCGTGGAGATGAAGGAGCCGTAGAGATATCCAAGGCAATGTGACCAGACATGTTCCAGGCGATTGACATCGCCCATGATCGTTTCGGTGAGATCCGCAAGATCTCGCTTGCCAAAATATCCCAGGGGAAGCTTGCGTAATCTCTCTGCCAAACGGATGCGCAGGGCTTTCACCTCGCCATACACAAGACCATATGTCGCTTTGTATTGTTGCTTATGCGTGAACAGGGATATCAACACAAACACGAGTGTCATGACAAGAAACATCGCACTCTTTGGCAAGGGTGCTTCATTGGTCAATGTCTCCATGTATTTCGCCATCAAAAGATACAGGATGCCCATGCCTGCCATGACGGTGAGATTGACGATGACTGTCCAGAATACACCTTTCTTTGTGTTCTTTATGCCTTGGTCGCTAAGGGCGTATCTTCTTTGGAATTCTTTGCCAAACATTATCTTGCCTCCTTTGTCGAAGCGATTTTCCACTGTACTGCCTGGGTGTAGTCTGCCCACATACGTGCATATAAGCCATTTGAATGTACCAGTTGGTCGTGTGTCCCTTCTTCTTCCTTGTGTCCGTTGTTCAAGACAATGATCTTGTCGGCACCTATGATGGACGCAAGTCTATGAGCAATCATAATGACTGTGCGTCCTTTGGTGAGGGTGCTTAATGCTTTCTGTATCAGTGCCTCGTTTTCGGGATCCGCAAAGGCGGTTGCTTCGTCTAGGACAACGATGGGAGCGTCTTTCAGTATTGCTCTTGCCAAGGCAATGCGTTGTTGTTCACCACCTGACAAATATGTCCCTTCGGTTCCAATGATCGTATCCACTCCCTTTTCCAGCTTGACGATAATATCATCGCATTGGGCAGCGGATAGGGCTGCCATGACTTCCTGGCGGGAAGCTTTGGGTCTAGCTGCCCGTACATTCTCTAGGATCGACGCCTTGAACAGATGGGTGTTTTGAAACACAAACGCCACTTGATCCATGAGGACATGGGGATCCATTTCCCGAACATCCACTCCTCCCACTTCGACCTTTCCGGAACAAACATCCCAGAAGCGGGGTATCAGGCTTGCGGCAGTGGTCTTTCCTCCGCCTGAGGGACCAACAAGGGCGATGGTTTCCCCAGGTTTTGCGGTAAATGAGAGATGTTCCAATGCCGGGACGTTTGTTCCCTCATAGGTGAAGCTAACATCCTTGAACACAACGCTATTGTCCTTGGGCGCTTGGAATTCTTTGGCAATCTTCAATGTTGGGGCACGCATTACAAGCTCCATCCTGTTTAGAGCTGTGTTTGCCTGCATCATGCCACCGGCTGCGAACATAATCCTTGCCAAGGCAGTGGAGATGACGGCAGAGAATGAAGCATAGAACACAAAGTTTGTCACAAACGACAGGAAGTTTTCTGTGCGCAAGGCACTCGGTGCCAGGAACAACACCATAGGGATCATGAAGACAAATGCTCCTTCGGTGGCGGTAAGGTTCACTGCCTGGGGTGTCTCGCAAACATCTGCCTGGAAGTGTTCTGCCTTGGCACTGTAGCTTTCGATGGCTTCCTTGAATGCCTTGAAGGAATATACCGTCTGTTGGAATACCTTGACAACGGGAATGCCTCTGACATATTCCGTGCCAGCCTTGCTCATGATGTCTTGTGCCTCTTGATACTCTTGCATGAGATTGGCGTTCTTTCCTGTCATCATGACAAGCATTGCCCCAATCGAGACAATCGCCGCAAGCAGGCAAGACGCACCCATGCGCCAATCAAACACAAACATCAGCACAATCGTCCCCAGGAACATGGCAACGCTACCAACGATATCCGCCAGATTATGAGCAAGCAATGTCTCAGTGTCGGCTGCGGCAGCGTCTAGCTTGTTGCGCAATAATCCCGAGGCATTGCTATCGAAGAACCCCAATGGTGCCTGCAAAAGATGTTCCATGCCTTGCTTACGGATGTTGCTGGCGGTTCGAAAGGCTGCTAGATGTGTACACATCAACGCCATGAAATACACGATAATCCCAGCAAGCGCAAAGCCAAATGCCATCCAACCGTAACGGGATACACCTGTTGCTTGTGTCCAATGCGGTGCCACTGCAATCAGATCCCTCGCCGCCAGCCATATGCAAATGTAGGGACACATCCCCAGTAACATGGCAATGGCAGACAATCCTAAGCCTAGGAACGTCAGCCCTTTGTAGCTTCCCGCATAACCAAGCAGTACTGCTACGTCGTTTTGTTTTTTCTCATTCATGTTCTATCCTCCATCTATATAATTAATTTAAGCTAACTCATATGCATAAGACTTTTCAATCTCAATCCTGTATTTTCTTACGACTGACGAGAAAGCCCATTTCATCCTCTGTGACAACGCATTCCTTAGCCATGATATTGCGATCACCCACGACACAATAATCGCAAACAGGACTGATTCCACACGTGCCACGACGAATCAAAGACCCATGCAACTGGGAGATTCCATAGTAATCGCTGTTACACAACAATGGCAACACATGCAACAAATCATGTTCCTTGGCAAACACTGCATTGGGACATTGGGTAAACGAATACCTCGCTACATGATGCACATCATCATACGCCTCATCCACATTGACAAACCCATCTGGATACTTCTGAATATCCCTACGGTCACGATCCCCGCTCTTGCGGAATATCTTGTCAATCAGCCACATATCCCTCGCTCTATTCAAGTCAAACACCTTTCCAAGCAATGTAAATCCACCAAAGAACATCTCATTCACAAACGTCTGTAACTGTGATAACGGTATTCTTTCCGGCAATGCCTCATGCCAGGCAAACACCAACAATCCCCCATAGATTGCCTTGGCATGCCCATTCTTCTTTCCTCCATAATCGGGTATCTCTTCCAGATATGTAGCGTAGTTTTCTTCTACCTTGCGCCAAATCTCATCAGCCTTTTCGCCATATCTATCTCGCAGCCATTTCTTTATTTTCTTGCCATACGGCATTTCATCTATCTGCACATGCTCGGGACGCTTGCGGACACAAAAGTCACACCGATCTGCCCCCATCCCAAGCGTCCCGCTTCTTTCAAACGCTATCTTCGGTAGATTTCCATACACTCTTTCATCATTACCACAGAAGATCTTCGTCAATTCAAAACACCCCAGTTCCCTGAAGTACCTGCAGTATGGACAAACCGTGACATCCATCCTGTATTCATCTTTCTTCCTAGGATAGAATACATTCTCAAACCCATTATCCCTTCCGAACATCTTCTTGGTCATTGGATTCCACACAGCGATAAACAAATCATCCATCCTCGGTATCTTCATTACCTTCCCAAGGAGGTTGCCTATCTTGGTTGAATTCACTTCAGCAGCCTTCTCGACAATCCGATAGGCAACCTCCTCACCCAGTTCCTCCTTCACGCTAAGATATATCGCAGCCGAAGGAAAGATAAACCCATCCGTATGCACCCTCACACCCTTGGGCAATCCCTCATACTCTCTAAGAATCCCATCCAACCTCACTGTTGCCTTATCCCAAAGAGCATCACTCTTCTCATTGCCAAGCATCTTATCCATTGTTTCCTTGATAAATGCTTTCTTCTTCATAATCCCTTTCGCTGTCTTCATACGCACCTCCCAGTTCTCCATGCGTTAGTTATATCTAACATTATACACCAGAGGGAAAATATTGCAACAGGTTTTCTTCAACATAGTCACGGAATTCCTTTATGACCCCTGTTTCTCTAGCGAATTCTTCTTCAACTTTTTCAAGTAGCTTGTTCAACTCATCCACTTCACCAACCTCCTAAAAACGATCACCCAAGAAATTTTCTTCAGATAATCTTCAGATTCCCTCCCCTCCATGCTCACAAAGTGCATATATCCTAGTACTCGTAAAGAAAAACAGGAGGAAAACATGATGAAGAAAAGTATCAAATATACACGTACAATCGCAGTCACCGCCATTCTGGCTTGCCTTGGAGGCTGCAGCGTATCCGCTGAAAACATGGCAAAAACACAACTCAATGGGGCTGGGACTATTACCGAAGAAATGAGACATGGATTTGGTGGTCAACCAGGAACGCAAGGAACTGGACAACCTGGTCAAACACAACAGCAGCCAGGAATGTTTGGCAACGGTCAATCAGGCATGATGCCTGATACTGATTCCGGTGCAACATCCCAAGGAAATACACTAGAAGTCTCTAGTTCTGCTACCGTATTCTATGCGTATGACGATGCTTTCTCTAACAGAGATCTAGCACAAGAGGCAGATCTCACAGACGCAACCACCTACACCGTCAAGGACAACGAAACGATTACGATCAATGCGGCAGGTGTCTATGTCATCAATGGAAGCGCAAAGAATGCCTCGATTGTTATCGAGGCAGGCGATGAAGACAAGGTGCAGATTGTTCTCAATGGCGTAAATGTGACAAACGACAGCACCCCTGTCATCTATGTCAAGAATGCTGACAAGGTCTTTGTCACAACAGCCGCCAACACAACCAACAAACTTTCTGTCACTGGCACATTCACTGCCGATGGCGACACAAACACCGATGCTGTGATCTTCTCAAAGGATGACCTCACCCTCAATGGTCTTGGAACATTGACCATCAACTCCACCGACAATGGCATCACTTCAAAAGACGACATGAAAATCACAGGTGGAACCTACAATATCACTTCTACCAGCGATGCTCTAGAAGCAAACGATTCTATCCAAATCGCCGATGGAACATTCACCATCCAGGCGGGAAAAGATGCTCTGCATGCGGAAAACGATGAAGACGATACCCTTGGCTATGTATTCATTACAGGCGGCACATTCGACATCACAGCCAGCGATGATGCCATCCAAGCCAACAGTGTCCTGCAGATCGATAACGGCACTATGAATCTCTCTGGTGGAGAATGTCTGGAAGCTACATATGTTCAAGTCAACGATGGAAACATTACCATCAAGGCATCTGACGATGGCATCAACGCATCCCAGAAATCATACAGCTATACCCCTACAGTTGAAATCAACGGTGGAAGTATTGACATCACCATGGGATCTGGCGATACCGATGCGATCGATGCCAATGGCAACCTGATCATCCGTGGCGGAACAATCAACATCTCTGCCCAATCTGCCTTCGATTTTGATGGCTCTGTATCCTTCACAGGTGGAAGTGTCTATGTCAATGGCTCGCAAGTCACCTCCATCACCAACTCTATGATGGGTGGTATGATGGGTGGTATGCAAGGCATGAGGCAAGGCATGCAGAATGGACAGGGCAATATGCCCAATGGACAAGGTGGCATGATGCCAGGAATGCAAGGTGGAAGACGCTAAAGAAAAACCCAGAAAAGAGAATACAATTAACCAGCAAACTGTACCAGCCAGAAACCTTGCTCTTGGCTAAGATAAATTTAAGCAATAGCCAAGAAAACTACTTTCTAGTTGATAAAACATCTTTTATCAGTCAATGGTACAACGAAGAGAAAAAAGCCTACGCATCCTTTGAGTCAAAAGAATGCGTAGGTTTCTTTCGCTGCATCGCAAGGACAGTTCAAAGCGACCGAAAGCAGCCCATGACAAAGCCAAGTTTAGCGCGTTCCACGTCTCGCCGTCACCACCGTTGCGGCCAAGACTCAACGGGAAGTCCCTACCATGCCATCAGCCTTTCCTCATATCGATCCTCTTTTTGACCAAATCTGTCAGATTCGGTTCTCCCGCAAATGAAATCCAGAACAACCGCAAGCCAACAAGAGCAAGAAAAAGCTTGAAGATCTTCTCAGTGATGTCTTCCATGCCTGAATCAACTACGACAGCAAAACTCATGCCTATCGAAACATACTGGAACGATCAAATATCTGGAAAAGATATTTACAATCGTTCCGCATATAACAGCAGGCAGACGATGCATAATTCTACCTATTTGTGCGTCCAAGTATAAATCAGGAAGTAGATGGATTTCCATCGGAAGAAGCCCCACCTCCCTTTGGCTTTCTGGGCACGCCTTCAGCATAGCGGAAACAAGAACAATTGTATTGCTTTCATCCAACGGCGTGTCTGTCGTGCCGTTTTTCTCAAGTCTTCACAATGACATGCCGCAATTGATAGTTAATCAACCATCCATCTTCCTCCTCTACCGTTGCCCTCATAGTGAATTTTGCCATTCTCCTTAAGCCTATCAATCGCCTTTCTGACTTGCTTCTCCGTCAAATTCAGTTCACTCGCCAATCGCGCCCGTGAGATTCTGGGATTTTTCTTTATCAAACGCAATATGTCCTCGCACCTACTGGCAATCTCGTCCTCTTTTGTTTCGAGTCCTTTTTCTGGTCCTTTTTCCGGCCCTTTTTCTGGCCCTTTTTCCGGCCCTTTTTCTGGCCCTTTTTCAGAAAGGTACTGATTAATGACCTGATCCCATCCCTCGCCACAGTGTCTGTAGAATCTAACCGTGAAGCCGTATTCTTCTTTTATAAACTCATATTTAACCCCAGCATTGGTACATTCGGCATTAATACGCTTGAATCCCGTAGCAACCGCCTCCATGTTTTTGGAATAATACAACGTCTTTGTGATAAGAGGATTGCGTCGTGGCGGTTTGATCGCCCTATGAATGAATGCTTCGGGTTCCAGATTCTGTGGAAAGAGCCCAGGGCTGTAGATATCAATGTAACTCTTGTGTATTGAGATATCAATAGCCTGCCTTGACTCTATTTCCCGGTGCGCAAAGGCATTGATGAGTGCTTCCCTGATAGCTTCGAGAGGTATTTCCGGTATTTCCTTCCTGTAAATACTTCCATCAAATTCGACACGCCAATTCATGGCGTCTGCAATGTAAAAAATAACCTTGTCCGCCAAAGCCAAAATACATCCCGTATAGCGTTTCGTATCAATGATTGTCAGACGCTCGTCGGTTGGAAAACGCGTAATCTGTACTTCATTCATACCGCGCTGTCCACAAATACTGCGGCACCAGCATTCAGCAAGACATCCCCATCAGCAACGTCAATCGAATTCAGTACTGCTTCTGGCTCATTG
>OMYM01000122.1 GCA_900315225.1 uncultured Erysipelotrichaceae bacterium | reverse complement strand
GTCCAATTGCTGTGGCACTTTTTATCTCCTAGAGCCTTTGCGACAGACATCGGATTGAATACGTGAATGCCATCCTCCCTGACATAGCCATCGTACCAAGAGGACAAATCCGATAGTGATGGCTTTGTGAATCCCTGCCTTTGCATAAGGTCGGTAATTTCTTGTTCCGTCAATCCAAAGTATGGATAGAATTGCGAATCCTCGAAGCTGGAGAATTCGTGGAACATGTTCAATGGGGAATCACATGTTCGCATGGCGATGGGAAGGATGCCTGTCATGTAGGCAAAATGCACGTAGTCTCTGTTGAGCAGATCCTTCAGGAATAGCAGGTAGTCTTGCTTGTCCTCTTCACGCATGAAACGCGCTTCAAAGATAGCGTCCCACTCATCGATCACAAAGATGAATTCATCGCCTGTCTTCTCTAGGATTTCTGGAGTCTTCATGTTTTTGAGAGAAATGGATGGATATGCTTCATGCAAGTCTTCTTTTAGCCACCGATTCAGTGAATAACGGAAATTCCTGTATGATTTTATCTCATCGTCAATCAGGTCGATCATGTTGATGCGAATGACATTGAGCTTCCCTTGTTTTGACCAACATAGAGATGGATCTTGTTTTTCAGATCTGTTTTTTAGCTTGCCAATAGCCATTGCCTCAAAAAGCAGTTTGCTTTTTGAGGCAGTGCTTTTATCAAAGAAAGCAGCGATCATGTTTGCGACCGTTGTTTTGCCAAAACGTCGAGGGCGGGTAACACAGATGTGTTTCTTTGTCTTGCGGGCGTATTGGTAGACTGCATTGACCATGAGGGTCTTGTCTACATATGTTGTATATCCAGCTTCTCCCTTGAACAAGGAATAGCCTTTTTCGCTGTTTAGAAAATGCATGTTCATAATGTCTTGCCTATTACATATACTGATGATTATCTTATCATGGAATCAAATGATAATCAATCCCTTATGCTTTGTGTTACATATGAAAAAATGAGCCTAGTGGCTCATTTTTGGCGTATCTTTATTTCATGATTCCAGTCACATCATCGAATGTATAGGTTTTCCCATTGATCTCATAGGTTCCCTTGTACATTGCGCCAGTGGTCAAGTCGTAATAATACAGGCCATTGTCGTTTGCGTACCAGCCTTTCACCATTTGGCCATAGCGATCATAGCGCACCCACTTGCCCGAGGTGGAGCCGATTTCTTCGTCTTGGAATACATATGGCATCCATACTTCCTTGTTTTTGGTGGCTGCTCCATCGAAGCAGGCATCCAGCCAATACCATGCATCGGAAGCTGGATCAAAGATCTCGCGACCTCTTTCCGTCTTGTCATACTGGGTGTCCCAGATGTTTTTCTTGTCGCCATAGATGCCTTGTTTTTCGCCATTCTCATACCAATAGATGGCTTCTGTAGGATCGCTGTATCCGTAAGGCTTGTTATCGATTGTACGGAATCCCATCTGTCTGATGAGGGCGCCGGTTTCTCTGTTACGGGCGTAGTTCTTGAAGAAGTTCCAGATATATTCTGCTTCTGGCTTGTAGTTCCAATGTGCCTGGTTTTTAATGGCCGCAAGCTTGATGATTGTACCGTTGTTGTTGGACAATGTGCCTTCCACCATGTCCTTGAAGCCAAGCTTTGTCCAGTGTTCGTTCTCCAAGGCAACGCCATAGTATTCGTTGAGCGAGAGGTTGTATGTCTCGGACACAGGAATGTCATTGACTTTCTGGTATGCCTGGATGAACTCAAACATAGAGACGTTTGGATCAGCCATGGTTATGGTGAGATCTGGTGTGATGTGGAACTGATATGGAGAACTGCCATCGACAGGGATCATGCCAAAGAAGTCATGATCGCCACAGATGTAGAGATACGGTACTTCGCCTCCTTCGTAGTTTTCCGCAAGTTGTAAAAGCTCTTGCTTGTCAACGCCAGGACCACTCACTGCGCCAGCTGCCGCAAAGACATTGCTGTATTTGACGGCGTAGAGGGAAGAAGCACTTGCGCCTGCACTTAAGCCAGTGACGTAGATTCTGCTCTTGTCGATCTGGGGATACTTCTCTTCAAGGAAAGCGATCCATTCAATCAACTTGTCTCCTTCAAGACCATTGCAATTAAAGAAGTTTGGGCTAGGTTCATGGGTTGCACTATCCAAGACAACATCTTGCCACTCGGGGGCGACAACCATGAAGCCTTCTTTACCCGCAAGCTCGACCCATCCAGTTGTCTCGCCCTGGATTCTTGCATCGTTGCCATTGCCATGCAGAGTGACTACCAATGGAACGGTTCCCTCGGTAGCGTTCATTGTGCTGTATGGGACATATTCGAACCAAGTGTACTGTCCTTCACCATTGAGAGGTTCGTTGTAGTGAGGCATATACTTGACCCCAAAGTCTTCTTCCATGTCAATGACAAGGGCATAGAGAGGGTAGGGGTCGGTGACTGCCGTGGCAGGGACATTGTAGAACTCAGTGACTTCATTCATCTGACGATAGTTCTTGGAAAAGATTGCGTCCCAGGCATGGGTGAAAGCTTCCCCAAGTGTTTCATCTGATCCTTCGATGACCTTCGCTAGGCCACTTACATCACTCTCATTTGCCTTTTCATAGACAGCCTTGGCATTCTCTGGCGCATTCGATAGATATGCTGGAACAGGAATTGTCGCGTTGACTTCACCCATTTCTCCGCCATACGTCATGATACCGGCAACTGCATATGCCTGTGGGAGGATGCTGTTGTTCACGAATGTTGCACCATCATCAATGCCAATGACCTTGACATTGGAGACAATGCCAAGAAGGGAATTGAACATTGACGCATCTTCTTCGCCATATGCGACATTGTCAAGTGGCGTTACAACTGTTACAGAACCAGCATACTTTTCAACCATTGGCGCTAGTCCAATATCTGTCACAAGAGCCTCTGCTTCGCTTTCTGTCTTGTTTCCCGCATAGATGAAGAAAGCAGGGGAAGCAATGTTGGAAAAATCGCTCTTGTTGGAGGAAACATAGCCATATGTGTTGGCAGAAGTAGCATCTAGGTCGATATCCTTTGGCGCAAGTGTCTTGTTTAATTGCGCCATGATCTTCGGGGCATACCAGAAATAGTATCCTGCCTTGAAAGGATGGATCGGGTCGGACATGAAGTAGCTGCGCAAATCATTGTCTACATTGCGGCACTCTTCATCATTCCACATGTCAACGACATCCAATCCCCATTTCTCTTGAATAGAATAAAGGGCATCGATCATATCCTCATAGACTCCCTGGTATTGTTCATGGAGGATCTTTTCGGTTGCTTCATCGCCATTGGCGAAGCGATCAATCGCCGCATCGGTGAGATAGGGGTTGACGTAATAGAGAACCGGGCAGTTCCATTTCTCTTTTGCGTATGCAACAATGTATTCCATTGCGCCAATGATCGTGGCATAGTCCATGTCGTCCTTGTTGAAGGAATCGGATAGTTCGCCAAGCTCAATGCCTAGGCCTGCGTCATTGGTGGAAAGCTGGACAACAAGAGCATCGAGGTGTTCGACATCCTTGAGTGCGCCATCCCACAATTTCCTGACATAGGAAATCTCATCGCGAACCCCTTCCTTGAGGGCAAGAGGACCGCCAGAGATCGCCTGCTTGATGGACTTGGATCCAGACATTTGTTCAATGTACTCGGGGAAGGCAATCCCATTTGTCGCAAAGCCATATGTGATCGATGAGCCAAGATAACCAATGCTCTTGCCTTGCAGGTTTGCGATAGATCCAGCAGGTACATTTGCTGGATCCAGTGTGGCGCTATTGGCATCAAGCAATTCATTGACCCTTGTCATGTCAATGGCAGCCTGTTCTTCTTCGCCAAGGGCATCATAGGCTGCCTTGATGGATAACAGTTCGGCGTAATCTTTTGTTACGTCTTCTGATAGAAGCATGGAGGCAGGAAGAGCATTGATCCTGTCTTGCAATGATGGTTCCTCGCCTGTGGCATGCACTGGCATTGTGAGCAGTGTAGCAATCAGGCTGAAGGAAAGAAACAGATTGAATTTCTTCATAGAATATTCTCCTTTGCGACAATTATACTTCAGTAGCAGATAATTTGATAGACATTGATTTGAAACGCTATTTGCTATAATATTTGTATGTAGCATCATAGCATTGATTTATGATATACTTTCTTGCGTAAGGAGAATATCACATATGAAGAAGAATCTTGGATGCATACCCGCAGTCTATCCCATGCCGGTACTTATTGTCGCGGCATATGACGAGAATGGCACACCCAATGCCATGAATGCAGCATGGGGAATGATCAACGACATGAAATCCATCGCATTGTTTATCGACGAAGATCACAAGACTACCCAAAACATCCTTTCCACAAAGGCATTTACGGTTGCTTTGGCAGACAGAGAACACATCAAGGAAGCCGATTTCCTTGGCATTGCGACAGGAAACAAGATGGCTGATAAGTTTGCTAGATCAGGTCTTACCAGCGCTAAGAGTGGGTTTGTGAATGCTCCTGTGATCAATGAATTCCCGCTGACCATCGAATGCGAGCTGCAGGATGTCATTGACACGGATTCCATGTATGCCATCATTGGCAAGATCGTCAATGTATGCGCTGAGGAAAGCGTCCTTAACGACAGTGGCAAGGTTGATGTCATGAAGCTTAATGCATTGATCTTCGACCAATTCACGGCAGGATACTACGTCACGGGTGAAAAAGCGGGAGACGCATGGCGAGAAGGACAATCCTTGATGCCAAAGGAATAACCATGGAATACGTAACGCTAAACAATGGAATGAAGATTCCCATGGAGGGCTTTGGTGTCTTCCGTGTCCCCGACAAGAAAGAATGCGAAGACAGTGTCTACGAGGCATTGCGCATTGGCTATCGCCTCATTGACACCGCTACCGCGTATACCAACGAAGATGCGGTAGGCAATGCTCTCAAGCGCGCAATCGCCGATGGCATATGCCAAAGAGAGGATGTCATCGTGACATCGAAACTCTGGGTTTCAGACATGTCCAGCCAGGAAAAGGCCGCTTCAGCAATTGACGCTTCCATTGCCAAGAGTGGCTTGGAGTACCTGGATTTATATCTCTTGCACCAGGCGATGGGTGATTACTTTGCGGCATGGCGCGCCATGGAAGAAGCATATGAGGCAGGAAAGCTGAAGGCAATCGGTGTCTCTAATTTCTATCCCAACATCCTGACAAACTTCTGCGAGACAGTGCGTATCAAGCCAATGGTCAATCAAGTGGAACTACACCCATACTACACGCAAGAAGCAGCTTTAAAGACAATGAAATACTACAATGTCATCCCCGAGGCATGGGCACCATTGGGGGGAGGACGATACAACCCGTTTGAAGACGAAGACTTCAAACAAATCGCCCAAAGACATAGCAAGACCGTAGGACAGGTAATGTTGCGATGGAATGTGCAAAGAGGAGTTGTCGTATTGCCCAAATCCACCCATGCAGAACGTATCGCGGAAAACTTCGATATATGGGACTTCTCCTTGGATGAGGAAGAAATGAAACTGATTGGAACCCGTGACATGGGCTACACAGGCTCACGCGCAAAGCACTTTGAGCCAGACTTTGTCCGCATGTGCTTGGGAAAGAAGGCTTGACATGACATTCCTTGACTTGGCAAAAGAAAGATATTCAGAGCGATACTTCGCTTCCCGTCCCGTGGAAGATGAAAAGCTGCAGTTGATCCTAGAGGCGGGTAGAATTGCGCCTACCGCATGCAACTACCAGCCACAAAGAATCTACGTAATCAAAAGTGAAGAAGCCATGTCCAAGGCAATATCCACTGGCGCATCGCTATGCGGATGCCCAGTGGCATTGCTTGTGTGCTACGATGACAAAACCGTATGGCGCAATCCCAAGGACAGATGCTACGATGACTACAATGCGGGAGAACAAGATGCAGCCATCGTGGCAACAAGCATGATGTTCCAGGCGCAAGAACTCGGCGTACACAGCCTTTGGATCAGAGGTTTTGATTCTCGCACCGTCATCGAAGCATTCCACTTGCCAGAAAACCACATTCCCGTCATGATGCTTGCCTTGGGCTACCCATCAGAAAAAAGTCATCCCGCCCACCTACATGCCAAACGCAAGCCAATGCAAGACACTGTATTCGAAATCTGAAACGATGTATAATTGAAGCAGGAGGACATTATTATGAGTATGTATTTTGGCAGAGACATGAAGAAACTAGGCTTTGGCTTGATGCGCTTGCCAAAGAAAGAAGATGGATCCATCGACATCGCCGAGACATCCGTCATGGTCGACAAGTTCATGGCAGCAGGCTGCACGTATTTCGATACCGCGTTTGTCTATACAGGTTCCGAAGATGCTGTGGCGGAAGCCCTTGTCAAAAGATATCCAAGGGAATCCTACACCCTTGCGACAAAGTTGAATGCCTGGCTTGGCAGTCCCGATGAAGCAACAGCCAAGCAACAGATCAAGACAAGCCTTGAAAGAACAGGTGCAGGATATTTCGACTTCTACCTGCTCCATGCCGTGCAGACAAACAACTACGAGATCTACGAGAACTACAAGCTCTGGGATTTCGTCAAGGAACTGAAAGAAGAAGGCTTGATCAAGCACTACGGCTTCTCCTTCCACGCAACGCCCGAACTGTTGGATGAACTTTTAACAAAACACCCCGATGCAGAATTTGTGCAGTTGCAGATTAACTACGCCGATTGGGAAAACCCCTCCGTCACATCCAGGGCAAACTACGAAGTATGCCGCAAGCACAACAAGCCCATCGTTGTCATGGAACCCGTCAAGGGAGGCACGCTTGCCAATCCACCACAGGCAGTCAAGGATGTCCTTACACAGGTAGATCCTTCCATGTCGATTGCTTCATGGGCAATCCGCTACGTTGCATCCCTTGATGGCATTATGTCCGTTCTCTCCGGCATGTCCAACATTGCCCAGATGGAAGACAATCTGTCGTATATGGAAAACTTCCGTCCGCTGAATGAAACCGAATCTGCCGCCATCGCCCAAGTGCAGCAGATCCTCAATTCCATTCGCCAGGTTCCATGTACCGGATGTAGCTATTGCACAAAAGGATGCCCCATGAGCATCAATATCCCGGAAATCTTCAAGGCACTGAACCAGCATCTTGTCTTTGGCCAGACAGAAGCAGGAAAGAAACGCTACGAAAACGCTGTCGCAAGGGGATCAGGCAAGGCAAGCGATTGCATTGGCTGCTTGCAATGCGAAGGCGCATGCCCGCAAAGAATCGAGATTACATCCTGGCTCAAGGATGCAGCAGACGTATTCGAGTGATGGATATATCGCCAGATAGCCTGTTGATTCAAGAAAGCATAAAACCCGCCGAATCGGCGGGTTTTATGTTGGAAGGTATATCCTGCCATGAAAAAGATGACAATCAAAAAGGCAGGAGCAAGTATGTTGCGAAGCGATCAAGGTCCAGGGTTGTTCTTATATTCCGAGTACCATTGCCATAAAGCTAAGGCAATAAGCAGTACATCATCGATCTGTCCGATGCCAATCAACGCATCATTGATCACATCTATGGGAAAGAGCAGGTAAATGACTGCTGCGGCTAAGTATAGCTTTGTCTTTTTACTCATGTTTCCTCCTTAAGACATTTATATTATAGTTGATTAACCCATACCAGAAAAGGTCCAATTGAGCGAAATATAGAGGCGTATTCCGCCAACTGAGTAAATTAATCCCAGATAAAAAGACAGGAGGTGAATATGGGTGGAAAATCTACGAAAGAGAACAAGAACCACTACCAATTGCTAAGGAAAGCCGAATCGAATAAATCGAAAGTGAAACCCCCTTCTCGAACCAGACGAAATCATAGCCACGTCCAAGGCATACCGCAAACCAAGTCGATATTTATAGGGCGTAGACTTTTTTACGGATAGTTTTGCAAGCTACAGGGGCAGAATCAACTTTATGGAAATATGCTCAGAAGCACAATTAGGTGGAATTCTGCATTGTCTGTCTGCTATTATATGCGGAACGATATTATTCTAAGATAAGGATCTTTCGAAACGATTTTGGTTTCAAATGAAATTTAGATGGCTTTATGCATCGAAAGTCGATTTTCAAAGTGGCGCACCCTTTGTCTCATTGGATACAAGGTGCTTGAAAAAACAATACTGGTTGAATATTCATTGAACTACCCCTTCTTAAGGCTCGGATAATGTTGCGTAATTTTCTTGGCTCGGTTGCTGCCCCTATAACTTGAAAAATTCACCTTGTTTTGGAATTATCACAATGTCCATCATTCATTTTGGGAATAAGCTTTCGTTCATCCTTCGTGTCAAGACAGTTCGGCATGGGATGACCGACCTGTCGCCATCGAATTTCATGGCTTCATTTCTTCATCCTATCGCTTTCTTAGTGTTTTTCCCATACGGGTTCTGGGTTCCGTTTGTCTCATCCGCTCGCGCCTTTCTTCGCCAGGCGTTTTGCCTGTTCTCTTTTGGCTTCTTGCCGAGCAACTTTGTTTTGATGCTGATAGTTGCCGTGTCTCCTATCGAATTATGTCGAACTTTGTCCCATGATCAAATTGAATTATTTTGTCCGTATACAGTCTTTACTTGTCCCCAGGCATTTGGCGGCTTTGGATGAAAGGTTCGGCGCAATGTCTGGTCAAGGCTTCCCATTCCCAATGCCGCCATGGAACGTCCAGGCACAAGGTTCGTTTTGGTATCTTTTGCGGGAACAATCTGGTAGATTTACAAAATACTATGGTAAGATCAAACCTTGGCGAGTATAATGAAAAGAAAAGAGGTGTAGAAATGGAAAGCATTCAAATCAAAAACTTAAGATGTCTGAAAGACACAGGGGAGGTGGCGATTTCCCCGATCACAGTGCTGGTTGGAAAAAACAGTTCGGGTAAAAGCTCGTTTTTAAGATCCTTTCCATTGCTCAAGCAATCGCTCATTAGAGATGCCGATGGTCCATTTCTTTGGACGGGCGATGAAAACGGCTATGTGGATTTTGGAAGCTTTGAGGAAGCCGTTTGCTATGGGGAAGATATGATTGGTTTCTCATTTGTTACCGAGATTGATATCCTGCAAGGCGAGGAAATGAATTACGTTCTACAGAAAGAAATCTCTTACGGTAGTTGTATGGAGAAGTTTAAGTATACAGTCAATGTAAAGCATCAAGCACACGACTATGTTTCAGAAGTGATCTTGGATAATCTCTTGGAAGAACATCTCTTAAAAATCGAGTATGATAAGCTTGGACCGACAGCGATCATTGTATTAAACGAAAGGTATCCAATTTTTGAATCGAATTCCAACAACGCAAAAGATTCTTATGGAATTCCGTTGAGAAGATTGGCTAGAAATGTTCGTGCGGGATTGTTTGGGAATAAATATCCAGATCCGCATCTCTTTATGGATATGGCTCAATCCGCTGCCAGTGACTATTTACTAATGAGAGAAATAGGTATGTGCCGTTTTCTTGGCTTTTCGTTGGACAATATTTTTAAAGATGCGCAAGATTTATCTCGAGAAGATTCCTCATATCTTCGCATGTCTGGTATCCTTGAAGATATATTGAAACAATCTGATGTAGAGCAAAACAAGTTCCTGAGTGCATGCGCGGGTATCTATTATCTTGATTTGTTAGCTTACGTTGAGGTGGATTTGAAAGGAAGCATCGAAAATACACAATATATTGCCCCAGTGCGAGCAACTGCGGAGAGATACTACAGGTTTATGAATCTGTCAGTCAATGAATTGGATTACCAAGGCAGAAACCTTGCTATGTATTTATTTAAGCTGCCAGAAACGGAAATGCAATCTTTCCAAACGTGGACGATGGAACATTTTGGCTTTTCCATATTTGTTGAAGGGGAGAAAGGCTTTCTATCCCTCTCAGTGACTCGGAAAAACAATACAAGACGTGTCAACTTATCTGATGTAGGATTTGGCTATAGCCAAATCCTACCGATCTTGGTTGATTTATGGGCATTATCGAAAACGTATCGTTGGAAAACGGTCTTTGTGATTGAACAACCCGAGCTGCATCTGCATCCGGCTCTACAAGGCAAATTAGTTCAAGCGTTTATTGATATGATCAATGCATCAAATCATCAGTTCAGCCTCGTGTTTGAGACACACAGCAAGACTTTCATAGAAGAGCTTGGCAGGGCTGTTTATGAGAAAAGGATAGATACAAACATGGTAAACGTAATTATATTTGAAAAAGAAGACATGGATAATGCCAAAATCACTATAACGCAGTATGACGAAGATGGATATTTGAATAAATGGCCGATTGGCTTCTTTGAAGCGGAGTTTTAGTGAATGTTTGTTTATATTGATAAAACGGTTGGGATTTATTTGCAAAACAATAAACTCTTGCAATGGCAGCTCGATATTTTTGATAATTTGGCATATGGAATCAGAAATGGAACTTGTATTGTACGTGGAAATAGAGATTCACTGATGCTGCTTGGTAGAAACAGTTACTTGAATAGAGTGAATTATATTGGCATATCTCAAGAAGTGGATTTACTGATGCTCGCTGAATATGTGAATCGTGTTTTTGTCATTGGCTTTGAGGTGCTAGCTGAGTCAGATAGTGTTCCTCAATGCATTGTAAACAAGGTGAGTTATATTTATTTGGACGAAAAGTATAAATACCTCAACGATGGTTGCACTTTTGAAGCGTGCTCATTGGTATGTGAAGATTTAAATGATATTGCATTCTTGAAAATTTTGTGTCGAAGTTACATTGGCAAATATCATATTAATTCATATGAAGCTAATTTTTCTTGCGATCAAGGAGGTGGGGAAAGAACTGGGGAAGTTTTTAGACTAAAAGTCGTGGATGAAAATAAGTTTTCCCTATGTATTGTAGATAGTGATAAGAAATATGAATATCAAAAAGAATACGGGCAGACATGTCGGCTTGCTTGTGAGGTCTATGAACAATTAAAAGTTCAAGGTTTACATGGAAAGTGTGAATTGTATATTTTGGCATGTCACGAAATTGAAAACATGACACCTTTATCAATTGTTAATGAAATGGCTAAGGAAAAGAAATACAAGCTTGAACCTCAGGTTGTGCGGCTTTTGAATAGTATCAAAGAATTTGGGGATCCTAAGCCACTGTTGTACTTTGATATCAAGAATGGAACAAACAAAATCAAGGACGAGCAATGCAGGGAGTATTGGGATTGCGTAATTAATAACGCATTGAAATCTAATAGGAAGGACATTTCTTTTCCTGGCTTTGGCAATCACTTTTTGCAAAAAGTAATCTCTAATTCGGGGGTGTATTTTCTAAGCACGCCCAAAGCTTGACTGCCCCCTCGAAATCTATGCGGCGGATGCCTGCTCTTTTTCCAGGTCACATTTTTCGTCTTTCTTCCTCTCGGGTTCCTCAAGCGTGCCTTGTTTCCCCAGGGGATTTGGCCCACAATCTCCCAGAATCCCGACCCGGCCATGATTGCGTTTAAAATAAACGCATCGCCAAAATCGAACGCCTTGACGTTCCTTTTTCTGCGATCCAGAACCTGGGGCGTGTGAAAAAGACTCCGGGACGCTTCCGAAGGTGTCGGCCTCTATGTCGTAGGTGAAGTATTGTCGCGACATGCCAGGTGTTCCGTTTTGGGTCGGCCACCCGTCCAATGTATTTATAGGATATGGAAGTACTCCTTCCATTCCTCATGGACGTGGTCGCCTATTCATACCGATATTTGCATTTATGTGTAAATATAAAATGCATATCGATCCCTTTCCGCACCATGTGCATATAATTAAATAAGTTATAAGCACATGGTAAGATATGGTCAAGAATTTGTAAACGCAAATATTCAAAACCCATTATGAAAAAGGGTGTTAGGAGAATTGGGGGAAAGCGAAAACTAGTGTGCTTAGAAAATACACCCCCGAATTAGAGGTAATCGAGTATTTGGGTAATCTGACTTTTGTTTGCCAGGATGACTATTTGTCAAATGAGTGGGATGCTGTTGGAAAGTTGCTTTTCACATGGGGGTGTGGAAATAAGAGAAAAGGTACCTCTCATTGATATGAATAATATATCCAGTCACTGAGAAGAGCAATAATCTCCATTTATCAAGAGTTAAATCAACCTTTCAACCATAAGAGAACTCTCTTTGAATGAAGAACTGCATACTTGGATTGAAGCGCCGATACCCACGCTGGACGAAACGAAAGCAAGCGAACCAGAAGTTCTCTGGTTCGCTTGTGTATGCTATATGTATGTGAGTCTGATAAGATTCAATGTGATTACATTTGCGGCAACGACAGGGAGAAATTTATCACGAATATCATGATTGCCTCTATCCAGTTCTTTTGCCGATTTTTTTAACGATGGTATCATACAAAGGGAAAGTTAGGAGGGTTAAGTCCTTTGGCTTGCCTGGAACGCTCTTTGTTTAGTCAATGGTAGCGTAATATGCCTCTAGGGCAGGACGAGCCATTTCGTAGTATTGCTTTAATCCAGGGTCGAATTGGGTTCCCATGCCTTCCTTGATGATTCTGTCTGCTTGTTCAAATGACATCTTCTCCTTGTATACGCGTTTAGACGCAAGGGCATCATAGACATCGGCGATGGCCATGATGCGGCTCTCCAATGGGATTTCCTCTTGTTTCAGGTGATTGGGGTATCCGTTTCCATCCCATCGTTCGTGGTGATAGTGGGCGACATTGATCGCAATGGCTCGGAATTCCGTGTCATCGGTTCCTTCGAGGATTTCAGCAACGATTTTTGCGCCTTCCACCGGATGGATCTTCATTGCTTCATATTCTTGCGGCGTAAATCGTCCTGGCTTGCGGAGAATAGCATCATCAACGGCGATTTTCCCAAGATCATGCATCGGTGCAGCTTTGATTACATTGCGGCAGAATGAGTCGCTGAGGTTTGCTCCAGCCTTGCGCATGGTCTCAATCAAGATACGGACACCCTCGCTGGTGCGTCGGATATGTCCCCCGGTAGAGCTGTCTCGGCTTTCCACCATGGCTGCCATGCCAAGAACCAAACGGTCATGCATCTGTTGGATGTGGCTGGTTTTCTCCTCGACTTCCTGCTGGAGCTGTTCGTTGAATGAATTGAGAAGTGAAATGTATTGTTGGTTCTTTGTGTCATCGGTGATAAAGAATTGATAGCCATGGCGCATATGTCCATCATAGAGATAATCTATGTGGATGACGTAGCTCTTATCATCCGCTTGGAATGTCACTTTGTTTTTTGTCTGGTCTTCCGCGAAATCCTGAATCCATTTCACGCTTTGTTTCATATGCGGACTGTCGCTGATGGGAGCGTCTACGATTAAATCGCGAATCTCGGGAAACTGACGGACGGCCGTGAGATTGCTACCAAGATAGTGGCACTTGAAATCAAAGGTAATAAACCCCGTCTCCCCTCTTTCGACAAGTGATTCAACGACAGTGTCACTGACATTGTATAACACCATTCGATGAGCGATGAAGAGATAGACGATCAGATCTGCTACATAGGATAGGGGCAATAGCTCATAGCCAGTAGTGTAGACATAGTGGTTGACGCAATAGACGATCATCGTAAACAACACAGGTAGAAACAGCTGTAGGATGATTCTCCGCGATACCTGGCGCTGCTTTACATAGCTGTAGCTGATAAAGCCAATATCAAACAAGAGATAGGCAATCAAGCAAACATAATGCAACAAATGCGCTGGACCATATTCCTTGTGCAGCACCCAGTTTTGTCCATTTTGCAGGAATTCAATGCTTTTG
>OMYM01000146.1 GCA_900315225.1 uncultured Erysipelotrichaceae bacterium | reverse complement strand
TTTCCAATCGATCTTACACGAGTCCACAACAAATTTTGCATCCTTGGAATCGTATCCATCGTCTTCTAGTCTTGAAATCATTTCTTCCCTTGACATCATCAGGGCGAAATGGTAGAACTTGACAGAGTCAAATATCTTGTGCTGCGCATCGGTAAGCCCGCTTGGTTCTTCGAAAGATGATTCCGAAGCAATGTGGGAAAGTCCGAGATGGACAGATACCACGGTTTTCAGATAATCATCGATATATGTCTCTTTATCTTCCGACCTCTCCATTAACATGATGGAGTAAATCGCATCATCGCCAAGGATCATTGTATGGTAGATGTCGAAACGATCAGAAGACTGGGACGTGTCTTCCAACACAAGGGAATCCAAGATGCCAGAGTAACATGCATAGCATGCCATGTGGCCGTCTGCTTCAAAGTCTTTGAACTGTAGGCTGATTGGTTGTGTGGGCATGATATCCTTCGCCATCATTAACAATAGCTCGTGCATGGATTTTTCCAAGTTTTCAAGATCTGCAATGGATCGATCATAGGTTTTGAGAGCTAGAAATTTCAAGTTGTCGTTTTCGGTGTATCTGTATAGATGATCGAATTTGTACAGAAGATCAAAGTCGACTTCAAGATAAGGGGTTCCCCATTCCCTGGGAAACACAAGCGTCATCCCTGAGAAATCTTCTCTCTGTTCTGCCTGTTGATCATACAGGTTTGTTTTTTCTCGTTGGTTGCCATAATTCGGAAAGCCTGATATATCCACTAAGTTATCTGCTGAATCAGCCGCTGTAGGATTTGGTCTAGGAAAGATAATTACGACAATCAGTATGATTGCGGCTATGACTGAGGCTATGACTACGAAAAGAATGAACCATTTCTTCCAGGACTTCTTTTCTGGGGTGGGTGGGGCGGGATTTTCAATCGTGGTTGTCTCGCCAGCATCCGATTTATCGGATGCGGCAGACAACGGTTCCTCTTCTGTTTTATCTTTCTGTTGCTCTAACTCATCGTCAGTGGAACTGGATTCAACTTTTGGGTGTTGCTCGTCAAGCAACTTTTCTGGTTTGCTTGGCGTTATCATTTTATGGCCGCAATATGGGCAGTATAGTATATCTTCATCTTGCGGAAGCTCTTTATGGCAGCTTGGGCAGACGGAATCGTTTTGGTTGTTGTCTTGTGTTTGACTCATCAAATAGCACCTCCAGGCAATATGATAGCATGTAATGAGCGATATGCTCTGGATATTTGTTTGTTTCAGTATAGCGTGTCACTTTTTTTCAGCGCTAGGATGTTATTTGCCACAAGTTTTGGATGCGCCATATTCCGCTTGTTCATTGGTGAATCCAGCGTATTTTAAAGAAGCAACGATGTATTTGTAAGAATGATCTGACGAGTATTCCAGCTCTCTTTCCGCATATTTTATTGCTTGTTCCATCCAGTCAGCCCCACAGTTTTCCACGGCATAGGTTGCCTCGGAAGTGGTAAATCCATCACTTTCCAATGATTCTAGGAGACCTTGGTACGAACACGCTAAGCTTCCAAGGCGACTATTGGCAGCCTTAAGAGCTTGCTCCATCCAGTCCGCCTGGCAGTTTTCCACAGCATAGGTTGCCTCGGAAGTGGTAAATCCCTCTTTTTCCAATTGCGCTAGGAGACCTTGGTACGAATATGATGAGTATTTAAGGCAATGATTGGCAGCTCTAAGAGCTTGCTCCATCCAGTCAGCCCCACAGTTTTCCACAGCATAGGTTGCCTCGGAAGTGGTAAATCCCTCTCTTTCCAATGATTCTAGGAGACCTTGGTACGAATATGCTGAGCGTTCAAGCTGAAAATTGGCAGCCTTAAGAGCTTGCTCCATCCAGTCCACCCCACAGTTTTCCACAGCATAGGTTGCCTCGGAAGAGGTAAATCCATCGCTTTCCAATGATTCTAGGAGACCTTGGTACGAATATGCTAAGCCTTCAAGGTGATGATTGGCAGCCTTAAGAGCTTGCTCATTCCAGTCCACCACACAGTTTTCCATGGCATAGGCTGTCTCGGAAGAGGTAAATCCATCTCTTTCCAATGATTCAAGGAAACCTTGGTACGAATATGGTGAATATTCAAGGCAAGAATAGGCAGCTTTAAGGGCTTGATCATTCCAGTCAGCCCCACAGTTTTCCACAGCATAGGTTGCCTCGGAAGAGGTGAATCCATCTCTTTCCAATCGCTCTAGGAGACCTTGGTAGGAATATGGTGAATATTTAATGGCGGAATAGGCAGCCTTAAGAGCTTGCTCCATCCAGTCCGCCTGGCAGTTTTCCACAGCATAGGTTGCCTCGGAAGAGGTAAATCCCTCGCTTTCCAATTGCCTTAGGAGGCCTTGGTACGAATATGGTGAATATTCAAGGCGAGTATACGCATCTGTAAGAGCTTGCTCATTCCAGTCGATCTTGCAGTTATGCATGGCGTAATACACTTCTTCTGATGTGAACTTATGATATTCCGCCAATGTGCTGACCAATCGTTCATAGGAGTACCAATAATCATCCCGATTGTATTGCGCTATATAGAGCGCATTTTGGCTCCAGTCATAATTGCATGCGTCCACAACAAATTCTACATCCTTTGGTTCGTATCCATCTTTTTCTAGTTCTGCAATCATCTCTTCCCTTGACACACTCAGTGTTCTAATGTTGACCATGAAGGAATCAAATATCTCGTGCTGTGTATCGGTTAATCCGCTTGGTTCTTCGAGAGACGATATCAAATCATTGAGGTCAATCCTGAGATGGACAGATAACATGCTCTTCAAATAGTCATCGATATATGTCTCGGTATCATCTGACCTCTCCATTAACATGATGGAGTAAATCTTGGCATCACCAAGGATCACTGTGTGGTAGATGTCGAATTGATCCGAAGACGGGGGAGTGTCCTCCAATGCAAAGGAATCCGTGATGCCAGAGTAACAGGCATAGAGTGCCCTGTGGTCGTCAGCTTCAAAGTCTTTGAACCGTAGGTCGGTTGTCTTTGTAGGCATGATATCCTGCGCTTTCGACTGAATTAGCTCGTGCATGGATTCTTCTGGGCGATCAAGGTTCACGATGGATCGATCATATTTTTTGAGGCCTAGATACTTCATGTTGTCGTTTTCGGTGTACTGGTACAGAAGATCAAAGTCAGTCGAATATAGGTAGCTCCATTCTTTGGGAAGGACAAACGTCATATCTGAGAACTCTTGTCTATGGTGTATCTGTTGGTCATACAAGTTGGTCTGCTCACGACCGTTGCCAAAATTAGGGAAGCCCAAGTCATTCACTGCATCAGTTGCGATAGGATTGTGCTTAGGAATGATAATCCCAGCAATCAGTATGATTGCGGCGATGACCACGCAAGGAATGATCCATTTCTTCCTTGTCTTTTCCTTTGGGGCGTGGTTTTCAAACTTGGTGGTCTCGCCAGTATCCAGTTTACTGGATGCGGCAGACAACGGTTCTTCTGGTGTTTGCTCGTCAAACAAATTTTCTGGCTCGCTTGGCGTGGTCATGTTATAGCCGCAATATGGGCAAAATACTTTATTTTCGTTTTGCGGAAGCTCTTTGTGGCAGCTTGGGCAGATGGAAAGTTTCTGTTTGTTTTCTTGTGTTTGGCTCATCAAATGGCACCTCCAGGCAGTATGATAGCACATAATGAGTGGAATGTTTCGGATATTTGATCGTTTTGGTATAATTTGTATAACACTTCATGTATCTTTGTGATAGACTATTTGGCGAGGTGAGGTTATGTTCAGAGATACGATTGCGGCGATAGCGACAGCGAATGCGACAGGGGCTGTATCGGTGATACGAGTCTCGGGGGACGAGGCGATAGAGGTGGCTTCCAAGCTGATACAAAAAGACCTGTCCAAGGAAAAGGGGAATACCATCCACTATGGAGTGATTCATGATAACGGGGAAGCAGTGGATGAAGTGTTGGTTTCGTTGTTCAAGGCTCCTCGCTCGTATACAGGCGAGGATGTGGTGGAGATTGGCTGTCATGGGGGATTGTATATTACCCGCAAGATATTGTCGGTACTCCTCAGCAAAGGCGTCAGGCTTGCAAGAAGGGGAGAATTTACGCAAAGGGCGTTCCTCAATGGGAAGATGGACTTGTCCCAGGCGGAGGCAGTCAATGACTTGATACGGGCAAGGGATGAAGTCAATGCCAAGAGCGCTATGCATTCTTTGCGCGGATCTGTAACGAAACTGCTTGAGCCATTGGAAGAGAGCCTGGCGCAGATGATCGCCAATATTGAAGTGAATATCGACTATCCGGAATATGACGATGTGCATCAGTTGACGGAGGAAGAGATCTTGCCGATGGCGGAAAAATGGCTGGTGGACATCAAGGAGATTGTTAGGAAAGCCGAACAATCCTTGGCGATTCGGGAGGGAATCGACACGGTGATATTGGGCAGGCCAAATGTGGGGAAGTCTTCTCTTCTCAATGCGTTGCTTGAGGAAGACAAAGCGATTGTGACGGACATTGCTGGAACAACAAGAGATCTGGTGGAAGGCAGTGTCAGGATTGGGGGCGTGACGCTCAATCTCATTGATACTGCGGGAATACGTGATTCTAGCGACAAGGTGGAGCGCATTGGCATACAGAAATCGCTGGCTGCCTTGGAAAAGGCACAATTGGTGATAGTTGTGCTGGATGCCGGGGATGTCAATGAAGAGGATAGGAAGTTATTGGCACTGACTGAGGGACGCAACCGAATTGTTGTATACAACAAGAATGATTTACATGAAGTGGATTCATTGGGCATTAGTGCCTTGAACAAAGATATTGATGCTTTGGTGCGCGAGATTGAGAAGATGTATGAACAGGATCTTCTTGTCGCAAATGAGGACACGCTGAACAACGAGAGACAGATTGGGCTGGCGAAACAGGCACAGGGAGCGATGGAAGACGCAATCAATGCCTTGCATAACGAAATGGAGCTTGATTTGGTCACGATAGATCTTGAGAAGTGCTGGACGCTTCTCAAGGAGATAACAGGAAAGGCGGGCAGGGATGATCTGTTGGATGAGATATTCTCCAGATTCTGCCTAGGTAAGTGAGATATGATACATTACGTAGATACACATGCGCATATATGCGAGGATGTATATGACAATGACTATGATGAGATGATACAAAGAACGGTGGATTCCCATGTGGATCGCATCATGATTATTACCTTGCATGAGGATGAATTAACAAGGGCGAAAGAGATCAAACGATCAAATCCTGCGAAATACCAGATAGCGACGGGGATATTCCCGACCGATGTGAAAGACTTGAAGGATGGGGATTGGCAGAGGTTTAGGCAATGCGCAAGCGATCCCATGGTGGATGTCATTGGGGAAATCGGTCTGGACTATTATTGGGAGAAGGACAAGGAAGTCCAGGCTTTGGAAAGGGAGTGGTTTGTTCGCCAGATTGAACTGGCGAGAGAATTGAACAAGCCCATCGCAGTGCATTCCCGTGAAGCAATGCAGGACACTTTTGACATTTTGAAGGAACACCACTGGAAAGGCTTGTTACATTGTTTTCCAGGAACAAAGGAGATGGTCAGGGAGTTTACCAAACTGGGTTACTACATTGCCATTGGTGGGGCATTGACATTCAAGAATGCCAGGCATTCTGTCGAAGTGGTGTCCACGATGGATGAAAGATACCTTTTGTCGGAAACGGATTGTCCGTATATGTCGCCTGTGCCATATCGGGGAAAACGGAATGAACCAAGCTATATACCGTATATTGTCCAAAAGATGGCGGAAGTCAAGGGAGTGGACGTGGAATATATGGCAAATGTCATAGACGATAACTGGACAAGGTTCCTGGAGCAGTGCAAATGAAGAAGGTCATCAAAGAGTTGATCGTTGTGGAAGGGAAGAACGATACCAACACGCTAAAGAGATTCTTTGAATGCGATACCATTGAGACAAATGGCTTGGATCTGAAGGAAGAAGTCCTTGATTACATTGCGTTTGCGAATGAAAAGAGAGGAGTTATCGTTTTCACTGATCCTGATTCCCCGGGAAACAGGATCAGGGATAGGATTAACAAGCGTGTTCCGACATGCAAGAACGCCTTCGTTAACAAGAAGTTGGCACGTACCGCCAAGAAAGTGGGCATTGAACATGCGGGAAAACAAGCATTGGAAGATGCGTTGTCTCATCTTGTCACATATATCGAAAAGCCAAAGGAAAACGTCAGTGTCATGGACCTGTATGAACTGGGGTTATTGGGAGGCGAGAATAGCTCAAAGCTGAGAGAGAAAGTCGGAACAAAATTACACCTAGGGGCAGGCAATGCCAAGACCATGAGACAAAGGATCAACTGCCTGGGCATCGATAAAGAAGAACTGCGGAAGGTGGTGGAGGAGGAATGAGATACATATCGACTCCTTCCAGGACGAAAGAAATACTTGAACAGTTTGGCTTGAAAGCCAAGAAGGGATATGGGCAGAACTTTCTGGTGGATCCGGTGATTGTGGAGAAATGCGCCATGCTGGCGCATTGCGAGGGAGCGGTCATTGAGGTTGGACCAGGGATTGGATCATTGACGGAACAGCTTGCTAGATATGCTACATATGTAAGAGCGTATGAGATAGACGAAGGACTATTGCCGGTATTGCAAGAGACGTTGAAAGACTACAAGAATGTCGATGTCATTCTGCAGGATTTTCTCGCAGTGGATCTTGACACAGAGGTGAAACAGCTGAAGAATAAATACGGTAGCGTGGCGGTATGCGCCAATTTGCCATACTATATTACGACACCTGTGCTATTTAAGATCTTTGAATGTCCGGAGATAGAATATATCACTGTCATGGTTCAAAAGGAGGTTGGTGATAGGTTTGCGGCGAAGCCAAAGGAGAATGCATACAGTGCATTGAGCGTCGAGGGGCAGTATAGCTATGATATAAAGAAACTGTTTACTGTTCCTGGGAGGTCGTTTAATCCTTCGCCCAGCGTGGACTCTGTAATCATACAGCTAAAGAGAAAACAAGAAGAAATAGAACCCGAGGAAATCAAGAAGCACTATGAGATCATCAGGGCTTTGTTCAAGCAGAGAAGAAAGACGGTGTATAATAACCTGCGGGAATATACGAAAGACAAGGACTTCACGGAAAGAGTACTTGCGAAAGCCGGCATAGACCAGGGAAGGAGAGCACAGGAATTGTCGGTGGAAGAGATAAAGAGATTATGCGGAATTGTGTATGAAGGATAGATGCTTTGCGAAGATTAACCTTTGCCTAGATGTAGCTGGGAAAAGAAGCGATGGCTATCATGAATTGAAGATGGTCATGGTACCCATCGACTTTTATGATGTATTGGAAATGATTCCCTCCAATGAGACAAAGTTGGAGACAAACAAGGTGTATCTTCCAGTGAATGAGAAGAATTCGATTATCAAGGCGTTTAATATCATGAAAGAAAGATATCACCTTTATGATAATTTTACTTTTAGACTGCAGAAACATATCCCCACCAGGGCAGGCCTGGCGGGTGGAAGTGCCGATGCAGCATCGGTAATACGTATGCTGGATGCGTATTACGGACTGGGCATGAATGTGCAGGAGAAGATTGAAGTGGGCAAAATGGTTGGGTCGGATGTCCCATTCTGCTTAATTAACAAGCCTGCCATGGTGGAAGGAACGGGTGATATCATCATGCCCTTTACGTGTTACCTGGATTTTGAACTGTTGTTGGTGAAGCCGAAGAAAGGTGTTTCGACTAAAGAAGCATTTGAACTCGTGGATTCCCAGGAACCTGTCCATCCCGACTGCAATGCCGTGCGGGAAGGGTTGATCCTGGGGGATTACCAGAAAGTCGTTAATAATCTTGGCAACTCACTGGAAGCTGCTTCATTGACGCTGGTGGAAGAGATCAAAGAGGTCAAGGAGAAGATGATCGCCTTAGGGTTTGATGGGGTGTTGATGTCGGGAAGTGGATCAACGGTGTTTGGCATATCCCAAAGCAGCACTTTTGTGAACAACGCCATGAAAAAACTCAAGAAACAAGAATATTTTGTGCGAAGGACAAAGATCCTTCGTGGCTAGAAAGAGGTAAAATATGGAAACTAAGAAGAATGCTATTATCATGGCCGGGGGAAAAGGAACCCGCATGAAGAGCGAACTCCCCAAGGTGTTGCATAAGATCTTGGAAGAACCAATGGTAAAACTGGTGGTGCAAGGTCTCAAGGATGCCGGTGCGGAAAGAATCGTGACAATCGTGGGATATCGCCATGAATTGGTGGAAGATGTATTGCAGGGCATATCGGAAATCGCCGTGCAAGAGCCACAATTGGGCACAGGACACGCTGTGATGCAGGCAAGGCAGTTGGCGGGTGAGAAAGGCATCACTGTCGTCGCAAGCGGCGATACTCCGTTGGTAAAGCCTGAGACATATGCGATGATGTATGAATCGCTGGGCGATGCACACATGGCGGTATTGACGGTAGAACCCGATGATGCTGCATCGTATGGCAGGGTGATCAGGAACGAACATGGCGATGTGGAGAAGATCGTGGAATTCAAGGATGCCAATGAGGAAGAGAAGAAAGTCCGTGAGATCAACAGTGGCATCTATGCCTTCGACAATGAAGCGTTGTTTGAAGGTTTGAAGCTTCTGAAGAACGACAATGCCCAGCATGAGTATTATCTGACAGATCTGGTGGAGATTCTCAAGGGTCTTGGCAAACGGGTGATCGCGGTCAAGTCCGAGGATTGGAAGGAAGTGCAGGGGATCAACGACAATTTGGCCTTGGCACAGGCTGCCGCAACCCTGAAAAACCGTATCAACACAAGGCTCATGAAACAAGGGGTGACCATTGTTGATCCAAATAACACATACATTGGACCATATGTGACCTTTGGCCATGATGTCATTGTACACCCGAATACATATCTGTTTGGTCACCTGCATATTGACGATGAAAGCGTCATTATGCCAGGGACTTGGAAACAGGGATAGGAGAGAAATATGCGGATTGCCTAGCAATCCGCTTTATGCGTTGGTTGTTCGTGTAGTTGACATGCAGGCAAGCGTGCGCGCCTGCTTGCCTGCATGTGCTTTGACACGATAACATTTCACTTGTCAGAGAACCCAGCGCTATCACTTGCGTGCGCGCTATGCACGAATGCTTGAGTTGCCCAAGAGACATTGAGCGACCAAGGGAAAATATATTACGCATGCCCAAATACGCCAAACATCCATCGCATTCCAAAGACGTGAATAGGGCAAGATTACTTGGTTGACGTTCCAATCCCGACAAGGATTTGGAACGCATATACAATACCAGATAATCTGGCCTTTGTCGATAGGGAAATGAAAAGTATTTTTTCTGAAACTTAAATATTTTCTTTCATTTACTTATATTACTAGAATATATACTGATTATAAGATGTGTAAAATGAAAATATTTTCAGAAATATATCATAAAAACAAAACCAGCGCGCAAGCAACCTGATTATCCCATCCTCGCTATACCCATGGCAAGTATTTGGAATTCTGCATCGTTGCGTGCGCGTAAGATATGGAGATAACAACATGTTTTAAGAGGATAATGTGATGTGACAGTTGACTTTTGGAAGAAGGTATGCTAACACTAAAGACGCATGGCTAAGCCATGGAAACGGAAAGAGGAAAAAATGGTAAAAGAAACTATCGTATTCGCTCTGACTTCCAGTACAGATCTTGCTAGTGCTGTCTGCCGGAATCTGAACATTCCGCTGGGCAAGATCAAGGTGGAACATTTCGCCGATGGAGAGATCCTTGTCGAGCCACAAGATTCTGTCCGCGGCCGTTCAGTATTCATTATCCAGTCTACCTGCAACCCAGTCACAGAGCATCTCATGGAGATCCTCGTGTGCCTAGACGCATGCAAGAGGGCTAGTGCAGCTGAACTGAACGTCATTATGCCGTATTATGGCTATGCGCGCCAAGACCGCAAGGCGAAGCCTAGGCAACCGATTACCTCGAAGCTTGTCGCAAATTTGCTACAGGTGGCAGGAGCCAATCGTGTTATTACGTTTGACCTGCACGCAGCTCAGATCCAAGGCTACTTCGATGTGCCCATCGATGACTTGACGGCTGTGCCAATGCTGGGAAGGTACTTCAAGAACAAAAACATTCCCAACGAAGACCTGGTCGTGGTTTCCCCTGACCATGGCGGCGTTGTCCGTGCAAGAAGACTTGCGGACATACTAGACTCGCCAATCGCCATCATTGACAAGAGAAGACCAAAGCCAAACATGGTAGAGGCACAGAATGTCATAGGCGATGTCAACGGCAAGACGTGTATTATCGTTGACGATATCTGCGATACCGCTGGATCGCTTGTTGCAGGATGCGAGATCCTCAGGAAGTTTGGCGCCAAGGATATCTACGTAGGCATTACACATGGTGTATTCTCAAGAAATGCAGTGGAAAAGATAGAACTCTCCCCGATCAAGGAAATGGTCATCACCGACACAATTCCGCTATCAGACGACAAGAGAGACAAGACGACAAAGATATCCGTCCTATCCGTTGCGGACATGATCGCTGAGACAATCGAAGCAATCCGCAACCATACGCCGGTTTCAAGAGTCTACGACCAGTTCGGATAAAAAAAGAATAGGCATTCGCCTATTCTTTTTTGGTTCAGAAAGCGTTAGTTCGCTGTCACGTTAGCCGCTTGAGGACCACGGTTGCTTTCGATGATATCGAAGCTAACGGACTGTCCTTCATCCAGGGTTCTGTAACCTTCCGACAAAATGGCGGAATAGTGAACAAACACGTCTTTGCCATCTTCTGTCGTGATGAATCCATAGCCCTTTTCGGCATTGAACCACTTGACCTTGCCTGTTGCCATGTTTCGAATCTCCATTTCTATGTATCGCACAATTGCGGTACACTACTAGTATAAAGCGATAAGTTATATTTTACAAGCGATTTTTAGGAATATGCATGAGAAATTGAAATCTTTTGATAATTTTTGTCTTAATTTATCTGTAAATCGGATAATCCCGCGCATGTCAAAAAACTCACAAATCGAACGAACGAAAATACAAAATTATATTAAATATTATGTAAATATATTATTATAATATCTTAGTGGGTGATATGAAGCTGATATAGCATATTATCAAAAATGATCTAAAGTCAATCATGGTGATTAGTATTAATTTTCTGCGTTTGTGCGGGCATCATGCGCGCAAGAGAGCATGCGCGGCTTTATACTGTATACTTGTTTGAACGTGTTTGACAAAGTGTGACATATGTGCTATTGATTTTGTGTAATTTAGAGGGGCGAATATGGAGAAAAAGGAAAAAGACGCTCTAAAGAGCGCGCTAAAGCGAAAGGAATTCATCAACCATGGCTTTGCTTTGTTTGTGCGAAAGAGCATCGATGCCGTCACGCTACAAGAAGTAGCGGATAGCGCAGGCTATGGCATTGCGACGCTTTATCGCTACTTTGGAACAAAGCAAGACTTTGTCATAGCTGTTTCCGCGTCAAAGTGGGAACAGGTTTTCGAGTCATATCGACGGCCTTGCCAAGATATGGCATCAGATGGGGAGCGAGCAGTCGATATCTTTTCACATTATCTTACATCGTTTATAGAAATATATAAGAATCATAAAGATCTTTTGTACTTTAATCAAATGTTCAACATCTACATCAAGGCAGAAAACGTTGAATACAACGTCATCCAGCCTTACCAAGAAGTGATACATATACTCGAAGATCGCTTCCACAGAATGTATTTGAGGGCGCAAGACGACCATTCCCTGCGCACAGACATCCCTGAGAAAGAAATGTTCAGCGCCACGCTTCACCTGATGCTTGCGGCAGTGACACGCTATGCGGTAGGGTTGGTGTATGACGCTGGCATAGATCCCGAGAAAGAACTGAGACTGTTGAAAGACATGTTGATGAAGGAATATACATTACCTCAGGACTGAGGAAAAGTCATGTGCTTTTTGATCAAATTGACTTGTAATGAAAGGGTAGGCCTAAGGCCTACCCTTGTTTAGCTGATTCTTGTTCCTGGTTGCAGGTTGTTTGCTTCAACGACGGAGATGACGCCACCTTCCTTGCCTGCCAACAACATGCCTTGTGATTCTACGCCACGGATCTCGGCGGGAGCGAGATTGGCGATGACAACGACCTTCTTGCCAATGAGTTGGCCAGGGGTGTAGCTTTGGGCGAGTCCAGAGACGATTTGTCTTGGAACACTTTCACCAAGATCTACGACAAGGATGTAGAGCTTGTCGGCGTTGGGGTGTTTGACACATCCGATGACTTTTCCTACGCGGAGGTCGAAGCGGTCGAAATCATCCACGGTGACGGGACGATTCTTTCTTTCTTCGGCTTTTCTTCTTTCTTCGTTGATACGGGCTGTTTCTTCTGCCTCTTTCTTCTGACGGGCGATTTGTTCCTCGATCTTTGGCATGATATCGTTCGGGTTGATGCGAGCGAAGAGGATCTCAGGCTTTTCAGTGACGAGGGTGCCTGGTTCCAATTGGCCAAACGATACGAGGGAATCGTAGTCTCTGTATTCGGTATTGAGGCTATCGAGGATTTTTTCCGCTGTATCGGGCAGGTATGGCTTTAGCAGCACGGCTGCGATACGGACGCATTCCAGAAGATTGTAGAGTACGGTTGTAAGACGTGCTGTCTTTTCCGGATCCTTCGCAAGTGCCCATGGCATTGTCTCGTCGATATACTTGTTACAACGGGAGAAGAGATCGAGGATGTCTTGGATAGCGTCAGCGACACGGAGTTCCGACATCTTTTCTTCTACCTTTTCAACGGTGTCGAGGGCGTATTGTTTCAGTTCGTCATCGACTGGCTCGTAGTCCTGCAAATCGGTGACCATGCCTGCGAAATACTTATTCTGCATGGACAGGGTGCGGTTGACGAGGTTGCCAAGGTTGTTTGCCAGATCGGAGTTGATGCGTTCGATCATCAGTTCGTATGTGACGTGGCCATCTTGGGCAAATGGCATCTCGTGTAACATGATGAACCTTACGGCATCTACGCCAAAGAGTTCAACAAGATTGTCGGCGTAGATGACCTTTCCCTTGGACTTGGACATCTTGGATTCTCCGACAAGGAGCCAAGGGTGTCCAAATACCTGCTTTGGCAGGGGAACGCCCAACGCCATTAACATGATTGGCCAATAAATCGTATGGAAGCGAATGATATCCTTGCCAATGAGGTGGAGATCGGCCGGCCAGTATTTTTCAAACAGTGGGTCGTGGTTGCCGTCTACGTCATAGCCAAGACCTGTGATATAGTTGCTCAAGGCATCGATCCACACATATACGACATGGTCGGGATCGAAATCAACCGGGATGCCCCACTTGAAGGATGTACGGGATACGCATAGATCCTGGAGTCCTGGCTTGAGGAAGGTGTTGATCATTTCATTCTTTCTGCTTTCTGGCTGAATGAAATGAGGGTGTTCCTCGATGTATTGGATCAACCTGTCCGCATAGTCGGACATGCGGAAGAAGTATGCTTCTTCCTGCATGGGCTTGACTTCACCGCCACAGACAGGGCATTTTCCATCAACCAACTGGGAGTTGGTGTAGAATGCTTCACATTCTTGACAATAGAGTCCTTCGTAGCTTCCCTTGTAGATATCCCCTTGGTCGTAGAGTTTCTTGAAGATCTTTTGGATCTGTTTCTCGTGGTAGGGGTCGGTTGTACGGATGAATTTGTCGTAGGAGCAGTTCATGACATCGAATTGGTTCTTGATGATGCCGGAAACTTCATCTACGAACTGTTTTGGGGTCATTCCAGCGAGGTTTGCTTTTTCCTCGACTTTTTGGCCGTGTTCGTCGGTTCCTGTCTGGAAGCGAACGTCATAGCCTGTCATGCGTTTGTATCTAGCGATTGAATCAGCCAGAACGATCTCGTACACATTGCCGATATGAGGCTTGCCGGAAGTGTAGGCGATCGCTGTGGTAATGTAATAGGGTCCCTTGTTTTCCATAACCTTGTTCCTCCTGTAAAAATAAAAACATCCTGTCGAAAGGACGTTTTGCACGCGTTACCACCTTTGTCTTGCTCGTAAGAGCCACTTGACGAGTGATAACGGACATCCTCCCGGGCTACGCTAATCATTCACGCAGCCAGCTCCAAGACCATGTTCACCAGGCATCCACTACGGGTTCTCATCAACCACCCGCTTTCTGCAAGCATCCACCAGGCTACTCTTCTCTTCCTTGCTTTTTTGATAACGCAACGATTATAGCACATCTTCCTGATAATCGCAAAACTTTTTCCAATATTCCGCGCATGAATGCATGTAAAAAGTGGTGAAGCGCGGGAATAGTGAACAATGCGCACTCATTCTGACCGTGGAAAGGGCGGAAAGATTTAATTTTTTTTGCGCTTTTGTGACAAAACAGCGTTTGGCATGATATGATATATGCGCCGTATATGAAAGGGGGCATCAAAGAAGACTCGGTGATCTGTGCCAAGGCGCAGGGATATGCGCAGTGAGAGATGGGACAGGTGACATTTGATAGGTCAGATATGATGTGACCATATGTTTTTCATTTTGTAATCAAGCTTTGGAAAGGGTGTGAATACAGACATTGATTACGCAAATTGTCTACTTTATGAACGACAAGAAATATACGAGGGCAAATGATAATATAAGTATTACGCAAAAAACAGGCATGCTTGCGCAAGTTTTTTTCATAGCGCGGGAGAAACGTTATGGACATGCGTGAGTTTGTGGATTCCGCTAAGCGCATGTTTGATCCCGACATGAAACGCGCTGAAAAAAAGAAAAATGGGACAATACTGGTTGTTGACGACGAGTTGGCGAATAGATTGAAACTCGCCGCAATCTTAGAAGAGGAATACGATATACTGTTTGCGGAGAATGGCAGGCAGGCAATGGATTTGTTAATGCATAGATCTGAAGAGATCACATTGGTAATCCTAGATCTAAGAATGCCCGTCATGGGAGGAACCAGGGTCTTGCGGGAGATGAAGGCAAGAGAAACACTCCGCAAGGTGCCTGTACTCGTTGTTACAGCCGATAAAAACTCAGAGGTAGAATGTCTTAGGCTAGGAGCGATCGACTTCTTGACAAAGCCATATCCTGCCGATGAGGTCATCAAGGCAAGGGTGGCACACGCGATAGCACTTTCGCGAGATAGGAAAATCATAGACTTTTCGAAGATCGATGCCTTGACAGGCTTGTACAAGAGAGATTATTTCTTTCAAAGCGCCGCCAAGATCGACCAGCAAAATCCAGAAAAGAACATGGATGCCGTGGTTGTGGACATACATCATTTCCATGTCATCAATGAGCTATACGGCAAGCTGTATGGAGACAAAGTCTTGCGACAGCTTGGCGCAAAGCTCACTGCCAAGGCAAAGCAATTCAATGGCATTGTGTGTCGCAAGGAAGCAGATTCTTTCTTTGCCTATTGGCCTCACCGCGAAAACTATTTACATGTGCTGAACGATCTCTCCTTTGGCGGTGGGGACGATACTTCTGTGCATTTGCGCATGGGCATATACGAAAATGTGGAAAGGTCTTTGGACATAGAAAGACGTTTTGATCGAGCGCAAAGCGCAGCTAACAAAGTCAGGGGAACTTTGTACAAGGCGGTAGGTATCTACACCCATGACATGCATGAGAAAGAGATACTCGAAGACAAACTCACTGAAGAATTTCCCCGTGCCTTGCAAGATAACCAGTTTATCGTTTACTACCAACCCAAGTTCGATATCCAGCAAGAAAAGCCTGTCTTATATGGCGCAGAAGCATTGGTGCGTTGGATTCATCCAACCAAAGGACTGGTTGGACCAAATGTATTTATCCCATTGTTTGAGAAAAACGGACTCATTACAGAACTAGACAGATATGTGTGGCGGCAGACGGCAGCCCAATTGCGCGCATGGAAGGAAAGTTATGGCATTGACTTCCGTATCTCGGTCAATGTTTCCCGTGAGGATATGGGAGATCCTCAATTGACAGGATTCTTTGAACGTCTGTTGGATGAATACAAACTTGAACATGGCGACATGGTCTTGGAGATTACCGAATCCGCGTATGCGGGAGACTCCAAACGTGTGATCAGCACGGTATCCCGCTTGCGCGAGATGGGGTATCTAGCGGAGATGGATGACTTTGGCACAGGGTATTCTTCGTTGAATATGTTGCATCAAATGCCAATTGACGCATTGAAGCTAGACATGCAGTTTATTCGTGATGCCTTCCGTCCTGGCAGCGATACCCGCTTGATCCAGTTGGTCATCGAGATAGCGAAATACCTGAATATCCCGGTGATTGCGGAAGGAGTGGAAACCTATGAACAAGTGTCTGTATTGAAAGACCTTGGCTGCGATTATGTACAAGGTTATTACTTCTCCAAGCCCATCCCTGCCCATGAATTCGAACATTTCCTAGAGGAAAGGAAAAAAATCGACAAACAGCTTCATTTGAAGCAAGAAGACGAAAGAATCGAATGCAACGTTTAAAATGACTGAGGATGATCATCCTCAGTCATTCGTTTTTTATCACATGCATTGTCCAATAGATTGGCCAATATATGAGATAGCCAATCAATGCTCCGGTTGTATTGGTGATAAGATCTGTCACATCAGACACCCTCCCTTGGCTAAGCAATGGTTGGGAGAGTTCAATGATCAAAGAGAGAATAAAAGCATGAAGAATCGTATTCGATAGTGTATTTCTGCGTGTGGTAAGCGGATAGAGAAAACCAAAGGGGATAAACAATAGTACATTCAGTTTTACCTGTCGCATAAAGTCACCTCTTTCGTAGATGATATCTACGAAAGGGACAAGGTTCATGCCTGTATACGGATGGTCAAGCATAAAGGGAAGAGATGTGATGATTGGCATGAGCGTTACCCCAAGAATTACAATAATACATATGTATAACATTGTACGCTGTATCAATCGATCACTTTTCCAACGAGGGAAGAAATATAGAATATACAAAGCGAAACATAATGCATAATCTATGATGATCATGTTCCAACCTCCTTTCCCTTAGAGTATAGCAGAAAAGAAATGAAAGTCATCGGGAACTATCTATGCTTTGTGGTATTACCTTTCCCGTATTTGCGTTTACTGTTACCTTGGCATTGTCATTCAGTGTTCTAGTCGCATTGCCAGTAGCCACAATGCATGGGATATCAAGTTTCTTTGCGATCATTGACGCATGGCTAAAGATGCTGCCGGTATCGACCACGATGGCAGAAGCCATGGACATCACAGGTTCCCATTCACTATCGGTATAATGACATACAAGGATGTTGCCTTTTTTCATCTTGTGGAAGTCATTGGTGGATAGGATCTTGCTGGTGGCGCCGGTGGTGATTCCACGATTGCCAATGGTTCCCTTGACGTGTCTGTCGTCACAATCGAGCATGATGTCGATGCTGTGGTTCCAATATGCCTCTGCGAGTGGTCTTTTGGCTTTCCTGATGCCAATGGACTGGATGTCTGTCGCATGGAGATAACCTCTTGCACATGCTCCTAAGAGTTCATCCTTGAAGAGATACAGGAGATCTTCATAGTCCGTATCCAGGGATGCGGCTGCTTTTCTGAGAAGTTCACGACAGTGGTGGAAACATGCTTCAAGGAGGTATTGGTAGGCTTCCATGTAGGCATGGAAGGTTCTTACAGCCTCGGCTTTCCTGAGGAAGTGGGCATAGTCATCTTCGTCTAGTTGTGTCTTGTACGCGTTTAAATAGGCGTTGTAGCGGGTCGTGCTTGTGACGAAGGGGACAACGACCGTGTTGCTCTCTAGCATGACACGCATGACTTTCATCAAGCGATCTGGATCTTCCTTCCATGATGTTGCTTTAAAGCAATAAGAACTGAAGTCAGATTTTTCCCCATACATATCCATGAATGCATTCATGGATTTTTGCATGCGAGGGAAGGCATCCATGAATGCATTGTAAGACATATGCATGAATGCTTCTTTCTCTTCGTTGTTCATCTTCTGTAGAATCTTATACATGTCGCGACTGACATCAGCTGAAACATAGTGAAGTCCTTCCAGTATGTCATTGCTAGACTTGCCAATCTTTGTCTTGTTAAAAAGAATGGAAAGGGTTGCGTTTTCGTATAAATGTGGATAGAATGCATAACGCAAGGATGCATAGGCAATGTCTTTTATCAGCGTATGCATTCTATCCAATGAAGAACCAACCGCTGAAAGACTAATGTTCTCCATGGCATTCTCAGCAACGAGGATTGCTTTGAACTTGGTCAGTGTATCATCGCATTGATAAACATTGAAGCCAATGTCTCTGACCTCTTTGATTTGATCAGGTAGATGCAATAGATCCAGTGTTACCCCAAGTGACACAGGTATGAAAGTAGAAATACCCATCGCATCCATGGGAACAAGTTCATTGACAGCGACACCTGCTTCATGAATAATGCTTCTTTTCATGGTGCCGGTAAGATGACCATAGTCATGATCCAATGGATAATAGGGGTGGTTGACCCGCTCTAGGCTGTATATGAAACTGCCACGGAATTTCCCGCGCAGAGGCTTTGGTTTAGCAAGGTTCTTGAAATCCTCTGGCGTATATTTCTTTTGTTGTGGCAAGCGTGACACTTGACGCAGGTAGATGTTCCCCTGGGATATGACATAGTCCAAACAGATAGGAAAGCCATAGTGTTCTTCCACTGTTCTAGCGATCACGGACAGACGCTCCTTTGCTTCATTGTCCAATGAAGCAGGAAGGACGCGGATGGACGCATCGTTGCTTGTGACGGTCCCCTCTATCTCGCAAAGAGATGTTTCCTGGATAATGATGGCCATGGATGCCAAGCTATCGTCATAGCCACGTGATTTACGGTATATGCGATCAGTTGTACTGTATAGTGAAGCATAACATTTCTTAATGCATTCAATGGCATTCTCTAGGCCAATGACATTGTCAAAGGCATTGAAGCCATTGGTTTCACCAATGTCATCAATCGTGGCGGAGGAACGAATGGTCACAGGCCTAGAGAAGCCATAGGCTTGTAATTCCCTCATGATAGAAGAGGGAATGTCGGTCGTTAATATACGTTTATAAGCGTCATGTGACGCTGGATTGATTCCGTGGGTGTGGATGAATAGGTCAAAGGCACTGGATGTCAAGACAAGACCTTCTTCCACTGGTTGTTCAAAGCTGAGCAGTTCACCAAGGTTTGCGGCTTTTCTGCCAGCGATCTGGATATCATAGCGTGTGATATCCTTCAGTTGTACAAGATACTTCATAGAAGCCTCCTTTCCAGCAATAATGATAATATCATTGGCGAAAATAAGCAAATACATTTGAAGAAATGCTACCTGTTGCATATATCCCATCGATTATAGTATGCTTTAGACATGAACAAGTGGATTGTGGAACTCTACGTAGAAGAAGCAACGGATGAGAAATACTACCGTATGGCTTTTGAACAAAGAGGCTATGTAATCAAACCCGTAAGCATAGACAATGTCTTGATCTGTGATGCTGTGTTATTGTTTAACAGTGATAATACCCGTAGCATATATCATGATATTCTAACCATGTGTGAACAAAGAGACATCCCCATTCTGGTGGTTGGAGGAACCGAAGGCATCCAACATGGGATTGATGTAAGAGAAGTGTCATTTGAAGGGCTACAAGAACGCCTTCTAGGAGAAGATGAACACCACTCCAATCCCATTATAAATCGTCTTGTAAGAGGACTCGTTTTGGCGCTGACATGCCTAAGCATACTCTTTGGGACATACGTAGTCTATCGGTTGTCACCCCATGTGACAACCGAAACTATTGTGAAAGATACAGGGGAGAGAATGATGGATAGATATGGCAATCCTGTAGCGCAAGTGTGGTCGATATCAATCATAGGCGACTCTGTCTTTCGGGGCAGCGGATTCTTGGTCGGTGAGCGATACTTGGTAACAAACGCCCATGTCGTCGACCATCCATCATCCATGTACCGCCTTGTCTTTGACAAAAAGACCGTCAATGCCAATGTCGTTGCGCTAGATGCAAGCAACGACATTGCCCTGTTGCGCCTTGACGAAGACATTGGCATTGAACCCTTATTCTTCACTAAGGAAGAACCCGCAAGAGACAGCGAAATATACGCCATCGGATTCCCTGAATCCGATGGCAAGACACTGGTATCCGGAGTGTACGAAGGAACGCGCATACCAGGAAACAAAGGCGTTATATACAGCGTAGCGTTTATTGCGCTAAGAAAGGGAAACAGCGGCTCTCCCGTACTTGATAACAAAGGGAATGTCATAGGCATCGCTAGCGCGGTTAGCGCGTTAGACGCAGATATTGGGCTAATTGTACCATACGACATATGCCTGAATTATCTAAAAGACTATATGTTTCTTCCGTAATTGAAAAAACGCTTGCATAAGCAAGCGCATGAGTGTATGATTACTCCTGTTGCAAAAATTCCTCAGCGACTGAATACTCAGCGCAAAAGAATGACCGAAAGGTCATTCTTTTGTTATTCAATCTCGTCCAACGCGCTCTGGGCGGCATCTTCCGCTTCTTCCGCGCAGAAATTCGCTTCCTTTGCGGCATAGCGCATAGCGGCAGAAGCCTTGCTAAGGGAAGCGAACAATGTTGTTGCACCACGCTTAGAAGCACTGAACTTGCGTGACATCCTCCTGTCAATGCCAAGATCATCACTGACATGCGCAACATCGATATTCGCCCCAATGAAAGAGAACACCCAAGAATACTTCTCTCTTTGTTCCTTGATCATCGCCTGCACCTGTTTCCAGGTATATTCGGTACTGGCATTCTCTTGGCCATCCGTGATGATGGTGACAGAAACCAATCCTGGACGCTCTTCCTCCGGCATTGCCGCAAGCTTCTGTCCCACGCTAACCAGCGTGCGACCAATCGCATCCAGCATGGCGGTCATCCCCAAAGGAACATACTCCCTGTCGGTAATATCCGGAACATCCCTGATATCCGTACGGTCATGGAGAAGAATGTAGCGGTCGTCAAAGAGAACCGTGGTCACATTCGCCCGCATCGCGGGATTCTCTTCCCCCAGCTTCTTCTGCTGATTCAACAAAGTGTTATATCCGCCAATCGTATCGCTTGTTAACGGGCGCATAGATCCACTCATATCGAGAATATACACCAGTTCCGTCAAGTTCTTGTTCATCTTCCTACCTCCGAATGATTATTCTATGGTTATTGTAGCACATTGAAAATAAATGATGTAGAATAAATGTGCATACAAGGAGGAAACATGAAATATTCGATTGAAGGTGGCAACCTTCCCGTAGTAAAAATCATGATGGAAAGAGGGGAAACCCTCAAGACACAAAGCGGAGCCATGGCATGGATGGACGAAGGCATCGAAATGGCCACCAAGGGCGGAGGATTCGGCAAGGCACTAGGAAGACTCTTCTCAGGAGAAACCCTCTTCCTGAACGAATACACCGCCATGAGAGATGGAGAATTCGCTATCTCCACATCCCTCCCCGGCAGTATTATTGGCATGCAGGTAACCCCATCCAATCCATTGATCATCCAGAAAGGCGCATTCCTCGCCTGCACCGCAGGCGTAGATCTCTCAGTCCACCTACAGAAGAAGATATCCAACGTCTTCTTTGGTGGCGAAGGACTCGTCATGCAAAAACTGGAAGGCAACGGCTTTGTCTTCCTCGAGATCGATGGATCCGCCCACGAATACATCTTACAACCAGGAGAAAGAAAGATCGTCGACACAGGATACCTGGCAATGATGGAATCATCATGTTCCATGGAAATCGTTCAAGTAAAAGGCGTAAAAAACGTCCTATTTGGCGGCGAAGGACTCTTCAACACCGTCATCACAGGACCAGGAAAAATCATCCTACAATCAATGCCAATCGCTTCATTCGCGATGCGCCTATACACCTACATGCCCCACCCATCATCCAACAACTAAAAAGAAGCTCCCAAGGGAGCTTCTTTTTACGAAGACTGGGACTCATTACGCTCCAACTGATTCTTCCAAGTCTTCGTCGTCTGCTCTTTCAAGAAAAAACAAAATGGACGCAACTCCTCTTCCAAATCCCATCTTTCCAACGCAGAAAGATACGCCTTATGATCCTCTTCATGAATGATAATCGGCGGATGATTATGCAGAACAAGAAAATAATTCATTGCTAATCTCCCGCACCTACCGTTTCCATCCGCAAACGGATGAATACTCTCAAACACAGCGTGAAAATACGCAGCAGAAACCAATGCCTGATCCTCTGGAATCTCCTGAATCTCATCAAGCAAATCTTCTATTTCAAGATCTACATCCTCCGGCAGCGCACCAATATCCCCCTGCCCAACATAATACTCATGAAGCTTATACTCACCAGGCAACTCCCCATGCCTCTCCAAACGAATGTCATAGGTCGACTGCGTCAACACCTTCTGCAACTCCTTGATAAAAGCTACATCAATCTTACGCCTATCGTTAAACGCCGCAAGAACAAACTCATACGCCTTCTTAGCGTTATAAATCTCGAAAAGAGTCCGAATATCCCCAGTATACGAAAAGACGCTATCATGATCGAAAATCTTCCGTACGTCAAAATAAGAAACACGATCATTCGCCATCTTCCCCGAATGATACGCAAAGGTACTACTGTGGACACGCAACGCCATGGCAAGCTCAGCGTCATTGCGGATATTTCTTTCTTGCCAAAGAGCAACGGCTTTCTCATAATCTGTCATATACGATACCCCCTCCCAATATTGTCGCAATACAACAGCGCCTATTATAGCAAACATCTAAAAAACTGCAAAGCTTATTCTATCAGAATATGCAAGAATCCCCAAAACTCTTGAAACAAACACCGAGCCAATATGGCTCGGTG
>OMYM01000505.1 GCA_900315225.1 uncultured Erysipelotrichaceae bacterium | reverse complement strand
GATAGTGAAGCAAAGGATTAGGTTGATCAGTCTTTTCATTATTGCCTCCTTGAATGATTATGGCTGCTTACTTCAAGGCTTCCTTCAATACCTCAAGATTACTCTCCATGATGGAAAGATAGGTTACGCCATTCTGGATATCCATGGATGTGGTCGATTGCATGGAGTTCAATGACAGGATGGGCAGGTTCTTGTTTGCCATGTTTTGCAAGACTGTCTCAGCGATGCGATGGTCGGTGCCTTCGATGGTCATTAGTGCGGGCAAGTTCAATTCATCCGCTTTATTGGAAAGAAACATGATTGTTTCAAAGCTTGCTTCAGACTCTGCTGAACAACCAGAAAATGCTGCAAAGTAGGAAAGACCATAGTCATCCGTCAAGTAACGGAACGGGAAACGGTCAGCGAACAGAAGGGTTTTGGTCTTGGCGTTAGATACTGCTTCTGCGTATTGCGCGTCTAGCGCATTGAGCTTAGCCGTGTATGCGTCCGCATTTGCTTGATACACTTGCGCGTTTTCCTGGTCGATTGTTCCAAGGGACTTGGCAATATGTTCGATAAACCTGGACGTATTGCGCAAGGAGAGCCATACATGTTCATCATATTCCACTTCTTCATGCTCATGCTCTTCTTCCTCTTCCTGCATGCCCTCAACAGTTTCTTCTTCCTTGGCATCCGCGCCAAGGATATCCATTAGATTAACGACAATCCTGTCTGGGTTGGCGCTATCGCGCAAGGCACCAGCAACCCAGGCATCAGATTCTCCTCCCACATAGATGAACATGTCGCAAGTAGAGATGTTCATGATGTCAAGGGCAGTCGGTTGATAGCTATGCAAGTCAACGCCATTGTCAAGCAACAAGTTGACTTTCACATCTGCTGGATTATTGCCAAGAATGTTCATAACCCAATCATATTCAGGAAAGATTGTAACAACGATCTTGGTCGCATTGTCGTCGACCACCTGTGTACTGTTTGTAGAACCGCATGCTGAAAGCATTGTGACAGACAAAATGGACACAATAAAAACATTTAGATATTTCTTCATTTTTTAAACCTCCGTATCATTCTATGCAAAATATCAATATGGAGGTTTCATCAATTGTTTAATCTGATTTTACTAGAGACAAGCGTCTTTTGGGGAATCTTAGTGATCGTTGATAAATTCGGTGATTGAGGGAAAAAAACAGGCGCAGCAAATATCACATGTGCTGCATTTTTTGGCGCGCTACAAGCGACAGGCTGTCGGCATTGTTGAAGACAAGCGCATATCGGGCAATGATCTCCTGAACAGTCATGGCTTGCCTTTTTAACAGTGTAGAAAGCAGATAAAAGAACCATAGCAAGCATTAGTACTGCCAATGCCTTGGCAATGAGTCTTTTTGAAACAGTCGTCTTCGCCATTGTTGTATTCTCCTTTCCCAGTCCAAATATGAAAATCGTTTTCAATTTTATTGCGGAAATAGGCTGTTGTCAAATGTTTTTTTGAACCCGCACCTTTGAACAAAAAGACATGCCTTTTTGTGCTGTGGAATACTTTTTGTATGGAGGCATACAATGTGCAAGAGAACAAACAACAAACCTGAAATGATCGCATCCCAGTATATCGAGACACAGATTCCTGATGTGTTTGTCGTTGCAAGCGAGTATCTTCTTTGGGCCAATGTCAGCGCCTTGCCAGGCGAGAGTGAATACATTGATGCTGCCGTGCGGATCGCAAAGCAAGTTATAAAATTGATCAACCGAAAGGCAGAACAAGAAGCACGGTTATTCAACGTACTCCGTTGCATTTGATTTTAACGTTTTGAAGAGTTCAAGTAATTTGAATCTCCGTTGTAGATCAGTGCTAAAACGAACAGTTTAAAGTCGTTTACTATAGATTTCCAGTTATACACTGAGGCCAACTTACTTAGTGCCAATTGTGTTGCACCCCTGCTGTAATACTACACGGAAAGAGCCCATGCAATCCTAAATCCGCATAATCAGACTTATTTTTTGCTATCAACCGTCAAATCTGCAATTCCCAATACATTAAATGCTTACAAATAAAGGATCATGTTCTTCACACGATCCCCTTGATCTTAATTTCCTTTTTTCTTAATTTCCAGCTTCGATATTCATGGTTCCATTCCATTGAATAATCAGTGTTTTCGGTTATGCTTTCTACAATTGGAAGCAATAATGCTTTGATAAGACTAACCACATCCTCCAGTTCTGCATTTACCAAAGCCCTCTTCTTTTTCAGAAATGCCTTCCACCTGTTTTGATGAATAACGCTTGCCAAAAAGTCATCAGTGAAAGCAAATATGTCATCAAAACCTGTACCTCTATGCTCAAAGGTTTCTTTGACTGCTTCCTTCAGTTCTGCTCCATCAAGGTCATAACGATCAGCTAAGATATAGATATCGTAAAAATCCTTGTATCTGCTGTTTACATTACCAAGGGAAACAATAGCCTCAAATTTCTCTGATATCACTGATGAAATTGAATAAGCATATATCTCTGGTGATTCCATATCAAGCAGTACTGGGAACTCCATTTTTATCCTATCTGGGAAAACAACATCCTCGAATCCGATGTCAATGGATATGGGAACCTTCGTCTTGTCCAGATATGCCATAACAGAGACATTTACACCATGGTATTCCTTGAATTCCGTTATGTCTATTACTTCCATAGTATCCAGATCATACCGCAACGCATCATCGCTCTCGATGGAGAATATGTTTTCAAATACTTTCTTCATGTCCTCTGTGTTGTTCGAGATATTTCTTGCCAATAGATCAATGTCTCTTGTAGCCCTTGCAAATCGTCCTTCAAAAAGCGCATAAAGAAATATACCACCCTTCAAAGTAAAGCGCTCCACATACTCCGAGAGCGATAATCGGTATACGGTTCTTTCCAAACCATATGCCATCAATGCTTCTTGAAATGTTTTCCCGCTGGAAACAGCTTGGTTTTTCAATCTCGCCTTAACTGATATTGCACTTATCATACGAGTACCTCCAGATATTGTCTCATCGCCTTGTCGCACTTCATTAATTCTGCATACTTCAGAAGACGATTCAGATTCCGGTCTTTCTTCTGCAAGTAGGTCACAAGAATTTCCTTAGTTTCTTCAATCCCAACCTTTTCCCTGTAAAATACGATATCCACGATGGTCTTTTCCATATCATAGATCTGAAATTCGTTTTTGCCCTCCTTAACCGTGGTAATACCAAGCCCATGCCTGTCATCTGTATAATAATGAACATTCATTTGCGGCCAATCTGGCATGGTGGATACCTTCGCCTTCCTCGGTATGGCAACATTGATCGCATCTGGAATGAATGTAGTCAAGTGATAATAAACAGCTGCACTGAGCAGGCAGACCACACCCTTTGGTGCGTAGGCCTTCGTATAATAGAAGTCAGACTCCTCTCCGTGATACTCTACGTTCTCGTAATAGTTTTTATTCAGTTTTACAAGCTTTCCTTCACTGACCAGCTTACTGACCATGTACTGTGAGAACCCTTTACTCTTAAGCTCCCGCATGGAAAAGATCTTCTGATCTCCAGGAATTACTACTGTAGCTGACATCTTCTTCACCTCCGATTTCTTTTAATCGAAAAAATCCCTCCTTGCACACGGGTTATAAGCTTCTGCTTTGAATTCTCTTGCGCAAAGCTAACACATCTAAAATAATTGATAAATAAATTGAAATCATTACGACACGCTTAGAGCAAGGAGGCAATTACACAAGTCATTTGGCAAATATTTGCCCTAACGTATTATTCGTATATTTCTTGGCTCATATCAAAACTCCTGCTTTTGTTGTTTATGAAGAAACAGTATGCCTAAATGTCTATACAATCTGGATATGTTTTTCAAAATATACAAATTCATATCGGATAACACGAGCATCAAACAGTGCTGATACATCTTAACGACCACCCGTGTGCAAGGAGAAAATTTAATCGAAATTCGGCATAAATGCGAAATGCCGAATTTCGATTAAATATTACATCTAAACAGACCCTTTGTCAATCGTAATTTGAGAAAACCACACATTTTCATATTACCGTCTTTTGCACGCGTGCATGTGCCATTTCTCAGGAACCTCATCGTGAAGATTTTACCAGTCTCTACCCTCGATGGTTTCCATGAAAGTCCAACTTTTTCACGTATATATACTGGAACAGATATTTGATCGTTCCAGTACAACATCATACAACCGATTCAAAGAGTGTTTTATCGCCTATGGTAAGCCTCTCTACACCAGTTGTCTTCGTTGTATCTCTTCCTGTCGAATTCGGCTTTTCCGCAAATCCAATCCGAAACTTCCGCAAATGAAATCTGGTATAACCGCAAGCCTCCGACATCGCCTATCCTACAAATGATTTTTGAACAAACCACCTGTTGCCGTGTTCAAAAATGGAATAGATGGTGTGGGTCCTGCGAACCATAATATGCGTCAAAGCAAATGGTGCAATTGACTTGATCATTGAAGACGATGCCGCTTGTGCAGACTGTGGCAACCCTTCTGCCGTTGATTCTCCAAAAAACGACATGTCCTTTGGGGTGAAAACCTTGGATCGCCCATCCCCACTGGAAACATGCGACATGGCACCAGTTTTCGGTGCCAATACGAAAAGAGATATGAGTTTGTCTGGTTCTGCAAAGATATCGAAAGCGTTTTTTTGGGAAAAAGATACCCGATGATAAAGAGCGAAGGACAGCCGAAGACTTTGTTGGAAAGAACCGGATCGAAAATGTAAGCAAAAAGAATTTATCTGCAGCAGAGTACAAAAATCAAAGAAGCAACCTTTGCGTTGTAATGGATAAGTATTTGCAATAACCTGTTGGACAAGAGCAAAAGATGAATATGATCGTGTGATTCTGTTTGCCATAGTGCTAATGTTGCATATTGTGCAAAGGAACATTCCAATGCAAGTATAACAAAGATTGGCTATCTGTAGAATGATATTGGCGTATAAGCCGTTCACTGTTTTTTCCAAGGACTGATATCCTTGTTTGTATAAAGCATGTTCTTAAGTCCGATGCTGCATGCGTCAAGAAATTGAATCAATTAAAGTCCATCTTATGAGATTCATGTTATACTAGTCCAAAAGGAGAGGTTTGATATGTTCAAGGTTGATGCTTCGCAAGATAACTTTGATTGCTATATCAGGGAAAACAACTATTATGTCGACAAGACAGAGATCATCTACGATTATCTTGGAAAATGGTTTGAAAGCAAGATCATGTTCACCAGGCCAAGAAGGTTCGGCAAGACAATGATCATGACCATGTTCCGTGATTTCTTGGATAATACACAGAAGAGCGAGGACCTCTTCAAAGGACTCAAGATCATGGAACACAAGGAGCTTGTCGAGAAATACATGAACCAGTATCCAGTGATCTTTCTTTCGTTGAAAAACGTAAAAGGGCATGAGTTTACAAGTGTCTATCGGTTGTTGCGAAATCAAATATCAGATGCGTTCGATAACCATAGATATTTGCTTGACAGCAATGCATTGAGCGATGAAAACAAAGAGATCTACAGCAAGTTGATGAAAGGTGAAGCGGATCAAGAAGCCATGATCGAGGGCATCAGTTTCCTATGCAAGATGTTAAAAAGATATTGGGACAAGGGAGTGTTCGTGATTGTCGATGAATATGATGTTCCGATGGCGGATAGTCTTGGGACACCTGCCTATGATGATGTCCTTGACATGATCCAGAAAATGCTCGGCAGCGTGTGCAAGACCAACTCAAACGTAAAGTCTGTCATGATATCTGGCTGCTTGTACACAGTGAAGAATAGTAGCTATACAGGCTTGAACAATATTCGTCCCAAAACAATTCTTACCAATCGATATGCAAGGTATTTTGGCTTTACGGATGAAGAAGTGAAGCGAGTTCTGGCGGCTGCGGGATATTTGGACAAGTACGATGAGGTTGGAAGAACGTATGATGGCTATATCTTCGGGAACACGCACATCTACAATCCATGGGATGTCATGAACTACATCTCTTTCTTGGATGACAATGACGGCATTAGCCCCGATGAGCCACAGCTTTTCTGGGCGAGTACATCGGAGACTAGACTTGACTTGATCCATGGCTTTCTGGGCAGGACTGCGGATGCATTGGAGGACTTCGAGAAGCTCTTGACAGACCAGCCGCTCGTGAAAATCATCAATGAAAATATCCCCTATCAACGGCTTCATGAATCGGGTGACAACCTGTGGGCAGGAATGCTGGAGACAGGATATCTCACGAAGGCAGAAAAGCAGGGGAGAAGCGGAACATTGACGCTATGTATTCCCAACCTTGAGGTCAGGGAAGTTTTCCAGCAGGAGGTGAAGAACTTCTTCGAGAAGCATGTTGATATCGCAAGCGTCAACCTGTTTGTCGATGCCATGTGGAACTCCAATGCAGAGGGAGCGAGAGAATCGCTGGACTTGATCCTTCAGTCCACGATCAGCTATCTCCATGCCTACCACGAATACACCTATCACCTTGTCCTGGATGGCTTCTTCACTGGCCAGAAGTACCGTACCCATTCGGAAATGGAGGCTGGCTTCGGCAGGAGCGATCTGATCATCACGGACATGATTAGGAACCGTGCGCTCGTCTTGGAATTGACGCATGTCCAGAAAGAGAGTCAACTGGAAGCAGGTATCAAAGAAGCATGCGGACAGATTATTTCAAAGAAGTACGTGAGCGGCCTTGTCTATGATGGCTATACGGAAATCCATAAGTATGGCATGGCTTTCTATGACAAGCAATGCCTGATTAGAGAGTTTCAATAAAAATGTCGACATCCAAGGGATAGAGATCCCTTGGATGTTTTTGTATGCTGCATGAATACGCATGCTTGTACACCTGCTTTAGCCAGTGTTTTGTCAATGCTCGAACGCACAAATAGGTAGAATTCTGTATCGTCTGCCTGCATGGGTATAGCACTTGGCAATAAAGAAACGCAGTGTGCATATGAAAAATATCTAAAGAAGAAAATGAGATGCCAAGGCATCTCATTTAATCTTCAGTAAGAGTAGAGTTTATTGACAACGGACAAAAGATATTTGCTTTGCAAAAGCTTGGAAAGAAAAGCAATGTATTCCTTCTCATCCGTTATCACAAATGCTGTGCCTTCCTCAGCAAGCTCAGTTGCGATTGGCTCATCGACAATGAGTTTGACAGGATAGGGATCTAAGCTATGTTGCATCAATAGAAATGAGTACTTGTATCCTTGAATGTGCTTGGCATATACGAAAGCTTCAAATGCAAATGCTACAGTGTCTTTCTTTTCTCCAAGAAGACGATTTGCATCATCATATGAAGCATCTTTTTCTTTTAAGACGCTGAAACCAATATTCTGAAACTGTCGAGAAAACATATTTGAAAAAATACTGTTGTACTCAGAATGTAAGTCCGTTTCCGCAAGATTGTATTGATCTTGGAATTCTTTGATTTTGTTTTCGATTCTCACAACTCTCCCGGAAACCTTATCTCCGGTGGCCAAGGATAATTGATCAAATTGTTCTTGCAAGATATCTTCGGGTTTCTTGCCGGAATCTAGTTTTTTGATTTTTCCCATAACGGTTCCATATAATCCTCCTATTTTAGACTAAATATAATTGGAAAGTGGTCGCTGATTAAAGGTGTACCATTTGTCTTGCAAAGACCATCATGAATAATGCGAAGTGAATCAGGAACAAAATGTTCTATCATATTGTTTCGCATGATTACTTGATCGAACATATACCAAAGTTGATTCGTTGCTGATGAAACATTCTTTCTCCGTTCAAATACTCTGATGAATAGATTAACATAT
>OMYM01000065.1 GCA_900315225.1 uncultured Erysipelotrichaceae bacterium | reverse complement strand
TTTGCGAATGGAGTGACGCAGTTCGACTTTAAGACTGTAAATGACCTGTTTGAGATGATTTCAAAAGGAATTGTTACCTATGGTAAGTAATACTGACGTAGCAATATATAACTCTGTTTTCAGAATTGGAGACGTTTATTCTGTGGATGGCCGCACAGTGAAAATACGTGTGGACAAAAACAAGAACTCTTCACATCTGATATTCAAGGGGGCATTGATTAAGAATGTCTCAGTGGGGAGCTATGTTAAGATACTGAAAGGGTTTATGCCCATCATTGGGAAAGTTGAATCTGAGTACATCATAGAGGACAAAGAGCCATCGGGGAAAGACTATCAAGAAGCATCAAACAGCATTGGACGCTCTCTGATTGTCAAACTCATAGGTTTCCTGGAGAATGGTCAGTATTATCGTGGTGTTAACGAGCTTCCTCTGATAGACAACGAGTGCTATCTCCTTACTAAGGACGAGTTTGATTTGATTCATTCGTTTGGAGGAAAGCAAGACGAGTATATAAGAATAGGGACATTATCAAATGATTCCTTGGTTCCCATTCAATTGGGTATTGGAAGATTATTCTCCAGCCATATAGGAATCTTTGGTAATACGGGTAGTGGCAAATCATATACGTTGTCAAAGTTGTATAGGCAGTTGTTTGTTCATTATGTAGGGAACCAGCAGTTCAAAAACAACTCTCGTTTTCTGTTTTTTGACTTTAACGGTGAGTATTCCAAACCCAAAGCAATTGTTGAAGACAAGAAGGTGTACAAACTATCTACCCGAAAACCAGAAGGTGAGGGGAAGATTCCCATGGAGGCCAATGACCTTCTCGACTTGAATTTGCTATGCATCTTTGCAAATGCAACAGAGAAGACTCAGAGGCCTTTTATTAGGCGTAGTATAGATCTTTATGAAAATATCAATAGGGATGATAATCCACAATTAAATGAGAATCGCTTCAAAGGGTATCTGAGGGGTGTGATATTGCGAATACTTGCAATGTCTGACAACGTGAAGGGGGACTTGTTGATAAACTATATTGAGGCAATTCTTCCCAAAAATCGTGATCCTCATACTGGTGTTGATTTGGGGTTGAAAAGAGATTTTAGTTTTCATTCAGGTGGTAAATGCTATTATGCGACACTAGATGGTGTGTTCACCAATTTTAGTGAAAAACCTAATCAAGCGGAGCGTTTGACAATCTTTCAGCAAGTCTCTAACTACAAGTTTGCTGACAATATTCTCAAGAATTTCATTGATGTAATGTATCTCCGTCTTATATATGATGTGCTGGATAATCGTGCAGTCAATGAACATATTGCACCTGCCATTCAGAAATTGAAGAGTGCTGAAAAGGATATTGATAAGGTGCTGGAATTCTCAGACCATGCAGACATGTGGAATAACCATAATGTGGTTGTTATTGACCTAAGTGATGTGAATATAGACACCAAGAAGCGAATCCCGCTGTTAATATCTAATAAGCTTTATAATGAGCATAAAAAGCAAGGGCGGAATAATAGTCATCTGAATATTATCGTTGATGAGGCTCACAATATTCTTTCCTATCAATCCACTCGAGAAAGTGAAGAGTGGAAGGATTACCGTTTGGAGGTGTTTGAAGAAATCATTAAGGAAGGTCGTAAGTTTGGCGTGTTTATGACTATTGCCAGTCAACGCCCTTCAGACATATCCTCAACAATTATATCTCAGTTACATAACTACTTTATTCATCGTCTGGTTAATCAGCATGATATTGAGCAGGTGAACAACACAATATCCTATCTGGATAAGGTTTCTGTGGAATCATTGCCCATCTTGGCAACAGGTGTTTGTGTGGTTGCGGGTCAATTGGCGGATATGCCAGTGGTTGTTAAGATAGACCGCATTGAGGATGAGAATAAACCTGATAACGAAACATTGGATGTTGTTAAACTCTGGAAGGAACAAGAAAATGAAAATCTCGCAGACGCTTAGGAAACCAGCTAATTGGCAGGACTTTGAATCTCTTTGCCTTTTGCTTTGGCGTGAAGAGTGGAAGAGTGATGACATAAAGAAGAATGGCCGCAACGGACAGGCTCAGAAGGGTGTGGATATATGCGGTCATCGTGAGGGTGAAAATGAGTATAGTGGGATTCAATGCAAATGTAAGCCAGGTAATAAGCCCCTGACGACTGATGAGATAGATGAAGAGATTGATAATGCAAAGGCTTTTAAACCAGCACTTCGTCGTTTGATATTTGCTACAACGGCAGATAAAGATGCCCCTATTGAAGAGTACATTCGCATTAAGGATGATGAGAATAGAAAGAACGGTTTGTTTAGTATAGACATCAAGTCGTGGCAGGACATCATCGATTTGCTGGAATTGAACAA
>OMYM01000070.1 GCA_900315225.1 uncultured Erysipelotrichaceae bacterium | reverse complement strand
CATTGTTTTCCACCAAGACACGCTGTGCGCCATGGTACCGGACGAAAGCCCCTTTGCGTCAAAGGCGGAGATATCCCTGGATGACCTTTCCGGTCATGCAGTCACATATGTTTGCGACAGCCAGCAGTTCTATCAAAAGGAACAGCACGTCTATCATGACGTGCTTGAAAAAAGCGTGCCAGTGTACACTGATCCAAGGGATCTGTCGTTGCTGGCAAAGCTTCCGCCCACCGGCATGATTGTTATGTTTGATGTGCATCGGCCGCATGTTCCTGCAACATATCGCTTGATCCCTATTGCTGGTCAACGGAAAAGGGACATATGCTTTGTCATTGCCAAAGACCGTGAATATGATCCTTGTATTCTTCCATTGTACAGTTGGTTCATGGAACATGAAATACGCTAAATTCCTTTAGCGTGTTTTCTACTCCGGCTTGAACATGGCATGCTGTAGAGTGGATGGAATAACGCTCAGCTGATCTAGCTGAGCGTTATGCAGTGTTTTGCTTTTCTGTTGGATTCAATGGCAGGCCAACGAGTTTGATGTCAAGAATGAATGTCTCGGGTGATTTGTCCTCGAAATATTCTTCCAATAGCACAAGGATGTTGAGGTAGTGCATGGTGTAGTGGTTCGTTTCCGTGTGGCTTCTGCCAGATTCAAAGAATGGGGCAAAGCCCTTTTCAAATTGAATGGGTTCTCGTATGTGTCCATACAGGGGATCGGGTTGTCCTCCGCCCCCTTCCCTGGCTTGAAAAAGCCAGGGATCCCATCTATTGTTTTCATGGTTTTCTCGAACATTTCCCTTTACCTTTCGGCCGTTGCTTCAGGCTATGTCACCTGAAGCAACAGAATGATGCCCCATGCGACCAAATAAGGGTATTCAAGCATTCCACTGCGGAACAGATAGATACCGTAGATAACCATCAGTGCCCATGAAGCAACTCTAAATGCCTTGGCAATTGTGTTCTTTTCATAATGCTGCGAAACGCATGCCATTGAAAACAGGACAATGATCGCGAAAAGAAAAGCCTTTTGCAGAACTGTGCTTGCCTTGAACAATGCTAGGAACAACAGGACGGCTGCCATGATGAACGCCAAGGCAAGATCATAAGCTTTTTGTTTTTCATCGTTTTTGATTCTCATGAATAAGCGAGGCATGCTGGATTTGAAAAAGAAGGATTCACAGAGTGAAATGTGTATGTAGCAGAACCACAGTATCCTGTATATCCGCTGTATTGATAGTATAGATCTTCTTGTTTAATGTAAGTTGGACAATCGCTCATATAAGACTGCCTGCATTTGTAGTAAATGGTGACAAATATGCTTTGCCCAATGGTCACTGCCATTGATATGGCCCAAAGAATATTGACAGATCTCCCGTTTAGATTCAACAATCCAGCTATGACACCATGTGTCAATGTGCCAGAAACCAATGATAAAATGGTAAGCCAACCTTGCTTGTATCCGCCGTTGATAAACCCTTCTGTAACGCGAATCCATGTTCCGCGGGTGCTTGCTTGAACAGGCTTGGAAAGAGGGATGTCAATCGTGGATAAACCTAGCATGCTGTCTTTATAAACGAGCTCACGACCAGACGTGGAAGATGAAATATACAATTCTGTGTTCTCTAAGTCAAGGATATACCGATTTCCATTGATATACATAAGAGCATTGTTACCATTGCCGTTGTCTTCTGTATAAATGTATAAATCGTTATTCTTATCGTAGGCTATTTTGGAAAAACAATTATTGGAATGCCTTTCCGAGACAATCTCAATGTCTGGGCGCTCACAGATAGTATACAAAAACTCCATTGCCTCGGAACAAGCAGCATTAGAGCCATCCAAGAGGTCGATGTATTCTGAAAACATACTGGCATCGGCAATAAACTCCGATTTGAAGTCATAACTTTTGCCTAGATTATCATTCTCGATATCAGTAGTGTTTATTTCCACTGGATGAATAATCAAAGCAAGGACGTGTTTCAAAACGAGTTCAAAAAAGCTGGGTTCCACAACGCAGGCACGACAAAAACATCGATTCCAATCGATTTAAATTTTTTG
>OMYM01000071.1 GCA_900315225.1 uncultured Erysipelotrichaceae bacterium | reverse complement strand
TTCAATTCCCCAATTGTCGGAAAACAAGAATCAAAAGTGGACGTCCAGTCTTATGTCCTATTGTTTTTTATCTGTCCATCGGATTTTCAGTATTAAGAGTTAAAACATTTCTATTAACCATTTGGCAAACCTCACGGCTACATCTGAATTTGAATTCAGGATGTTTGCGGTGATTGCCTGCCCCATCGGACGGCCAGGAACATCTTGCCAAGCAAGATAAGTATGTATCTTTGCCTTTGAACGATGTACCGGCTTGTATTTTTGTATTCCTTCTGTTTCCAGGTCGGTCAGCACGTCTTCTGATTTCTTCATCAATTTATCATCGGATGCTGTGAGGGCCGCCATAAAGTCCTCCAGCATACCATTCTGGTTATTATCTGGCATCAGCCAAATGCCAACTTTTGGGTATGTATTGTCTGTTGGCTCTAAAACGAGGCCATCTTGTGGCAAGGTTAGATCATCACATTTATACTTTTCTGTACGCTTTAGTATAGAGACGAAACTATCCCATCGCCCCATAAGATTTGTATCGGCATCCATAACGACTCCAATACGCCTGTTATTATCAGCAAGTCTTAGGCGAACATCTAGTGACTTCAAGGTATTTTCCGCACTTCCGCAATCAATTACGTCAAATGTCTCCGGGACATTATGCTTTTCACATAATGCCCAAACGACATGCTGGTCATCTTTACCTTCAACAAGAAGTTTATATGTATGCGTTTCCTTCATTTTACCTCATCTCTACGTAGTTATCGGATGCAAAACGCAGTTCCTCCATGTCATCAAAAATAGTAGAAACAGTGGTCCCATCTTGATTGACAAGTCGGATTAACTGGCCAACTCCCTGTCTGTTGGTCCTTGCAAAACTATTCACACAGTCGTTGCTATGGGTGGTAACGAATACCTGTACGTTGAGTTTCTCGGACAGCATGAAGATGATTTCCCATAACTGATCTTGCACAGAATAATGAAGCCCCGTCTCAAACTCATCAAGAAGCAGAATGCCATCCTTACAATTCAGCAGAGCAAGAATAATCGTTAGGATTCTATTGATGCCATCGCCCATAGAACTGAGACGGTAGCGTTTGTCACTTCCTTTAACGGTAACGACTGCTATTCGCTCAGAATTGCGTCCTTCGTTAGTGTCAATGAAACGTATTCTACTGATAGTAGGGTTTATAATTCTTAAAGCGTCAAGTACATAGTCCTCATCTGGCGACAAAGAAATATTGTCAAATAGCTTTGCATTAGCAATCCTATCTATCATATACATAGGAATATATTGAAATGGAAACTTTTCATTGAACACTTTCAAATAGCTCCTCTTTTTGCTGTACGAAATAATATTACTTTGTGTTCCGCTTGTGACTAACAGACCTGCACCTGTTATAGAACTTTTATCAACTTGAACATCAATCATATCCTCGTGAAAAGCCTCCATTTGAGTAGAAGTGCCTCTTTTCCCTTCGCGGATATAGACTTGTGATATTCTGACGGGAATCTCATCATTGGCATTTGTTCCAAATACCATTTCAAAGCCACCGTTATAATTTTCTTCCCATCCAGAAAATAATGATATATAATGATTCTTCACGTTCTCAGGATTCATCTCAAATCCTTCATCATCACGAATTGCTTCACCACGGTCTGCAAGCAATACACGTAGCCAGTTCTCCTCACCATTGGTGATATAGATTGAAATGGCTTCTAAAAGACTGGACTTGCCAACATTATTTTTTCCCACTATCAGATTAACTTTTCTGAGTTTGTCGATAGTCAGTTCCTTAAAATTTTTGAAATTCTTGATATGTAGAGATTCCATCACGATGTGTTAATTTCTGAATTAATGCTGCTAATGTGGTGATATATTACGATATTAAAGGGAGATTTCGTCTTATATACACATGGTTGTTATACATTTATTATAAAGAACGTCTTGGCCATTATGATTTCGTACATGGGTGCTCAGATTCCTAATGACTTGAACATTTCCTCAGATGAAGAGAATTTCTCCACACGACCAGCAAGCTTGTCTTCTTGTGAACGCAAATAACTGCTCTTAGCCTTTGGTGTAACCTTGGATACGAGCACCCCCAATGCCTCCAGATAGGCCATGAGTGCCTTCCCAGAGGAAGTGCGCTCGTTCAATGTAATTGTATAAGTTGCCATTGGTCTTGATTACGATTGTTATTACTATTTTGTCTTTGGACCTGCATTCTAATGTGGAATCCTTTGCAAAAGTAATCATTTTCCGTGAAGCTCTTGCATCCCCCGCCCTTTTTTTGTTGAAAAATGCTCCAAAATGACCCCATTTCCACATTATCCAATGTTTTTTCATCGTTTTACGACCAAAGTTGCTGACCGAGGAAAGACAGAAAATGTAGAAGAGGAATACCAGATACATTGTGACATCCAGGGTGCAGACGGATAGTTATTCCATATTCTCACCAGCGGGCTCGTCTCGCTGGTGAGTGCATTCTGCATAAACACGGTCGCACGAATGCGCCAATCGATGCAAAAACAGGAAAAGTGGGGCGAAAGCTTGGTGAGTCAGAAAAAATGTGTACCTTTTCAGCGAGAATAAACGTAGAAGAATGAATCATTCAGGCTTATAGGCATCTTTCAATGCAAGTTGCGAGTGGATAAGAACACTATGATGACATCGACTTATCGTCCACGCAATCCGGGGCATGATTACTATGGACGCGGCACTTATCTCATCACCTTTGTGGTGAGTGGCCGTGAGAGGTTGCTTTCGCATCTTACGGGAACGAATCTTGAGGGGAAATCAGCGATATCGCCAATGTGAAGATTAGGGAAAGTAGTATAAAACGGGAAGGGGCTATTTATCGGTTATTATCCTTTCTGCGGACGATGAACCAAGGGTTGTGAAGGTCGGGCTTGTTGTAGGTCAGGGGCAGACCGATGGTCGCATCGACCATCTCGCAACCTGCGGCGAGGGCTATGGCATGACCGGCTGCGGTATCCCACTCCATCGTAGGGGCATGGCGAGGATAGATGTCGGCACGGCCTTCGGCAACGAGGCATATCTTGAGGCTCGAACCTGAGGAGATGAGCTGGAGGTCGGGATGCTCGCGACGAAGCGCCTCGATGAAGGCCTCTGTCTCGGGACTGAGATGGCTGCGAGAGGCGACGCAGACCCACTCACGGTTCCTCACGGTGTGGGAGGGGGAGCCCACCCCCAGCCCCTCCCCAAAGGAGGGGAGAAGTTGCGCGGCGGAGGATTTAAGAATGTCTTCAACGGTGATGGCCGGATTGTTCAACAGCAATTCGTCCTCCACGCGCCACGCCCCTTGTTCCTCATCCGAAGAGAATCCAAAATACAACGCGCCAGCCTCTCCCTTTCCTGACGGGAGGGGCAAGGGGGTGGGTCTGTAGATAACGCCCATGACGGGTGTTCCGTCCTCCACAAGTGCGATATTCACCGTAAACTCGCCATTACGTTTGATGAACTCTTTCGTTCCATCCAATGGATCGACGATCCAGAGGCGGTGCCAATGGCGGCGCTCTTCGTAGGGCAGATGAGCACCTTCCTCGCTGAGCACGGGGATGCCTGTAGGCTCGAGGAAGGTCATGATGCGGGCATGGGCGGCCTTGTCGGCACGCGTCAGCGGCGAGTTGTCGGCCTTACGCTCGATGCCGAAGTCAGCCGCAGGGTCATCATAGATGGCCATGATATCGCGTCCAGCTGCGAGGGCTGCACGAATGGCCGTGGAAAGAAGAGGAGTCAAGTTGAAAGTTGAGAGTTGAGTTTATTACACAATGCTATACAGCAGAAGGATGATGAGCTGCGCGGTGAGGATGCGTAGGAACATGCAGAGGGGATAGACAGTGGAGTAGCCGACGGCGGGAGCGTCGTTGTTGGCCGTCTGGTTGGCATAAGCCAGAGCGGGCGGGTCGGTGGTGGCACCGGCGATGAGACCCATGAGGGTGAAGTAGTTCATCTTATAACGCAGGCGA